>NZ_JASTLC010000001.1:344166-688333 GCF_030499575.1 Streptomyces sp. DG2A-72
AGCGGACACCGCACACCGGCAGCGTGGCTTCGACGTCTTGGGGACCGTCCTCGGGGCGCTCGCACTCGGGCTGGCGACGTACACGCTGACCGAGGCCCGCGACGGAGGTGCCATGATCGCCGTCACGGCGGCCGGCGGTGTGGCGGCCGGCATCGCGTTCGTTCTCGTCGAACGGCGTCGCCCCGATCCGATGATGCCGTTGACCATTTTCGCCTCCCGCCAGTTCACCTCGATCAACCTGATCACCCTCTGCTTGTACGCGGCGTTGGGCGGGTTCTTCTTCCTGACCGCCCTCCAACTCCAGATAGTCGTCGGGTATTCGGCGCTCGAAGCCGGCGCCGCCATGCTGCCGACCACCGTCCTCATGCTGATCTTCTCGTCCCACTCGGGTGAACTCGCCCAGCGCCTCGGTCCGCGCGTTCCGCTGACCGCGGGTCCCCTCATGTGCGCGGTGGGAATGCTGATGACGCTCCGTGTCGGCACCGGCGCGTCGTATTTCGTCGACGTTCTCCCCGCCCTGCTTGTCATAGGGACGGGGATGGTCATCTTTGTCGCTCCGCTGACCGTGACACTCCTGTCGTCCGTGGACGACAGGAACGCCGGGCTCGCGAGCGGCATCAACAACGCGGCGGCCCGGGCCTCCGGACTCGTAGCCGTAGCGGCGCTGCCGCTGCTCGCCGGCATGGGACCGGACGCGTACCGCTCAGGCACAGCCTTCGACGCGTCGTTCAGCCGGGCGATGCCGCTGTGCGCAGCCAGCCTGGCGATCGGAGCCTTGCTGGCCTTCATGACGCTGGGAAAGACCTCTGCGGTCCGTCACCGGGCTCATTGGCGAGCCCACGGCTGGTTGACGGAACCGCCTCTGGCGCCGCGGCTCTCGCACCATCACGGGAACAATCGATGAACGCAGGTACTGTGTCCGATTCGCCTCTCCCGCAACTGCGGCCGATGCCGACCGACTGGCGGCGTGCCCTTGCCGTGGTGGCCCATCCCGATGACCTCGAATACGGGTGCTCGGGCCGCAATCGCCTCCTGGGTCCAGGACAGCCGTGAGATCACCCACGTCCTCGCCACGCGCGAAGAAGCGGGCATCGACACGCTGACGCCGGCCGAGGCCGGACCCCTGCGGGAGAAGGAGCAGCGTGCCAGTGCCGCCGCCGTCGGTGTCGGCGCGGTGGAGTTCCTCGACCACCGGGACGGCGTGATCGAGACGACGTCCCCCTGCGCCGCGACATCGCCGCTGCCATCCGCCGTCACCGGCCCGAGCTGGCGATCACCCTGAACCACCGTGCGGCCTGGGGCCCGGGTGCCTGGACCACCCCGGATCACGTGGCTGTGGGCCGCGCCGTCCTCGACGCCGCGGCGGACGCCGGCAACCGCTGGATCTTCCCGGAACTGACCGAACAGGGACTGCGCCCCTCGAACGGCGTGCGGTGGGTCGCCGTCGCAATTCCCCGAGCCCACCCACCCGGTGCGCGCGGACCGGGACCTTGAGCAGGCGGTGCAGTCGCTGCTGCGGCATCACGCGTACATCGAGGCATTGACCAACGAAGATCCCGAGACGTACGCGCGCCGTTTCCTCACCGCCGTCACCTGCGCGCACAGTGCGCGGTTCGGCGGGAATCAGGCCGTCGTCTTCGAACTGTTCACCCGGTGACCGGGGTACACGGGTGGGTTCGGCAGTCTTCGATGGCCCCGGAGGACAGTGTGAGTTGGCCCCACTTGGCGATCCCATGCCATGATCTGACAACGGGAATTGGCCCCACCTCGCCGAGAGGATGGGGCCGGGGTCGGGTGGGTTGTGGGAGTTGGGCCCTGTGCAGAGGTTGGCACTGTTCGACCTGGACAACACCCTGATCGACCGGCAGCTTGCTTTTTCTGTGTGGGCGGCGGAGTTCGCCGACGAGCGCGAGCTCGGAGGCGGGGCAACACGTTGGCTGATCACTGCGGACAGGCATGGAGCCCGGCCTCGTGACCAGTTCTTTCACGAGGTGCGGGAACACTTCGCACTGGCAGAACCGGCCGACGAGTTGTGGGCCTCCTTCCGCGCCCGGATGCCGGACCTGGTGCGGTGTGAGCCGCAGGTGCTCGATGGCCTGTCGCAGTTGCGGGCGTCTGGCTGGCGGGTGGGCATCGTCAGCAACGGCATGGCCGACAACCAGCTGATGAAGATCGAACGGTCCGGGCTGGGCGAGCGGGTGGACGCCTGTTGCATCTCCGGCGAGGTCGGCATCCGCAAGCCGGACGTCCGGATCTTCCAACTGGCCGCTGAACGGTGCGGTCGGGCCTTGGCCGAAGGCGGTTGGATGATCGGCGACAATCCCGAGCATGACATCGCGGGCGGCCGTGCCGCCGGGCTGCGGACGATGTGGGTCGGCGGGCAACGCGCCTGGCCCGGAGGCGAGTTGCCCGCTGACGGGACGGTAGTGGACGCGGCGGCTGCGATCAGTCTTCTGCTGGATGAGTCTTGGCACGGGCAAGACGGTAGGAGTCGGTCCCGGCCTCGATGATGTTGCCGCCGAAGGTGAGCCGGTCCATGATCGCCGCGCAGAGCCGGGGATCGGTGAAGGTCTTCGTCCATCCTCCGAACGATTCGTTGGAGGCGATGGCCACGGACGCCTTCTCCTCCCGCTCGGTCAAGACCTGGAACAGCAGTTCGGCGCCGCGGCGGTCGAGTTCCATGTAGCCGAGTTCGTCGATCGCGAGGAGATCGACGCGGCCGTAGCGGGCGATGGTCTTGGTCAGCTGGCGTTCGTCGGCGGCCTCGACAAGTTCGTTCACGAGCTTGGCGGCCAGCACGTAGCGAACCCGGAAGCCGGCCTCGCGGCCTCCGTGCCCAGCGCGATGAGCAGGTGGGACTTGCCGGTGCCGGAGTCCCCGATCAGGCAGAGTGGCTCGCCCTTCTTGATCCATTCGCAGGAGGCGAGGGTGTGGATCGCGGCCGGGTCGATTTTCGGGTTGGCGTCGAAGCCGAAGTCCCGCAGGGCCTTCTGGCAGGGGAAACCGGCTGCCTTGATCCACCGCTCGGAGCGGCGGCGGGCCCGGTCGTCACACTCGGCGATCAGCAGCTCGGCGAGAAAGCCGCGATAGGTCATCTGCTCGCGGGCAGCTGCGCTGGCGACGTCGGGGAACTGGGCCCGGATGGTGGGCAGCCGCAGCATCCGGCAGGCGCTGTCGATGGCGGCGTCGGCGGCCTGCTCGGTCAGACCCCGGTGGCGTTGAGCACTCGCGGTGGTTCTCCCTTGGGACAGGCGGTGGCGGGCCGGTGCCGCAGCAGCGCGTCGTAGGCGGCCATCGACGGCAGCGGCCGGGTGTCGGCGGGCAGCCGGGTCGGCCTGCGGGCGGTCAGCGAGGTCACTCGTACGTGCGTGGCACATCCACGGAATGTAAGGAGTTTGTTGAAGATGTCGTAGCCGGAAGACCGCGTTGGCGGTCTGCGACTGCTCCGCGACATGGCCGAGTTGCGCGGCTTGGTGCACCGCCGGAAGGCCCTCGGCCAGGGTCTCGTGCGAGGAGCCCGCCGTGGAGTGCGTCATCCAGGCCATCGCGGCCATCCCGGCCGCGTACGGCAGCCTCCGTATGGCTGCGGCCGGCCACGGCCCTTGGCGGCGGCCGATCGCGGTCAGCGCGAACCACAGTGCGGCAGCCGCGAAGAAGGCCGTCTGCGGCGCCTGCGGCAGCATGCGTCCCCAGCTCCACGGCATCACCGCCATGGCCAGGGCCATGTCGGTGTGCAGGAGATGGTCGATCCGGTCGCGCCGTCCGGAACTCCGTGACAGGACGCCATGCCGCAGCGTGTGGACGGCCCCAGCCGTGAACAGCGCTGTCAGCATGCGGTACACGACGTCAGGAGCAGTCATGCCTGTCATGCCCTCCCCGGAGCGGATGGGGTCCCTTCGTAACCGGCCTGTACGGCCTGGTGGCGTCAGTCGGTGGGCCGCGGGGCGCGCAGGTGGGCCCGCTGTGCCAGTTCCTCCTCGGAGACCAGCTCGAGCATGGGCTTGCCCGGCGCGCACATCATTGTCACGGTGAACCGGGTTGGCGCATCGGCCAGTGCGTTGCCGTCCTGGTAATGGATGACGTCACCACCCGGCTCCCAGAACGTCCCGCCGGCCTCGACCACGCGCTCGGGCTCGCCCTCGAGTTCGAAGCGGACCGCGCCCTCGATGACGTACCCGAAGGCCGGCCCCGAGTGGCGGTGCGGAGGCGTTCCCAGGTCTCCGGGCTCCCACTCGACGAAGATGGTCATCGCCGAGGCACCCTCGGGGATGACGAGCGGCCCGGCGTCCTGCAGCATCTTCGCCGCCGCCTTCCACCCCTGCGACCGTGACTGCTCGCTCGTCCTGCTCACTGAATGATTGTCCGACACTGTGCTGCACCTCCATAGGTCACCGCGCCACCGTGCCCGCACATCGTTCGACGAACGCTGTGATCGTGTGTTCTGGCCCCATGACCGGTCTCTCAGTGATGACCGAGTGCCCCGTGGATCCGTGACACGGCTGAGCAGTGTCACAACAACGGCACGAGCCCTGTCGTAGGTGTGGTGGGTTGGTGGCTGACTTCACCATCACCGTCACCGTCAAGAAGGCACCAGTGGGGTCACCGAAACCCCCGACAGGAAGAGACCCAGATGAGAGTCGTTGTTGCGGGAGCCACCGGGCGGATCGGCTCCAGGACTGTGGCCAGGCTCCGGGATCATGGTGTGGAGGTTGTGCTTGTGTCACGCGGTGGTGGCGTCGACGTCACGACCGGGGAGGGGCTCACCCGGGCCCTGCGCGGCGCCGACGTCGTGGTGGACGTCACCGACGCGCCATCCCGTGGGCAGCTGGCGAGCCTGGAGTTCTTCGGCACCGCGACCGGCAACCTGCTGGAGGCCGCCGCATCGGCGGGCGTCGAACATCACGTGGTCCTGTCCGTCGTGGGGGCCGAGCGTCTGCGGGCGGGGTACTTCCGTGCGAAGGCGCTGCAGGAGGAACAGGTGCGGCGTTCGCCGATTCCCCATTCCGTCGTGCGCGCCACGCCGTTCTTCGAGTCGGTGGAGTACATGTCGCGCCCCGCGACGTACGGAGACGTCGTGCATGTTGCGCCCGTGCTGACGCGTCCCGTGTCGGCGGACGATGTGGCCGCTGCGATCGCTCATGTCGCCGTGGGGGTACCGCTGTTCGGCACTCTCGAGGTCGCCGGCCCGGAGGAACACCGTCTCGACGACCTCACCGCGAAGCTGCTGGCCGCGCGGGGCGACATGCGTGAGGTGGTCGCCGATACACACGCCCCCTTCTTCGGTGCGGAGGTCGGGGAGCGGACGCTGCTTCCCGCGCCGGACGCCCACTTGGGGCACGAAACGTTCGCCCAGTGGCTCGCCCGGCGGTGACCCCTCCATGTGATGCGCGCCTTACGGCGCACACACTGCCGGCGGGCACCGGAAGCACGTCCGCGTCCGCAGCCGGCCCCTCCCCTCCCCACGCCCTGACAGGAAGGCTGCCATGAGTGATCCGGACCGGCCCGCAGAGCTCTCCGCGACGAGTGAGCTCGACCAGCTACCCGACCGTGACGCCGAGGAGACCGCGGAATGGCAGGCATCACTCGATGCCGTCATGAGGAATGCCGGGCCAGAACGGGCGGTGTACCTGCTGCGACGTGTGCACGAGTACGCGGCCAGGTCCGGGATGACCTTGCCCGGGCTTCTGTCCTCGGACTACATCAACACGATCCCTGCGGCCTCGCAGCCGACCTTTCCCGGTGACATCGCCATGGAGTCCCGGATCACCGCGCTGAACCGGTGGAACGCGGCGGCGATGGTGACGCGCGGCTCGCGCCTGGGCCTTGGCGGTCATATCTCCACCTACGCGTCGGCGGCGTGGCTCTACGAGATCGGGTTCAACCACTTCTTCAAGGGCAAGGAGGGGGATGGCTCAGGCGACCAGCTGTACCTGCAGGGGCATGCCTCGCCGGGTATCTACGCCCGCGTGTTCCTCGATGGGCGCCTGAACGAGGAACAGTTGGACGCCTTCCGGCGTGAGGCCGGCGGCCACGGACTGCCGTCCTACCCCCACCCCCGGCGTCTGCCGTGGCTGTGGGAGTTCCCGACCGTGTCCATGGGCCTCGGCCCGCTCACGGCCATCTACCAGGCCCGGTTCAACCGCTATCTGCACGCCCGGGGCATCAAGGACACCTCCGCATCGCGGGTCTGGGCCTTCCTCGGGGACGGGGAGATGGACGAGCCCGAGTCGATGGCCGCCCTGGCGCTCGCCGCCCGTGAGGGTCTGGACAACCTCACCTTCGTCGTCAACTGCAACCTGCAGCGCCTGGACGGCCCGGTACGGTCGAACTCCAAGATCGTTCAGGAGCTCGAGACTCGGTTCCGCGGCGCCGGCTGGAACGTGGTCAAGTCCCTGTGGGGCAAGGCCTGGGACCCGGTGCTGCAGCAGGACACCACCGGCGAGCTCGTGAAGCGCCTCGGCGAGGTGCCCGACGCGCAGATGCAGACGTACGCGGCACGGGACGCCGCCTACATACGCAAGCACTTCTTCACCGGCGACGCTCTCTCCGGCATCGCCGCCGGACTGAGCGACGCCCAACTGGTGGAGATGTTCGAGAACTCGCGCGGCGGGCACGAACCGCTCAAGGTCTACGCCGCCTACCGGGCCGCCCTCGAACACCGCGGGAAACCCACCGTCGTCCTCGCCCAGACGGTGAAGGGGCACACGCTGGGACCGGACTTCGAGTCACGCAACGCCAACCACCAGATGAAGAAGCTCACGATGGCGCAGTTCCGTCAGATGCGCGACGTTCTGGAGCTTCCCATCCCGGACAGCGCGCTGAGCGGCGACCTGGTGCCGTACTGGCACCCCGGTGAGGATTCGCCGGAGGTGCAGTACCTACGTGACCGGCGACGTCGTCAGTTACTCCGACGGCGGCGGAGTGCGCGGCGCGTCGAAGATTCCGGTCATCGGACATCCGCACGTCTCCAAGTACCTCGTGGCCTTCGCTCCCCGGTTCTGGCCCCAGATGGACATTCGGTGGGTCGAGGCCAATGGACGACCGGCTGTTCTTGTCTCTGATGAATCCGGCCAAGCTGTTGCCCTACGTGACGTCCTTGAGCGACTGAACGCCCAGCGCGTCAGTCGGGGAACCTGCGCGGCCCTGGAGTGAGGTGCCGGCTGTGTCACGAGAGAGGTGACTTGCCGGTCAACTAGCTATCCGGAACCCAAGGTCTCTCCAAGATGAAGGACACACCACATGACGAATGTCATGAGCGGCACGGTGGCCCCCGCCTGCGGATGGGGGTATTCCCCGACCCGCCAGGCAAAGACGCCTGCAGAGGCCGGCCCCTCACCTTCCACCGCGTTGCCCGCTCCGTGCGTGCCTGCCGGGTGCTGCCGGGGCGGATACCGCGGCGACGCCGGAGTCATGCTGTGAACGACCAGATCAAGTTGCCCAATCTGTCCACCGACAAGGACTTCGACGGGGATTCCTTCTCCCCCATCTACTCCACGACTGTGACCGTCAGCGGCGGTATGGCCGGCCACGGGCGAGCCTCGGGGATTGCACGGTCGGACGACGGGGCCCTGGACCTCAGCCTGCGCATGCCCGCCGAACTCGGAGGGGACGGCCAGGGAACCAACCCCGAGCAGTTGTTCGCCGCCAGTTTCGCGGCCTGCTTCCACGGGGCCCTGAGCCTGGTGGCGCGGCAGGAGGCACTCGATCCTGCCGCGATCTCCGTAGAAGCCACCGTGGCGTTCGGGCGGGATCCGGGAGACGGCGGCTATCTGCTCCGTGTCGACCTGGTGGTCAAGTGGCCAGGTGTCACTCCGGAGATCGCCGCTCCCCTCCTGGAGAAGGCCGACGCATTGTGCCCCTACGCGAAGATGGCCTCGCAGGGAACGCCGACCACCATCACGTTGGCTCCCTAGGGGCAGCTGCCGTGTGCCGCCACTCGGTGGCACACGGCGCTTCCCGGGCCGTTCACACACGCACGGTGTCGATTCGTGAGGGCGAGCGTCTTGCCCGCTCCATCGCGGTCGGGCCGCACACCATCACAGCAGACGAGCCCGAGCCCATCAGCTTGGATACGGGGCCCACACCGGGAGAGCTGCTCCTGGCCGCGCTCGGATCGTGCACACGCGCACAAATAGTCAAGAACATCAGGCCGGCCGGCGACCTGGAGCCGGCCCAGATAGAGCGCCTGCTGGAGGTGGCAGGCCGCTGCCCGGTGCATCGCCTTCTCACCGGAGACGCATCGGTGGTCACCGTACCCACCCCACGCTTCTCACGGCGAGGGGAACCACAGGTCGGCGTCGGCAGCCTCTTCCTTGCCGATGGTGAACACGGCGATGTCCCGCTTGTGTGAACTCTGCGGGGACAACTCAGCGACGAGACGGTGGTCGCCATGGGTGACCGCACGTACCTCCTGCCGCGGGGAAGGCTGCTCGAAGTACTCCGCGTTGATGGACCGGTAGTGCACCCAGTACTGCGGGAGGTCGTCCTCGTAGAAGATGGCCTCCACCGGGCAGATCGGCTCGCACGCGTGGCAGTCGACGCACTCGGAGGGGTTGATGTAGAGCATCCGCTCGCCCTCATAGATGCAGTCCACCGGGCATTCCAACACGCAGGCCCTGTCCTTGACGTCGACACAGGGCTGCGCAATGACGTACGTCATCTTCTCCTCCTTCGCCACCGGCGGAGACGTTCACAGGGGCTGACCGGTGCAGCCCATCCGGCTATCCGGTATGACCAAGGAACCTGTGACGGTGTGACAACCGGGCCGAACGGTCTGCCCGCGGGCAAGACGGCGGAGGCAGGCGACGGACGCCGTGTGCCCTACGCCAAGCTCCTGGCCACCGGCTCGTCCCCGCGTCGGCTGTCCGTTCCCGGCGCGGATCTCGGCAAGGTTCTGTACCCGCGACGCGTGAGAGACAGTGAACGGCTCAAGGACCCCTTCACCGAGGGAGCCAGGAATCGTCGTGATCGGCGGCGGATGGATCGGCCTCGAGACCGCCGAGGCCGCCCGGATGGCCGGAGCGGAAGTGACGGTGCTCGAGCACTCGGAGCTGCCGCTGACGAACGTCCTCGGGCGTAAGGATGTGCGCCCCCGTACGCAGGTCGAGCGCATCGCCGGAAGCCGCGGCCGCGTGGACGGCGTAGTGCTCGCCGATGGCAGCCACCTGGCCGCGGACGCCGTGGTCGTGGGCATCACGCCTACTGTCCAACTCGCGCAGGAAGCGGGCTTGGAGGTGCGCAGCGGCATTGTCACCGACGAGCATCTGCAGACCTCGGTGGCCGGCATCTACGCCGCGGGCGATGTCGCCAACGCCTGCCATCCGCGGCAAACCGCGTTCTTGCGGCGATGAACGTGAATGTGTGGGACGTCATCGACTCGATCCGTTCCTTGATCGAATCCGGGTCCGATGTCGACGACGCCCTCCTCGCCGATCCCGGGGCCCCTGGACAGCCTCCTCCCCTGACGCTCCGCCCGCACAGGTGGCGGGCGACGACATGGCACCACGGGCTGTCCTCGCCTCTCGCGCCCGCGCTGGGGCTCGCGTCAGTACTCGGCGGGTGTCCGGGACGGGGAGTTCGCGTCGCGCGTGTCACAACGCCCTTGGTCATCCGGTCGTAGTGGGTGACGACCACAACGATCGGAGCAATCGTGGCTGCCACAGAACAACGTCTCTCCACCATGGTGCTGGTGATCGGTACCGGCGGAGCCGGTCTGCGGGCGGCGATCGAGCTGGCCGAGGCCGGCATCGATGTCCTCGCCGTCGGCAAGCGCCCCAAGGAGGACGCCCACACATCCCTCGCCGCCGGTGGAATCAACGCGGCCCTGGCCACAATGGACCCGGAGGACAGCTGGCAGCAGCACGCCGCTGACACCCTCAAGGAGAGCTACCTGCTCGGTGATCCCCGCACCGCCGAGATCGTCACCCAGGGCGCCGCCCTGGGCATCGACGACCTGGAGCGCTACGGCATGGCCTTCGCCCGGGAGGAGGACGGCCGTATCTCCCAGCGCTTCTTCGGCGCGCACAAGTTCCGGCGTACCGCCTTCGCCGGCGACTACACCGGTCTGGAGATCCAGCGCACGCTCATCAGGCGCGCGAGCCAGCTGGACATTCCCATGCTCGACGGCGTGTACATCACCCGGCTCCTGGTGCACGACGGAGCGGTGTTCGGGGCCTACGGCTTCGACCTCGCGAACGGGAAGCGCTACCTCATCCACGCCGACGCCGTCATCCTCGCGGCGGGCGGCCACACCCGCATCTGGCGGCGCACGTCGTCGCGGCGCGACGAGAACACCGGTGACTCGTTCCGGCTGGCCGTGGACGCCGGGGCCCGTCTGCGCGACCCCGAGCTGGTCCAGTTCCACCCCTCCGGGATCATCGAGCCGGAGAACGCGGCCGGCACCCTCGTCAGCGAGGCCGCACGCGGTGAGGGCGGCATCCTGCGCAACGCGCTCGGCGAGCGGTTCATGGCCCGCTACGACCCCGAGCGCATGGAACTCTCCACCCGCGACCGGGTGGCCCTCGCCTCCTATACGGAGATCAAGGAGGGCCGTGGCACATCCAAGGGCGGCGTGTGGCTCGATGTCTCCCACCTCCCCCGGCAGACGATCATGAACCGGCTCCCCCGGGTGTATCAGACACTTCTTGACCTGCAGATGCTGGACATCACCCGTGAACCGATCGAGGTCGCGCCCACGGCGCACTACTCGATGGGCGGGGTCTGGGTCCGGCCGGAGGACCACAGCACCGACGTGCGCGGTCTGTATGCCATCGGTGAGGCGGCGAGCGGCCTGCACGGCGCCAACCGGCTCGGCGGCAACAGCCTCGTCGAGCTGCTGGTCTACGGCCGGATCACCGGGCAGGCCGCCGCCTCCTACTCGGACTCGCTGACCGCGCAGCCGCGCTCGGCGTCGGCGGTGGCCGAGGCTCGCGCCGAGGTCGACGAGCTGCTCGTGGCGGACGGGCCGGAGAACGTCCGCGCGCTGCAACGCGCCATCCGCAACACCATGACCGAGTACGCGGGCGTCGTGCGTGACGAGGAGGGGCTGCGGGCCGGGCTGGGAGAACTCGATGTGATCGAGAAGCGGATGGAGAACGTCGGCGTGCATCCCGACATCGCCGGCTACCAGGATCTCGCGCACGCCTTCGACCTCAAGTCCGCGGCCCTGGCGGCCCGGGCCACGCTCGAAGCGGCACTCGAGCGCCGTGAGACCCGAGGCTGCCACAACCGCAGCGACTACCCGGACCTGGACCCGGCGCTCCAGGTCAACCTCGTGTGGTCGCCGACGACCGGGATCACCCGCGAGAGCATTCCTCCCATCCCTGAGGAGATCTCCTTCCTGATGGAAGAAGTCTCAACCGACGGCAAGCTCGCCGAGTGACCTGCCGGTTCCTGTCCCAGAAAAAGAAATAGCGAAATCCACCCGGTGCCCTGTCACAAATACAGTCACCATCCTGTCTTTCCTAGTACAGACAACAGTGACCGGTGCAGGCGAGCGACTCACCTCAGAAATGCCCGCTGCACATTAAGAAACCTCCGAGAGGATCCCCATCATGAAGGTCGTAGTCATCGGCGGTACCGGCCTTATCGGCTCGCAGCTGGTCGAAAAGCTCAACGAGCACGGCCACGAAGCAGTGCCGGCCGCCCCCAACACCGGCGTCAACACGCTGACGGGTGAGGGCCTGGCCGAGGTTCTGCAGGGCGCTTCGGTCGTGGTCGACGTGTCGAACTCCCCCTCGTTCGAGGACGAGCCCGTCATGGAGTTCTTCCGCACTTCCACGACCAACCTCCTGAAGGCGGAGGCCGAGGCCGGCGTGACGCACCACGTGGCGCTGTCCGTGGTCGGCACCGAGCGCCTCCAGGAGAGCGGGTACTTCCGCGCCAAGCAGGTCCAGGAAGAGCTGATCAAGGCGTCCGGCATCCCCTATTCCATCGTCCACGCCACCCAGTTCTTCGAGTTCATGAAGGGGATCGCGGCCATGTCGACCGAGGGCGACACCGTGCGTCTGGCCCCCGTCAAGATCCAGCCCATCTACTCCGGCGACGTGGCCGCCGCCGTGGGCCGCACGGCCGTCGGCACGCCCCTCAACGGCCTGGTGGAGGTTGCCGGCCCCGACACGTTCCAGCTGGACGAGCTCATCCGCAAGGCGCTCGCCGCCAAGCAGGACCCCCGCACGGTCGTGACGGACCCGCACGCCCCGTACTCCGGTGCCGAGGTGAAGGAGACCACCCTCCTTCCCGGCCCGGACGCGCGCATCGCTGAGACCCGTTTCGCCGACTGGCTCGCGCAGCAGAAGTGAGTGGTCGGGGTGGCCCCTGGCCTCAGGGGCCACCCCGCACCCCCGGCGGCCGGTCGTTCCCTTCGCCGCACGAACATGCCGCGGTGCGCCCTATTACGAGCCGTGCCGGAATTCCACCCCATCCGTAATCCACACCACGAAGGAAAGAGTTCGCCATGCTCACAAACCGCAACCAGAGCACTGTTCCCAGCACCGACCCGTATGAAGCACTCACCGGTTCGTACACCATTGACCCGGTCCACAGCATGATCGGTTTCTCCGTCCGGCACGCCATGATCTCCAATGTGCGTGGGAAGTTCGACTCCTTCGAAGGCCTTCTCAAGCTCGACGGGTCCCAGCCCTCCCGGTCCGAGGCCTATGTGAGCGTCCAGACCGAAAGCCTGGACACGGGCATTCGGGAGCGGGACACGCACCTTACGGGCCCTGACTTCTTCAACTCTTCGATGTTCCCCCTGATGACGTTCCGCTCCACCGGAATCGTCGATGCGGGTAGTGACGAGTTCCGGCTGAGCGGAAACCTCAAGATCAAGGATGTCGAACTGCCCATCACCATCGATCTCGAATTCGGCGGAGCCAGCCGCGACGCCTACGGGCACCACCGGGTCGGTTTCGAGGGCACAGCCACCCTGCAGCGCTCCGACTGGGGACTCACCTGGAACACGGCGCTGGAAACGGGGGGCGTCCTGGTCAGCGACAAGGTGAAGCTGATCCTCGACATCTCGGCGGTACAGACGGACCAGACGGCTACTGCCTGAAATCGGGACGGATACCGGCCCATCGGGCATCGGGCATCGGGCATCGATCACCTGTGTCCGCCACGCCGGCCCGATTTCTTCAGGTCTCTACCGAAGTAGGACACGTGATGATCCCAGCATCTGAGAACCGTCGCGCGGTCACCGCCACCGTTGTGTCGCTGACCGCCGAGGCCACCGAGCTCGAGACCCGTGCCACCGAACTGCGCCGAGCGCTCGCAGAGCTCGATGACCACATGCGGGCCGTGTCCAACGCACTGCAGCAGATACCCCGTTCCGCGGGCCTCTCCGATGCCGACCACGGTGAAGAACACCGAGACGAGGCCTCGACAGAGCAACTCGGTCCGGGCCGGGGGAAGACGGCGGTGGATGCCGCTGCGGACCCACTCGCCAGATCCTCGGCTTCGCGGTGAGCGATGCCGCCCCCGCCTCGCCGGCGCCCGCCGGGGAGGCGTTCGGGCCGGTGGCCGACCGAGCCCAACGCAGTTGCCACCGTGCTCATTTACAGTCGGGCTCGACCTCCAGCGGCCCGGGCGCCGAGCCGCTGGCCTGGTGCGGCACGCCGCCCTCGATCAGCGCGCCGACGTAGACACCCTTGTCGGCGAGAACGGTGTTGAGGTTGGGGTGAATACCGGGCTGGCACGCGATGAACAGGATCGCGCCGTCACCGCGCTCGCCATGCCCGGGAGCACGGCCCGCACCAGGGTGACGCCCGACAGCCAGAAGCGGTCGAGGACCAGCTGGAGGTTTTCCGGGTCCACATCCAGCACGGGCTCGATGCCGTCGCCCATATTGCCGCCGACCGGACTGAACTCCACGGCGTCGATGCGGCCGTACTTCTCGGTGATGGCCGCGACGGCGTGCGATACGGAAGCCTTTACGCTCGAAGTGGCGTGCGAGTGACAGCCCTATGGCAGGTCCGGCGCCGAAGGTGGCAAGAGTCCGACTTGGGTCCTCAGGCAGATAGTGAGTGAAGCGCGCATCCCAGAGATCCTCGTCCGGTCCCAGGTACGGGAGGTCGCCTCGCCCAGCGGCTCCGTGGCCCGGCGGTGGCGCCAGACACAGACGGTCTGCTCCCTGATCCAGAGAAGCTTCGCCACCTCGGCGCCGGTTGGGCTCCTTGTCGTTGATCCACTGGTGTCCCAGCTGCATGCAGAGCCGACTCGAGCCGGACCACTGTCAAAGCGTGTCACACCATCCTGCTCCGTCCGGTCAACCTTGCACGAACAAGTGACGCGCTGAGTGTGCGTCATCCGCCAACATCAAGAATCGAGACATTCGCATGGATCTGAATCGCGAGCTTCCCGACGCCGAGATCGTGGCCACGCCCACCCCGAGCCCGAACCTGCTGACCCCGTACAACTCGGTGTTCGTGTTCGTCGACCACCAGCCGCAGATGTTCTTCGGTGTCGGCAGCGGCGACCGGACGGCGATCGTCAACGCCACCGTCGGACTGGCCAAGACCGCCAAGGCATTCAACGTCCCGGTCATCCTGAGCACCGTTGCGGCAGAAACCTTCTCCGGTCCCCTTCTTCCTCAGCTCGCCGAGGTCTTCCCCAAGCAGCCGGTCATCGACCGCACCACGATGAATCCCTGGGAGGACAGCGCCTTCATCGAGGCGATCAAGGCCACCGGCCGCAAGAAGATCGTACTGTCCGGCCTGTGGACCGAGGTGTGCGTCGCATTGCCCGCTCTCTCCGCGCTTGCCCAGGGCTACGAGGTGTACGTCGATCGCCGACGCCTGCGGGGGTCTGACCCCCGAGGCCCACGCGCACGCCATCCAGCGCATGGCCACGGCCGGCGCCCACACCGTCGACTGGCTCCCGGTCCTGCTGGAGCTGCAGCGTGACTGGGCCCGCGGCGAGACCTACGACGCCGTCCTGGACATCGCCAAGGCACACGACGGCGGCTACGGCCTCGGTGTCGTCTACGCAAAGAAGTTCATCGGCGACAACGCCGCCGGCTGATCCACCCGAACTCGACAGGCGGGGGTCGGACACCCTCCGGCCACCCGCCTGCCGGCCTTCCGGGCGGAAGCGCCGACGAGGCCGATGAGCCCACACCAGTCGGCCCACCGCGGCCTCATGTCCCGGGCAGCGGACACAGCGCACCGTTGGAACCGCGAAGCTGACCGGCGAGGACGACATCAAGGGCGTCCTACGCCCGGGCTACTACGGCGACCTGGCCGTCCTCTCTCAGACTTCCTCTCCGTGCCGGAGCAGGACATCCCACGCATCGAGTCGCTGCTGACGCCCGCAAAATGGAGCCCAGCCGCCCACTTCGGCGGCTACCAGGCCACCGTCAAGCCCAGCATCTCCGGCGCCCGCCAGGCCGAACTCCTCGGTCAGGCCGTCGCCGAATCCGAGCAGCACCGCCAGTGGCGCGCCCAGCGCGGATACGCCCCCGAAGAACCCACCGAGATCTTCGGCACCTGCTTCGTCCTCTGATCCAGGGAATCCGCGCACGGCAGATCAGGAGCACCTCATGATCGACCCCACCGCGCCCTCCTCGGTCTTCCGGCACAGTGCCCAGGAGTTCCTACTGACCTTCGTCCTGCTGTTCGGCGTGCTCGCGGCGCGGGGCATGTGGGGCAGTGGGGCAGTGTCACGCGCGCTCCTCCGGTGGCCTACGCCGCCCTGCAGCCGCCCCGACTGGTCGGCCACGGGGGCTCTTCCTGGCGGAGACGGCGTCGATGGGCTTCCCCGTGCTCCTCGTGGGGCTGTTCTGTCGGTGCACTGGCTGACACGCTTCATCCCCTGTCTGGTGGGCTTCCTCATCTGCCTGTCCATCGCCCTGCTGGGCACGAGCACCGGCGGCAGCCTCAACCCGGCCCACCACTTCGGCCCAGCTCTGGGCGCCGGACAGTCCGGCTTCCTGTGGGTCTGTCTTCTGGCCCTCATGCTCGGGGCCGTCCTGGCACCGGTCGTACGGGATCTGCTTCTCGGACACCGCCGGGTGCTCACCCACCGGCTGCACGGCGCCCACGCCGACCGGTCGCCGGTGCACGACCACCCGACCCCGTAACCGCGGGGCCCATCGTGGTAGCGCGGGCCCTTCGCACCGTTTCCAGCGCTCTGCCGGTGCCAGGCGGGTCGTTGTCGCAGATCACCACGACCGCCGGGGCATTGGGGAAGGCTGCCACCAGTTGGCGCAGCAGGGTGAGGAAGTCGGCGGCACGGTGTCGGCCGAGCCGGTGGCGGAAAGTGCCGGTGGTGGTCTCCGGCGCTCCCAGCACGGTGATCTGGCGGTTCTTGCCCGGAGTGGGGATTTGCGGCCGCCGGCCGGGCGGCGTCGAGCTGGAGCGGACGTGTGGCAGCAGGTGCAGATGCGTCTCGTCGTCGGCCCACACCACCGCTCCGGTCGGCAGCAGCCGCACCCGTCCGGAGATCGCGGCCACCACCGCGGGCCGGGCCGAATCACCGCGGGCCATCAGCTTGGGCCGCCGCCAGACGGCCACCTGTCGTACCCGGCGGTACAGCGTGCACCGGCTCAGGTGCGACCAGCCCAGGTACCGATACAGCCTGGGTACGGTCCACGGCTCGGGCTGTTTGAGCAGCGCGGTGCTCCGCGCGCGCAGTCGGTTGCCGCCCATCCTCGGCCGCCCACAGCGGGGGTGATCGGCAAGGCCGGCCACTCCGCAGGTGTGGAAGCGGCCGATCCAGTGCCGCACGGTGACCGGGACACGCTCCAGCAGCATGGCGATCTGCGCGGGCGGCAGACCGTGCAGGGACAGCAGCACCATCACCGCGCGCACAACCCTCGCCCCGGCCGCGCAGCAGGCCGCGTAGTCGCCGACACTCGGAGGCCGACGCGTGGGCGAAAATGGTGGGCGGGCGCATACTGACCACAACCTCGCCGGGCGGGACAGACGTTGTTGACAGCCTCGATCCAACCCCCGGCGAAGACCGTGTCAACGCCTCGCGCTGCCAGCGGCGCCATCTCCCGTTAGAACTCCTGGATACGCGCTCAGCCGTTCCGGCGCCTGTGCAGCGCCGCACGCAGCTGCGGATCCTGCCCGTAAGCTTCGCCGCCGGTCGTCCATGAGGCGGTGATCATCTCTGGCCGGCCTGGGCTACGAGAACGCCGGTGACGACCTCCGCCACCCGGTCAAGAAGTCCAAGGGCGGCGAACTCGCAGGGCAGGAAAGGACGTTCAACACGGTGATTGCGGCGTCCACGGTTTCGCCGAACGTGCCAACGCCCTGCTGAAAGTGACCTTCAAGGCCCTGCGCAGGGTCAGCCTGCCTACTCTCCGGCGCATGCCTGCAGGCGGCCAAGCGCGAGGGCGGGGTGGCCACACAGCCACCCCGCCCTCAGAGAGCCGACGGATCAGTGGACCGACCGCGCGGCCTCCTGAATGATCCGGGTGACGTCATCGGGGCGGGACACGCTCACGGCGTGCGATGCACGGACTTCCACCGTGTGGGCCTTGGCGCGCTCGGCCATGAACGTCTGAGCCTTCGGGGGGATGTTGAGGTCCTCGGTGGCCACCAGGACCCAGGACGGGATGGTCTTCCAGGCGGGCTCCGAGGCGCCTTCCTCCAGAGCGACGCTGGTCACGGGCCGCTGGGTGACCGCCATGATGTCGGTGGTGTTCTCGGAGACGTCCGCGGCGAACTGGTCGTGGAACTTGGCCTGGTCGATGTAGAGATCCGCGCCCTGGGAGCCGTCGGGCAGGGTGATCGGGACGGGGCGCAGGGCTTCGCCCAGCGTGCTGCCGGGGAACTTGCCCGACAGCTCAACAGCGCTCTCCCCCTTCTCGGGGAGGAAAGCGGCGATGTAGACCAGTGCCCTGACGTTCTCGGCACCATGGGCGGCATTGCTGATGACCGATCCACCGTAGGAGTGGCCGGCCAGTACGACGTGCCCGTCGATGCCGGCCAGGAGGTCCTTGAGGTAGGCGGCGTCGCTGGTCAGCCCGCGCAGCGGATTGGCTGCGGCCACCACCGGGTAGCCCTTCTGCTTCAGTTTCTTCACGACACCGTTCCAGCTGGTGGAGTCGGCGAATGCACCATGGACGAGGATCACGGTCGGCTTGCGGCTGTGCGAGGAGGAACCCTTGCCGGCGCTCGCCGGGGCGATCGAGGTGGCGAGGAGAGCGGCGGCGACGGTTGCCGTGGCCATGAGGGAAAGCGGGGTGCGGGCACGTCGGTAGAGAGAACGATGGTTCATGACGAGGCCTTTCGAAGAAGGTTCGGGTCCAGCCGTGTCCGGATGGAACGCATACCGAGTCAGGTGAAGACGGGCCGTGGGCGCAGAGCGGGACACAGCGTGGCCGCAGGCTGAGATGCGCAACGCTGCCCGGTGAGGTCAGTCCGGCTGCCGCCGGCTGTGTGTCAGTTGGTGCCGAGTGCGGTGCGCAGAGTGTGAATGGCCTGCTGCATCGCGGCAGTGGCGGCCTGCGTGGAGCGGACGGCGTTCAGCATCAGGAAGTCGTGCAGGACGCCGTTGTAGCGAATGCTGGTGGTGGGAACGCCGGCCTGTGTCAGCTTGCGGGCGTACGCCTCACCCTCGTCCCGGAGCACGTCGTTCTCGTCGACGATGACGAGCGCGGGCGGCAGCCCTTCCAGGTCCCCGAGGCCGGCCCGCAGCGGCGAAGCGGTGATCTCGGCCCGCTGTGCGGGGTCGGTGGTGTAGCAGTCCCAGAACCAGGCCATGCCCTTCGCGGTCAGGTGGGGGCCGTCCGCGAACTCCCGGTAGCTGTCGGTGTCCTGGGCGGCATCCGTGACCGGGTAGTACAGCGACTGGTGCACGAAGGACACATCGCCACGCTGCTTGGCCATGATGGTCAGCGCCGCGGTCATGTTGCCGCCGACGGAGTCACCGGCCACAGCCATGCGAGAGGCGTCCAGGCCTTCCTGGGCACCGTTCGCCGTGAGCCACCGCGCCGTCGCGTACGCCTGCTCGATGGCAACCGGGTACTTGGCCTCAGGGGAATGGTCGTACTCGACGAACACCACGGCAGCGTCCGCGCCGACGGCCAGCTCTCGCACCAGGCGATCATGAGTACCGGCGTTGCCGAGGACCCAGCCTCCGCCGTGCACATAGAGGACGACCGGCAGGGGGCCCTGAGCATCGACGGGCTTGACGATGCGGACCCGGACATCGCCGACCTCGGCGGGCACCGTGATCCACTTGTCCTGCACGTCGGGCTTCTCGATGGGCGCCGCCTGCAGCTCGTCGAGAACCTTCCGAGCACCCTCGGGACCAAGCTCGTACAAGAAAGGCGGGTTGGCCGTCGCCTCCGCGATCTTCTGCCCGGCAGGCTCAAGAACGGGGCTATTCACGATTGCTCTCCTATGCTGGCAGGGGCTGTGTTGTGCTTTCACCCTTGTGACAGGCCATCAGCCGAATATGCGACATAAGCTGATGAAGAGTTTTTTGTTCACCCGCCGATGTGCCACCGTCAGTGCAGGCTGCTGATCTCCTTGTACTCCTGCTCGGTGGGTTTGGGGATCTGGGTTCCTTCCCCGTGGAAGCCGCGGCTGAGCCTGGCTCTCAGCCGCTGTGCTCTGGTGGGCCCGCCCTCCAGGCTCTGCTCGCTTCCCGCCGGGACGGCGGTGAGAGGCGTGGACTGCTCGTGCGCGGTGAGGATGTGCAGTCGTTCCTGGCTGGCCACGACGTAGACGACGACCGGCACAACGAAGAGGCCGATGCGGACGCAATTGTTCACGGCTGTACTCCAAGGACAGGGTTCATGAGCTGCTGTCCTCCTTATGGCCAGCCGGCCCATGAAGAAAAGACTGTTCGGATTCCCTTTCCGGTACAGGCCATTCATTTCACCGGCAATCAGTCTCGTGCCGTATGGGACGCATCACGGTCCTCGCAAGTGAGACCGAGTGGCCGGCGTATGTGTGACACAGAGCCGGTGGTTGCTGCCGGTCCCGGTCGGCTGGTGTCACAAGATCTACGCCTGTCCGGTCTCCATAGTCGAGCGGACGGAGAGAGAACGCCGTACGCGAAGACTTCACCGCGGCCGGTTGCATCGCCATCCTCGAGCACCAGGACGTGGAGACAAGCGTCCTGATGACGAGGCGCCGGGTCGTGTTGTGGGTGCTGTGTGAGAGGGAGGACGCCATATGGACCATGCCGATGACGCGGTGCCGATCGCGGAGCTACTCGATGAGCGGCGGCATCTGCTGGATGTCGCCTACTGGATGCTGGGCAGCAGCAGTGCGGCAGAGAGCGTCATTGACGAGACCTACCGGCGGTGGTACGAGCTGTCCGATCCGGCGCGGAAGGAGATCACGGCGCCGCGTTCCTGGCTGGCGAAAGTCGCCGGCAGTATCTGCCTGGCCCGCCTCGCGCTGCCCGAGCGGGACAAGGACCGTGCGGGCCAGGGGCTGAACGGTCAGGCCGGGTCGGAGCGGGACGGTCTGCTGCAGGAGGAGATCAGCTCGGTACTGCTGGAGGCACTGGATTCGCTGTCTCCGGCCGAGCGGGCGGCGTTCGTCCTCAACGACGTCTTCGGGATGGCGCCGGGTGCGGTCGCCGACATCGTCCGGCAGACCGAGCCGGAATGCGCCGAGCTGGCCGACCGTGCCCGCCGCAGTCTCAGGGACCGGCGTGCGCGGCCCACGCCGCCCCAGCAGCACGACGGGGTGGCCCACGCGGTATGCCAGGCCTGCGCGATGGAGGACGAGACACTCCTGGCGTCCCTGCTCGCACCCGACGTCACGGCCTTCTTCGACGGCGGCGGCAAGGTCAGGGCCCTGGTCAAACCGGTGCACGGCAACACCCAGGTCGCCCACAGCCTGCTGACCCTGCTGACCCGGCAGCCGCGCACCGCCCTGCACACCCACTCCGTCAACGGACGGACGGGCCTGGTGGTGCGCTACGACCACCAGGTCGCCGCCGTCATCAGCCTCGACATCGCCGGCCCCCACGTCGTACAGGTCTGGATCATCCTCAACCCCGACAAACTCCGCACCTGGAACCAACCCGGCGATCCTCTCGACCCGCCGACGACACCCAACAACTCGGGCAGAGTGCCCGGGGAATGACACCCATCGGCGGTCCGTATCTCATGGACATGAGGCCCACGACGACGCGTGTACCGCGGTCGGTGACACCCTGTGGGATCGGGTCAAGTGGTGTGCCCCCGTGGCCGGTTACAGCGGGTCCGGGGAGCAGCAGGCAGTGCGCGCCATGCCGGCCGGCTCTTCGCCACGATCAAGAAGGACGCCCTCGAAAACCGACAGACCCCGACTACATCCTCTTTCTGCGATGAGCCCGGAGACCTTCCCTGTCGTTACCCCCATGAAAAGGGCGAAGAGCATGGGATGACACCCGGCGAGGACTGCGTTCCGAACGCTGCCGGCAATTGGCACGGCAAACCTGTCACAGAGCGGGGACCCATCCGGTCAATGAAGCGGACGCGATTGGAGCAGCCGTGACGTTCAGTGACCTCAGCCCTTGCGGCAGCCCGGCATCACACCGTGGAGCACAAGCCCGGCCGGAACGCTCTTGCTCAAGAGCCGAGCGGCAGAGCCGGCCTTCGCGCTGCCGCCACATGATCGCACTTCGTCAACAGCAGCAGCACTCGGACGAACGGAGACAGCAGGATCATGCATCCCGAAACGCCCCCCACGGAGAGCACCTTGGACGAGGCCGTTGCTGTTTTCGTGGAGCTCCGTCCACGCCTCTTCGGCATCGCATACCGCATGCTGGGAAGCGCGGTCGAGGCGGAAGACGTGGTTCAGGAAGTCTGGTTGCGCTGGCAGAAGACCGACCGCTCGGTAGTGATCAGCCCCGTGGCATTTCTGTCCAGCACCACTACCCGGCTGGCCATCAACGTGGCGCAGTCCGCGCGTGTGCGCCGCGAGACCTACATCGGCCCTTGGTTGCCCGAGCCCGTTGACACGAGCAACGATCCCGAGGTGGGTGCCCAGCGGGCGGAAGCCCTGGAATTTGCTTTGCTTCTCGTACTGGAGAAGCTGAATCCCATGGAGCGGGCCGCATATGTGTTGAGGGAGGCGTTCGACTACGGCTACCCCGAAATTGCGGAAATTCTTCAGCTCAGCATCGTCAACGTACGCAAGGTCGTGAGCCGGGCTCGCAAACATCTCGCGGCCGACCAGCGGGAGACCGTGGACACGGTGGAGCACCGACGGCTCCTCGATGCCTTCGTCTCGGCAGCGCAGAGGGGAGATGTCGCCTCGCTGGAGGCTCTTCTCACCCCCGATACCGTCAGTCTGTCCGACGGCAACGGTATGCGGGGCTGCTCTCGTATACCCGTGACTGGCCGTGCACGTGTGGCCAAGATGGCGACCTATCAGAAGCTCTGGCGGGATGCGGAGCCCAGGTTGGTCGACGCCAACGGCTGTGCGAGCGTGATGCTCTACCAAGATGGCCAACCCATCGCCTTCATGACGATGACCGCCTCGAAGGAAGGTATCCACAAGTTGATGTGGGTCTTCAACCCGAGCAAGATCGCCGCGTTCATCGACTCAGGCTCTCGCCACACCACGGCACCCGGCGCCTGAGGAACGCACCGCAACCGCGACGCAGATGAGCATGACCCTCGTAAGGAAGATCCAGCAAAAGCCTCACCTTGGGTGCTGCGCCGGGAACCGTGTCGCACGCCGTCTTCGAGCCCCACCCACCGGTGGGCGCCTGCCGGCCGCAGGCCCGCCGGGTCCCACCGCTTCGACCTTCTGCCGACTCGCATGCGACCGTTCGGCCGCCGGCAGGAAGACCACCGCAATGTCACGGCCCGAGCCGCAGCGTCCGCGGACGCTGCGGCTCGGGCGGGATGGATCAGGGATGTGTGAGGCCGGGTTGGTTCCAGGTGCGGAGTTTGTCGGGGTTGAGGGTGATCCAGACCTGTACGACGTGAGGGCCGGCGATGTCGAGGCTGATGACGGCGACCTGGTGGTCGTAGCGCACCACTCGGCCGGGCCGTGAAGCGGGTACGGGTCAAGTCCTTCGGGGACATGCTCTGCGGCGGTGAGTGGCCGTGGCCAGGTTCCGGAGCCGGCCCGCACAACTGCCTTGCGGCACACGGCTGGACGATGTGACGCAGCCACACAGGCCGACAGGTGGCAGTACGCGAAGAGGACAGGCTCGGGGCAAGCCTTGGCTCACCGGCCGAAGCCTGACGTCCAGCTGCCCGGCGTGGTGCCGCCTCTCGAAGCGCTCTGCCGGGCAGAGGCGCCCGACAACACAGGAACTCCCGCACGGTGACCTCATTTTCTGTCGACGCGTCAGCTAGACCGGACAGGCGCAGACGTTGCGACATCCCTCTGCGGGCAGGCACCCGCACCGGGCTGCGTGAGACCGCTGACCAGCCGTGGGTGCCGCCCGCAGCAGAGGAAAAGAC
Source organism: Streptomyces sp. DG2A-72 (assembly GCF_030499575.1). Lineage (NCBI taxonomy): Bacteria > Bacillati > Actinomycetota > Actinomycetes > Kitasatosporales > Streptomycetaceae > Streptomyces > Streptomyces sp. DG2A-72. The sequence goes on from NZ_JASTLC010000001.1 coordinate 367,538, forward strand.
AGGAAGCACCGGACAAGAGGGCGTCTGACCATGTGTTATGCCACTCGCGCGGGCGGGTCGTCCGTCCGCGCGGCTCAGCATGTCCGGTTTGCCCGGCACATTCGTGACCGGGCCAAACCGAGCCGCGCTCGTTGTTGACCGGCATGGATGACTGTCTCACACTTTGCTGTGTTGACCTGACGAACGGTGCAACCATGTGTGCGGTCGTGGCCCAATATTGCAACGGTGTTTGTTCTGAGTGCTGGGCAGCTTTCAGGGGCTGTGTCCGCGTCGCTTGTAGTGGCTGATGCGTGTTTGATGTTGTCGTCTTCGGCGCCGGGTTGACCAGTGCAGGATGTGGTGGCCGGGGTGGGGTGACGGTCGGTGAGAGGGGTGATCAGGCGTCTGATCTCGGTGAGGCTGAGGTGGATGAGCTGGGAGGATCCGTTTCTGCTTTCCCGGCATCGAGTTCCCGGGCGCGCAGGACGCTCAGGCATGCGTGGGCGGCCATGGCCAGGGTCATGTGGCGGTGCCGGCCGGGATAGCGGCGCACTTGGTAGTCGTCCAGGCCGCACTCCTGCTTCGCACTGTGGAAGCACTCCTCGATGGCCCCTCGGCTGCCGGCGATGCGGATCAACTCGTCGAGGGTGGTCTCGGCGGGGCAGTAGGCGATGTAGTACGAGATCTCCTCGGCCGGCTGACCGATTCTCTGGTGGCCCGCATCAACTACTCGTCCGGCAACCTGATGCTCACCGCGACCGACTTCCAGGTCGCCGGCGTCGGCCAGCAGCTCCAGCTCAACCGCACGTACAACAACGTGACCACCGCCGTGGACGCCACAGGGGTCGGCAGCCCCCGGGCAACGTCACCGCGTATGGCTGGGATGCCCGATCCAACCCGACCAGCGCGAAACTGCCGACCGGCGCCACCTCGACGCTGACCGCGTACCGGACCATCGCGGGCGCGGATGTGCCGGGCAAGCTGACCACTGCGGACGGAGCCTCGGTCAGCTACACCCACGACGATGCCGGTAACACCACGAAGGAAACGGTCGCCGGCGCCGAGGGAGGCACCCGCATCGTGTCTTGGGAACCAGTGTGGCCCATCTGGTACACCAACATTCCGGATGGGACACTGCATATGATGTCAAGGAACACCGGTTCCCGCGTCCAGATCGGGCGGCACCGGATGAGAGGAACACATGGTCTCTGTAACCCACACGGCGCGCAACATTGAGATCACCGCCGAGAGCCTTCAAGCCGACCTGGCTCGCCTGCAGGTCCAGAAGCAGGCGCTGGAAAGGGAACTGGCTGCGGTCGTGGCACATCTCGGCTCGGTACAGCGGGCCCTCAGTGCCCTTGAGACGCTGATGCTCAACCCAGCCGATGCGGCCTCGCCGGGCACTGCCGCGGCCCCGGACCAGGCCCAGGCTGCGACGCCCGTCGAGCCGCGAACAGACATTGCCTCTTCCGAGCCTGCGAGCGGCACAACGAAGTCCGCCCGGACTCGGAAGTCGGCGAGCGGCAAGGGTGCAGAGCGCGCCGCTGCCGCCGGCACCGAAACGGACGGACCGAAGAAATACGGCAAGCTCACCGAGCAGATCATGGCGTACTTTGCCGAAGTCGGCGACGTCGACGTGCGGGCCCGTGACGTTGCCGCGGCTCTCGGTCGTGACACCGACAGCGGAAGCATCAACGCAGTCCGCAGCACACTCGATCGTCTCGTCGGTACGTCCCGTGTCCAGCGCATCGGCCGAGGCCTCTACCGCGCCAAGCGTTCCTAGACGTACCCCGGCCGGCGAGGGGCATATGCGGTCGCCGTCCGCCAACCGGCCTGTGTGAGCCGCCGCCCGGCGGGGCAATGTCCCGGGCGCCACTCGTCGGGGGATCGCGTGGCGCCCAAGCACTCCGCCTGCGGCTCTTGTCGCAGGCATCGCATTCCGAGCACCATTCACGAGGTTGGTGTCGCACGGCGTCCGGAACGCTGTGATCAGCATACCAAAGCTTTGCCGTCCCGCGACTACGGGAACACTGTGACGAAGACAGTGTTCAGTGGCGGCGACAGAGGCTGGGCGCCTACGCATTCACCTATATGCCGGACGAATTACCGCGCATCTCGGGCGTAGCTGGCAGACGGAGTCACGCGCGGGTGAGGTGTCGCCCGAATTCCCCAACAGTGGTATGACGAGATCCACAACATTATAAGTGATCGCTGTTGTCGGCGCAGCATCTAGAAGGATGAACACCTCGCCCGAACGCACGTCTCTTCAGTCCCCTATTTGGCCATCGTGCGCTTGGGCCGAACCAGGCGAACATCCGTCGGGAGCACGGACAACGTCGCCCAAGCACTGGCAGCCGACTTGTCCGACGTGGGCACGAGGTTGCTCTCGGGTCGCGCCGACCACAGGATCGAAGGCTCTTGAAACGTGCCCAGAACCACCGCAACGCACAGTCCCATGGCCAGGATGATCAGAACCATCGCGGTCAGCGTTCCTCGGAGCCATCGCCCTGGCCTGGGTGGTGCCGTTCTTCGTGCTCATCACGCTGCCCCTTCGCCTGTGCTCAGTCCGACGTCGATGACGCCGAAGATCCGGTCGTAGGTGTCCAGCGACCGTTCCTCGACCTCCGTGACGTCCACCGGCGCTGGTTTCGTGCCGGCGGTCGCCTTGCGGGCGGCAGCTGCCGCGTGATCGGGGTCGGTGATGGTCTGGTGGCGGGCCCAGCTGCGGGCATGGCGGACGACCTCGACGCCGTCGCAGGTGTCCAGGACGATTCAGCCGTCGCCGACACTGCAGGCCCAGGTGCTGATGAAGCCGTCGCTCAGCATGAGTCTCGATCTTGCGGTGGAGCCGGTCGAGCGTGTTCCACCGTTTGATCGACGGCACGTCCTCGCTCACCCGAGTCTCCGTGGACCTGTACGTTTCCGCTCCCGTAGCCACGGCATTCCCGCCGACCAGAAGACCCGGTCAGCTCCCTGCCGGGCTGGGAGCCGATGGCGCCGATAGAACCCGGTCGTCCGGTTGGCGGCTCCGAGCGCCGGTCCATGCCCCATCGCTGCCCGTCAGCGGCTGGCGCCTTCCGTCATGCTCATGCCGCCGTGTGGTCGCTCGCCCGACTCTCGCCGGCGCGCTGCGGATCACCGCTTGTGACAAACGCGTCCCGGGGGTGCTGCACAGAGGCCAGGGAGACGAGATCCCTCCCGAACAGGGCCGCGGTGAGCCAGACGGCAAGGACGCGGACTTTCCGTTCCCAGGTGGGCACGGCCAGCACGTGATAGCCCCGGTGCATCAGCCAGGCGGGAAGCCCCTTGATGACAAGCCTCTTGTACTGGAAGATGCCCCGCCCCAGTCCCAGCGTCGCCACCACTCCCAGGCTGCTGTGACGGTAGCTTCGGATGCTCCCGTCGTGCAGGCTGGCTGCGATGTTCTTTGCAAGGTGCTTGCCTTGCCGCACGGCGTGCTGAGCGTTCGGCACCGTGTGCGCCCCCGGCACGGACGAGGCCAGATCGGGAACAGCCGCATCGTCGCCGGCCGCCCACACATCCGGCACAGGCTCGCTGTCGGTGCCCACGCGAAGATCGGGGCGGACCACGACCAGACCACGCTCGTCGACGGGCAGATCCGTGTGATTGTGCACCACGGGGTTCGAGGCGTTGCCTGCGGTCCAGACGATCAGCGACGAATCGAACTCCTCTCCACTGGAGAGCACGACGTGCCCGTCTTCGACGGAGACGAGCTGCGTGTTCAGGTGGACATGAGCACCTCGGCGTTCCAGTGAGCGCACAACCCAGGCACCGGGCTCGTCTCCCACCTCGGGCAGGATTCGGCCTCGGACCTCAATCAGGTGGAAGGACAAGTCGTCGATGCTCAGTTCCGGATAGAACTTGAGCATCGCAGTCGCCAGCGACAGCAGTTCACCGAAGCCCTCGACGCCGGAGAAGCCACCGCCCACGAAGGTGACGGTGAGTAGCTTCTGGCGCTCGGGACCAGGCGGTAGTGACGCTGCCTGATCGAACGCGGTCATCAGCCGGTCGCGGATGGCTACCGCCTCCTCCACGTGCTTCAGGCCAATTGCCTGCTGCACGAGCCCGGGTATGGGGAAGGTACGGGTCACGGCGCCGGCAGTGACCACCAGGATGTCGTAACGGAGTTCGTAGTCGGCTCCGCTGACGGGCCGGACGGTGACCGTCCGGTCCGCGTTACGGATCTCGGTCACGTTCCCCGCGATCAGCCGGGTGCTGTGCAGGTGCCGTCGCAACGACACGGCAGCGTGACGTGCCTCGATCGATCCAGCCGTTACCTCCGGCAGGAAGGGTTGGTAGGTCATGTACGGACGTGGGTCGACAACCGTGACCCTTGCCTCGCCCGTGCGCAGCTTCTTTTCAAGGCCCCATGCCGTGTAGAAGCCCGCGTATCCGCCGCCGACGATCAGAATCTCACGCATGATTCCCTCTGTTGGTTGTCCGACACCAGATAGACAAGGCCGGGCCGGACGGTGTGACAGGGTCGTGGCACCGGAGGCCCGCACCGGCTAGCTCCACATCGCTCGTCTCGCCGGCGACGACCTCACGAACCCCGAGATCGGCGCCCAGTTGTTCATCAGCCCTCACACGGTCGAATGGCACCTCCGCAAGGTGTTCTCGAAGCTCGGCATCTCCTCCCGCAAGGAGATCCGCACGACGCGTCTCGCAGACCAGGCGCCGACCCAGCACTCCAACTCCGTCGGGATCTGCCATAGCCGAATTGGTTTCAATCGCAACCGTAACGAATGAATGGCGACGGTACTGTGGCCCCATGAACGCCGACGTTCCTCCCAAACCCACCGCCCCACGCGCGACCGACCGGCCCGGGGACGAATCGCCTTTCGCTCTCGGTCTGCTGCTGCGCCGGGCGCACTGGCATGCGGCGACGGTGATGACGGAGGCGCTCCGGCCCCTCGGAATCGAGCTGCGGCATTTCGCCGTACTGCTCGTACTGGTCGACCGCGGGCCCACGGTGCAGCGGGACTTGGTAACGGCGACGGGGTCGGACAAGGCGGGAATCATGCGGGTCGTGGACGACCTGGAGCGCAAGGGGCTGGCCGTACGCAAGGCCGTTCCTGGGGACCGCCGGGTTCGCGCAGTGGACATCACACCGCAGGGCATCGAACTTTTCGACGCGGCTCATGTGGCGGCGGCGCCGCTGGCCGAGCGTCTGGTTGCCGGACTTGGGCCCGGCGAACCGGAGCGACTGACGGAATTGCTGACCCGGTTCGCCCACCCCGAGGGCGATGAAGCGTAGGAGCGACCGCGCACCGGTCGCCTGCGGCGTAGTCCAGGCCGTCGGCAGCGAGAACGCCGTGTGACTCCTGAGTCACGGAGTCACACGGTGTGACCAGTCCAGGGATCATGCGGCGAAGCGCTCCGCGAACTCCTTGGCCTTGTTTGCCGCGTCCTCGAAGGCACGCTCGCGGGAGGCCTCGTAGAGGGGGACCAGCTCGGACATGGCCGGGTTGCGGGGCGCCATGGTGAGTTCCGGGACGATGAAGTGGAGGTCCATGCGGAGGGTGCCCTTGAGTACGGCCTCCAGGTAGTTCTGGACGAACTCGAAGCCCTCGCGCGGGGTGCCCGGTGCGTAGGAGCCGCCGCGGCTCGCGACCACGATGACCGGAGTGCCCTGGGCGGAGGGGGCCTCACCCGCGGTACGGCCGAGCAGCAGCACACTGTCCAGCCACGCCTTGAGGGTCGACGGGATCGAAAAGTTGTACATGGGGGCGCCGATCAGGACGGCGTCCGCCTGCTCCAGTTCCTCGATGAGCTCCACGCGCGCAGCGAACGCGGCGGCCTGCTCCGGGGTGCGCTCGGACGGGGCGGCGTAACCGGCGGACCAGGCGTCGGCGGTGATGTGCGGTACGGGGTCGGCAGCGAGGTCGCGGTAGATCACCGTGCCCTCCGGGTGCTGCTCCTCCCAGGCCGTGCGGAAGGCGGCCGTGACCGAACGGGACGAGGACGCCTCGCGAGGGAACACGGACGAGTCGATGTGCAGCAGCGTGGCCATGGACGTTCTCCAAAGGGCTGCGCCCGGGGCGGGGCGCCGAGGGCGGTGGATTGATGTTCAACGTTGGTTATACGCGCGACCGTATTGAATGATACCATCGCGAATACAACGGAGGGGGGAACGTTGAGTACATGGGGAGGTAGGCGATCTTGGACGTCTATGAGGCGGTCACGAGTCGCCGCGCGGTACGTGGATTCACCGACCGGCCCGCACCGAGGGAGGTATTGGAGCGCGTGGATGCGGGCGACTCCTGGGACGAGCCGGAGTACCAGCAGTACCCGCCCGCGCTGAAGTCCCCGTACTCCGACCGCCGTTCCGCCTTCGGTGAGCAGCGCTACGGTGCACTCGGAATTCCGCGCGAAGACCTGGAGGCGCGCCAGAGGGCCGCCGCCGAGAACTGGAACCGCTTCGGCGCACCCGCCGCCCTGTTCTGCTACATCGACCGCGACATGGGCCCGCCCAGTGGTCCGACGTCGGCATGTTTCTGCAGACCGTCATGCTGCGCTCCGTGCCGAAGCGCTGCACAGCTGCACGCAGATGGCGTGGGCGAAGTATCACAAGGACGTCACGGTGGACTACACGCGTACGGGCCGGGCGCCACTCGACGAGACGGTCACGTTCGTCGGCTGCCGGCACCGAGCGGCTACGCGGTCGGCCGCGGGAAAGGTCTCACAAGATCCGCGTGTGTCCGGTCTCGCGGATGGAGACGAGAGGGCTCAGCCGACGGAGGGAGCACGCCGTATGGACCACACGGATGCGGTGTCGATCGCGGTGTTGCTCGACGAGCGTCGGTTTCCGCTGGATGTCGTCTACTGGTTGCTGGGCAGTCCGGGTGAGGCGGAGAGTGTGGTCGATGAGACCTACCGCAGGTCGTACCGGCTGTCCGACGGTGCGCGACAGGAGATCACGGTGCCCCGGTCGTGGCCTGCCAGGACCACGGGCGGGATCTGCCTGGTCCGGGGACGCAGGTGGAGTCGGAGGCCGAGGTCAGCCGGGTTCTGCTGCATGTGCTGGATTCCTTGTCGCCGGCCGAGCGGGCGGTGTTCGTACTCAATGACGTCTTCGGGATGGCTCCGGGTACGGTCGCCGACATCGTCGGACGCACCGAGCCGGAGTGCGCCGAACTCGCCGAGCAGGCACGTCAGTGCCTTCGCCGGCAGCGTTCACGCCCCACGACACCGCGACGGCACGGGCCGGTCCATGGCAGCCGGCAGGTCGCCCACAGTCTGCTCACCCTCCTGACCCGCCGCCCACGCACCACCGTGAACGCCCAGTCCGTCAACGGCCGCGCCGGCCTCGTCGCCCGCGACGATCACCAAGTCGCCGCCGTCATCAGCCTCGACATCGCCGACCTGTGTCCCTGCCTGAGGCCTGAACCGGAGGATCATGGATCTCGACCCGCCTCCCACGTCGAGTGGCATCGAAGAGGCTCTGGCTGTCTTTGTGCAGCACCGAACGCGCCTGTTCGGCATCGCCTACCGCGTACTCGGCAGCGCGGTCGAGGCTGAAGACGTGGTCCAAGAGGTATGGCTGCGCTGGCAGAAGACCGACCGCTCCGTGGTGGTCAGCCCGGTGGCCTTCCTCTCCAGTACGACGACCCGCTTGGCCATCAATGTCGGGCAATCCGCGCGAGTGCGTCGGGAAACCTACATCGGACCGTGGTTGCCGGAGCCCATCGACACGAGCTCCGACCTGGAGGCCGGCGCGCAGCGCGCGGAGGCTCTTGAACTGGCGCTGCTGTTGGTCATGGAGAAGCTGAGCCCCGCTGAGCGCGCCGCGTACGTACTGCGCGAGGCATTCGACTACCCCTATCCCGAGATCGCCGAGATCCTTCAACTCAGCCTCGTCAACGTGCGGCAGATCGTGAGCCGCGCTCGCAAGCATCTGTCGGCCGAGCAGCGGGAGCGCGTGGACACCGCGGAGCACCGGCGACTTCTCAACGCGTTCGTCTCAGCAGCTCAAACGGGAGATGTGGCTTCACTTGAGGCCCTGCTCACCCCCGATGCCGTCAGTCTGTCCGACGGCAACGGCATGCGGGGCTGCGCTCGCCTGCCTGTGCTGGGCCGCGCACGTGTGGCCAAGCTGTCGACGCATCGGCAGTTGTGGCGGGAAGCGGAGCCCGAGTTGGTGGACGCCAACGGCTGTACGGGCGTGATGGTCCGACGAGACGGCCAACCGATCGCGTTCATGACCGTCGCCGCCTCGCCCGAAGGCATCTACAAGGTGCTGTGGCTCTTCAGCCCGGCCAAGATCGCCGCATTCCTTGACTCGCGTTCCCGCTTCGCAACTGTTCCCGGCCAGAACCGCATCAACGAACGGTCAGCTTTGAATCCGCCGCCATGAGCGTGACAGCTTTCCCGACGCGCTCCAGCGCCGCTGACCTCTCCTGGTCGGTCATGCGGGCCGGTCCGTAGGTGATGACGGGGTCGAGGACCTCGTAGCCGACGAACTCCAGCATGCCGCGGTGGATATGGAACAGGAAGTCGTCCATCGCGCCGAAGGCGCCACCGGGGCGGAACGACTCACTCGAACTGCCCGTCGTGAACAGCAGCATCGCTCGTTTCCCGGCGAGCGCCGCGTCACCGAAGAGTCCGTGGTCGCCACCGAAGACCGCGCCCATCACGAAGACCCGGTCCACCCACCCCTTGAGGATGGCCGGCAGCGAGAACCACCACAGCGGGAACGACAGCACGAGCAGGTCGGCGGCGAGCAGCCGATCGAGATGGGCCTTGACGGCCGCGTCGAGCGTCCCCTCCTTGACCGCGCGCTGTTGCTCGGCCTGCGGCTTGAAGTGGCCGTCCACCGGCCCGAACTCCTCGCGTGCGAGGGCCGGGGCCCATGCCTCGGCATAGAGATCGAGGACGTCGACTCGGTATCCGGCATCGCGCAGGGCGTGGGCCGCGGTCGCCATCTGGGCGGTGCTGAACGAGTGGGGCTCGGGGTGGGCGTGAACGATCAGGGCTGTCGGGGCAGCATCGAAGGTCGACATGATGAGATCATATCGACGTATCGCGATGCGTCAATCAGAGGGTGGTGCCGATCGCTCGCGCGACCTGCGCCAGCCGCTCTTCATCGCGCCGGTAGTGGGTCCACTTGCCCACCCGGGTGGGATGCACGAGCCCCGCCCGTTCGAGCGTGCTCATATAGCTGGAGACGGTCGACTGCGCGAGTCCCGACTTCGCCTGGATGTGCGTGACGCACACGCCCACCGACTGGCGGTCCGCGATCGGCTCGTACTCGCTGAAGTGCTTGTCGGGGTCCTTCAGCCACTGCATGATCTGCAAACGGGCAGGGTTGCCAAGGGCCTTGAACACCTCGATCAGATCACTTGACCCCGATCCCACCGCCGTGGCCATGCGTCACCTCTTTCGCCTTTCACTCCGACACACCACGATATCTCGATATCTCATCGGGTCGGACTCGCTGTCACCGCTGAGAGCCCCGCCGAGCATCAGGCCGCCTGCGGGTGACCGGTCGCACGACCGCGACCGTTCCTTCACGGTTCCGGCGTTGCCCGGATCTGCGTGCTCACAACAAACTGTCTGCCACGCGCGGACATGGGAGATCACGCGATGGCGGAGACCACGGGCGGTGCCGACAAGCCGCCTCCGAAGGCCGCTCTGGGTCGGCGTACGCTCCTGACTTACCTGGTCGCCGCCCCCACCCTGACCGTGGCCACCGGCCTCGCTCCCGCCACAGCCGCGGCTGCCGCTCCCAGAGCGGTGATCGCGGTGGACGTCGGGCGGCCGATCAACCCGCGCGGCATCGAGGCACAGATGGTCGGCGGGCTGACGGACGCGATCTCGACGACGCTGACCGCAGGACTGCATATCGACAAAGGGCTGCCCCTGGAGGGCAGTTACTCGCAGTTCCACTATGCGCGGCAGCGGAATTCGCCGACCGATGTGCAGGTCATCGTCATGCCCGCGCACGGCGAACCGGGCGGGGCGGGTGAGCTGGGCGTCCCCGCCGCGGTCGGCGCCATCGCGAACGCGTACGCCCGGGCCACCGGCACCCGTCCTCGCAGTTTCCCCGTCGACTTCCCCGTCGACTTCGAACCCTTCCCGCGCTGAGGCCCCCCACCACAGGCCCGGCCCCACACCGCGCAGGAGCGCCCGCATGCCCCAGCACACCTTCACCGTGAACGGCACCTCCGTGACCGTCGACGCCCCCGCCGACCTGCCTCTGCTGTGGGTCCTGCGTGACCTTCTCGGCATCCGCGGGCCCAAGTACGGCTGCGGCATCGACGTCTGCAAGGCCTGCACCAGCCATCTGGACGGCGAGGCCGTCAACCCGTGCGTGGTCCCCGTCTCCGAGGCCGCCGGACGACAGGTCACCACCATCGAGGGCCTCGCCGACGGCGAGCGTCTCCATCCTGTCCAGGAGGCCTGGCTGGAGCAGGACGTCCCCCAGTGCGGTTACTGCCAGCCCGGCCAGATCATGGCCGCCGTCGCCCTGTTGAAGAGGACCAGCAACCCCACCGACGCCGATATCGACGCGATCGACAACGTCTGCCGCTGCGGGACGTACTTCCGCGTCCGTGAGGCCATCAAGCTGGCGGCGGCGAAGATGGCGGCGGCCGAGACCTCCCAGCAGACCGTCTGAAGCCCCCATGACCGGGGTCGATGCGGTGGTCAGCTGACGTGCGCGGCGATGGTTCGCGCACACAGCAGGGACTCGGTGTGCGTCGTGTCCACCTCCACGTCGTAGGACACCCCTTCGTGAACCACGTCGGCCTGCAACGCGGCCATCCCACGGACGCGGTCGCCGCGTGCGATCTCACGGCCTGCGGCGACCGCACTCTCACACCTGACGCCGACCCACAGCACGGCCAGTCCGTCCACGGTCTTCTGCCACCCCTGCTGGGACCCCGCTCCGCCGAGGAACACGTCATCGATGATGACCCTGGCGCCCGCTCGGGCCATCGCCGCGACGCCGTCCATCCAGGCCGTCTGCAGCGCCATGAACTCCGCCCCGACACTCACCCCGCCGTCCGCGGCGAACACGATGCCCTCGTCCGACGCCTGCATCCTCGCGGGCAGCGCGTCGACGAACGAGTCGCACCCGAACGCCAGCCACGGGTCGGGCAGTTCGGCTTGGAGACACCGTACGATCCCGGACTTTCCCGAGCTCGAACCACCGTTGAGAATGATCATCTGAGTCGTCACCACGCCACGGTAGAGCGCTCCCCGATCCGCCCGAAACGAATTTCGGCGTGGCTCGGAGTGGATCACCTCTCGCGCCGCTGCGGGCGGGGGCCGTCGATGTCCGGCGGTGGCCGGGTGCGCGGAGCGTCGCCGGCCGTGAGGTGTTCCAGCACCTCGACGAGGTCCTGGCAGGCCCGCTCCACCGAGCGTCTGGTGTGGTGCTGCTCGGTGATGACGGCGGACAGAAGCAGGGCCGTGAGGGCCATGGAGCCGTTGAAGGCCTGGAGTTTGATCATCACCTCGATATGGGTGAGGTGCTCGAAGGGGCCCGTCTGGTCCGTCGCCGCGATGGTGGTCGTGGTGGAGGCGAGGAGGGCACACAGGATGCTGCCCGCCAGCTGGAAGCGCAGGGCGGCCCAGATCAGGAGTGGATAGACGAGGAAGAGCATGCTGATGGTGCTGTACGCGGCCAGTGGTACGAGACCGCAGGCGATGAGGGCCAGCCCGGTCGCCTCCTTCCAGCGGGCGGGACTAGGCGGCCGGCGCACCGTGTGGAGCAGCAGCAGAACGGGGGTGACGAGCAGGACTCCCATCGCGTCGCCCACCCACCATGCGAGCCACACCGGCCAGAAACCGGGCGCATCGAGTTTGTCCGTGAGAACGAGCAGACCGACGCCGGCGCTCGCGCTGATCAGCATGCTGGCCAGGGCTCCCAGGAACACCAGCGCGACGCCGTCCCGCAAGCGGCTGAGGTCCGTCCGGAACCCCACCCTGCGCAGCAGGAGGTATGCGCAGAGGGGGGCCGCTGTGTTGCCGGCCAGTGTCCCGATCACCGCGGGCTGGAGGGAGGTGATCGACATGACCACGAAGAGGACCCCCAGGGTGATGCCCGGCAGGGCACGGATCCCGAAGATCAGCAGGCAGGCCAGCGCGACGCCCGTGGGCGGCCAAATGGGTGTCACCACGGCGCCCTGGACGACGAGCTGCCGCATGAGGCCCAGCCGCCCCGCGGCGAAGTAGCAGGCGGTGACTGCCAGCGTCTCGAGGGCGTAGAGGGCTGGTCGCCGTAGATCATGGATACCCACCACAGCAGCCATCAGACAATGACACCGCCCTCTCGGCGAGCCGAGGAGGCAGCGGGGCTCTCCCCTACCGGCGTACGTCTGCCGCGTCGTGGCCTACGACCAGTACGGCCGCGTCGTCCTCGTGTCCGACCCGCTCGGCTCCCTTGATCACGGCGGCGGCGAGCGAGCCGGCGTCCATGCCCGCGACGGCGGCGACTCCCGCGAGCCTCACCACCTGGTCGAGTCCGTCGTCCAGGCTCAGTGAGGGCCCCTCCACCACGCCGTCCGTCATCAGGACGAACACTCCTCCCGTGCTGAGCCGGTACCGGGTCACCGGGTAGTCCTGCCCCGCTTCGATGCCCAGAGGTGGTCCCCCTTCGTCCTCGGCGATGCCGGACTTCCCGTCCGCGGTGGCCCACACACACGGGATGTGCCCGGCCCTGGCGCTCTCCAGCACCCCGGTGGACGGGTCGAGCCGCATGAAGGTGCAGGTCGCGAAGAGGTCGGCGCCGAGCGTCAGGAGCAGGTCGTTCGTCCTGGAGAGAAGCTCACCCGGCTCGCTGGTGACCGAGGCGAGCGCGCGCAGCCCCACCCGGACCTGTCCCATGAAGGCGGCGGCCTCGATGTTGTGGCCCTGTACGTCGCCGATGGACAGGCCGATGCGTCCATCGGGCATCCGGAAGGCGTCGTACCAGTCGCCTCCCACGTTCAGGCCGTGGAAGGCAGGTGAGTACTGGACGGCCAGGTCGAACCCGGGCGCGACCGGCATGTCCGCGGGAAGCATCCCGCGCTGCAGGGCGACGGCCAGCTCCACCAGGGAACGCTGGAGCTCGGCTCGCTCCCGTGCCTGAGCGGTCAGCGTCCTGAGCCTGGCCAGCAGTTCGTCGGCGTCGTCGGTTGAGTGATTGCGGGACATCGACCGCTCCGGAAAGTTGGCGTCCCTTCGGGCATTAAAACCTATATGCCCCATTTGTGTGATGTCGGCCCGGCGGGTGGTCGCGCCCCCGGGTGGCTGACCGTCGCGGCGGGCGCCCGCACGGTGAGAGGGGGGATCACGGACCGATTCCACTGGGGCGGGCGCCATGGCCCGAAGACGGCCTATCCCCGCCGGGCCGCGCCCGGCACAATGGGCGCTGCCCCGCCTCCGGTACGCGCAGCGCGGCGGCCCCATCGCACCAGCACCACGGGCACAGCACAGCCCACCTGGCGACCGGTGGGGCATGCCCGAGCCTGACCGACCGTCTTCGGGGAGATGTGGGTATGAGAGCACGGCGTACGACCATCAGGCGCTCACGGCTGCTCACTTCAGTGCTGAGCCTGCTCGGCATGGCAGTCCTCGCGGTGTCCGGCACCAGCGCGACGGCCGCGCCCACGGCCGGCGCCGGAGCGTCGACCGCGTCGGTGTCCGGCGCGGCTTCGGCCGTCGAGGCCCTCGGAATCGACGGGACGGCCTGGACCATCGACGAGCGCACCGGGAAGCTGCGGGTCGTCGCCGACTCCATGGTCACGGACACCGACCTCGCCCAACTTCGCCAAGCCGCCGGGCGTTTCGTCGGTGCCATGACCCTCGAACGGCTCGACGGCCGGCTGCGCACCCTCCTGTCGGGCGGCGACGCCATCTACGCCGGCGGCGGACGCTGCTCGGCGGGTGTCAACGTACGGAGCGGGTCCACGTACTACTTCGTCACGGCCGGTCACTGCACCGACGGCACGACCACCTGGTACACCGGCCCCGCCATGGACACCGTCGTCGGCCCCACCACCGGAACCAGCTTCCCCGGCAACGACTTCGGCGTCGTCCAGTACTCCAACCCGGCCGTACCGCGCCCCGGCACCATCGGAACCGTCGACGTGACCGGGACAGCGACCGCCTACGTCGGCCAGCGCGTCTGCACCCGGGGCGCCACCACGGGTGTCCGATGCGGCGTCGTCACCGGGCTGAACGCGACCGTCAACTACGGTGGCGGCACCATCGTGTACGGGCTGATCCAGACCAGCATCTGTGCCGAGCCCGGCGACAGCGGAGGCCCGCTCTACGCCGGCGACAAGGTCATCGGCATCCTCTCCGGCGGCTCCGGGAACTGCGCGACCGGCGGCACCACGTACTACCAGCCGATCCAGGAAGTACTGAGCGCCTACGGCCTGTCCGTCTACTGACGGAGCATGGGGCGTCGCGGCGGAGCTGTCATTCGTGCCGCGAACAGAATTCGTTCGACTGAGCGGCGTACGACCGCCACGTCCCGGTCGGGACGTGGCGGTCACCGTGCTGTTCACGGGATCTCCTGCTCCGCCCAGATGATCTTTCCGTCGGCCGTGTACCGGGCGCCCCAGCGATGGGTGAGCTGGGCCACCAGGAAGAGACCGCGGCCGCCTTCGTCCATACTCCGGGCGTGTCTCAGCCGCGGGGCGGTGCTGCTGGCGTCGGCGACCTCGCAGGTGAGGCGGGCGTCGCGGAGCAGTCGTAGCCGTATGGGCGGCGCGGCGTGGCGGATCGCGTTGGTGACCAGTTCGCTCACGATGAGCTCGGTCGTCATGGCCAGGTCGTCCAGCCCCCACTCCGCCACCCGGCGGGTCGCCCGCGCTCGGATGTCGGCGACGGCGGCCGGGTCCGCGGGCACGTCCCACGAGGCGACGTGGTCGGCGCCCAGACCGTGGGTGCGTGCCAGGAGAAGGGCGATGTCGTCGGGTTGGGGCACGGGCACGAGTTGCCGCACCGCGGAAGCGCAGAGCGTGGTGAGATCGGAGGCCGAACGGGCCAGCGCGTCGCCGAGTCGGAACATGCCCCGCTCCATGTCACGGTCGGCACCCTCGACGAGCCCGTCCGTGTAGAGGCCGAGCAGGCTGTTCTCGGCGAGTTCGATCTCGGTGGCCTCGAAGGCCAGTCCGCCCAGCCCGAGCGGAGGCCCGGCGGGCAGCTCGGGGAAGGAGACCTGGCCGTCGGGCGTGATCACCACTGGTGGCGGATGGCCGGCCCGGGCCATCGTGCAGCGCCTGCGCACCGGGTCGTAGACGGCGTACAGGCAGGTTGCCCCGACGAACGCGGTCGCGCTCTGTACGGCCGCCTCGTCGTCGGTCTTCGCCTCGCTCAGCCGGAGCACCAGGTCGTCGAGGTGCGCCAGCAGTTCGTCGGGAGGCATCTCCATGTCGGCGAGGGTCTGCACCGCGGTGCGCAGCCGGCCCATGGTCGCCGCCGCGGTGGTGCCGTGCCCGACCACATCGCCGACGACAAGGGCCACGCGGGCGCCGGACAGCGGGATCACGTCGAACCAGTCGCCACCCACTCCGCCCGTCGGGTCGGCCGGCTGATAGAAGGAGGCCACCTCCAGCGCGGTTCCGCCCGTCAGGGCCTGGGGCAGCAGACTGCGCTGCAGCGTGACCGCCGCCGTGTGCTCGCGGGTGTAGCGGCGGGCGTTGTCGACGCAGAGCGCGGCCCGTGCCACCAGCTCCCTGGCCAGCAGGACGTCGTCGGGCTGGAACGAGACGGGATTGAGCGACCGTATGAACGTGGTCAGGCCCAGGGCGGTGTTCCGCGCGTGCATCGGCACGGAGATGAGGGAATGCAGCCCGAACTCGCGGATGCTCGCCGCTCTCGCGGGCTGCTCGGCCATCCAGAGGTCGTCGGACGGGTCGAGGACGGGGATGAGGATCGGCTCGCCGTCGATGAAGAGACGGGCGTCGTGCGACGGGGGAAGGAAGTCCACCCTCTCCCCGACCCGCGCCACGGCCTCGGGGCAGCCCTCTCGCACCGAGCTCAGTCCGGCGCGTTGCATCGTCGGCGTGGCGGGTGCCGGGCCCGCGTCGGTCAGCCAGGCCCCGTGCCCCTCGGTGCTGAGGACGGGCTCCAGAAGGTCTACGACGACGAAGTCCGCGAAGCGGGGAACGGCGAAGTCGGCCAGTTCCTGTGCCGTCCGCAGCACGTCGAGAGTGGTGCCGATGCGCGTTCCGGCCTCGTTGACCATCGACAGGAGCTGGCGGGCGTTCCAGCGCTCGGTGACGTCCAGGACCATGTAGCAGACTCCGGTGACGGAGTTCTCGGCGTCCACCAGGGGGAAGAAGGACGTGGAGTAGGCGTGCTGGCGGTGTGGATCGGCCCAGCTCCATCCCACGTACTCGTAGTCGGTCACCGGGACGCCGGTCGTCAGCACCTTGCGCATCAGCCCCTCGATGGTCTCCGCCTGCAGGCCGGGCAACAGCTCGCTCAGACGGCGCCCCAGCCGCTGTTCCCGGGGCACGCCGCCGAAGCGTTCCAGCGTGTCGTTGAGCCAGACGTAGCGCAGCTGGGTGTCCATGACCGCCATGCCGACCGGCGAGCGGGTCAGGAATCCGTCGAGGACGGACTGGCCGACCGTCCATTGCGGCCGCTGCTCCCGCGCCGAGAGCAGGAAGCAATCGCCCTCGCCGATGCGGAAGCACGCGGAGACCCGCAGGTCGACGTCGAGGGACCGGCCGTCACGGTGCCGTACGGGGATGAGGCCGCTCCACCCCATTCCGGCGCGGCAGCGGTCCGCGACGCCGGCGACACGTGCCGGGTCCCCGGGCATCGCCAGCAGCCGCGCGGCGGAGCCGCCGACCACCTCTTGTGCCGGGTAGCCAAGGAGTTCTTCGGCGCCCCGGGTCCAGCCGATCACGACGCCGTCGGCCGCTACGACCGCCGCCGCGTCGGTGGACGCGTCGAGCAGGTCGCGCGGCCCCGCCGGTGTCGGCTGCTCATCGGAACCTTTTCGCGCAGAATCCATGGGGCTCACCCTCTACACGACCATGTTCCTGCTCGCCCGCCCGATGCGCACGGTCCCGGCCCAAGCCACTGTTCGCCAACGCGGAGGGCCGGGGGCAGCATGGAAGTGCCGGTCGCCGGTACCCGGGAGTGGCCGACACAGGTCGGTACGTCCTGCCGGCCGCTGGAGGAGGGCCGAGGGATGACAGCCGAATCCTTCCCGTCCGACGGTGACGAGTACCGCCCCGAGCCGCCCCGGCCGACCGGCCTGCTGGATGTCCTGAGCGTGGCGGCGGTGGTCGTCGACGCCGACGGGCGCATCGTGTTCTGGACCCCACAGGCGGAGGATTTGTTCGGGTACACCTCCGAAGAGGTTCTCGGCAAGTACGCGGCGCGGCTGTTCATCCACCCCGAGCATCTGCAGGTCGTGGCGAAGCTGTTCGCGGACGTACTGGAGACCGGCCGGAGCTGGGCGGGCACCTTCCCCATCCGGCTCAAGGACGGCAGCACCCGTCTGACGGAGTTCCGCAACATGCGGCTGCTGGACGATCTCGGAGACGTCTACGCGCTGGGCATCGCGGCCGACCACAGCCTGCTCCAGCGCGTCGAGACCGATCTGGCCCTGTGCGAGCGGCTGATAAACCAGTCCCCCATCGGGCTGGCGCTCATGGACCCGGACCTGCGGTATCTCCTGGTCAACCCGGCGCTGGAGCGCATCGACGGCATTCCCGCCGAGGCCCACATCGGCCGTACGCTGCGGGAGACCCTGCCCCTGCCCGACATCGACACGATCGAGTCCGCGCTGCGTCAGGTGCTCACCACGGGCACTCCGCTGCTCGACCAGTACCACGTGGGCCGTCCCCCGGCCGATCCGGAGCACGAGCACGCCTGGTCCCTGTCGTTCTACCGGCTGGAGGACCCCGGCGGTCGGGTCCTGGGGGCAGCCACCTCGGTCGTCGACGTCACCGAACGGCACCGCGCGGCCGCCGAGGCCGACCGGGCCCGGCGGCGCCTGGCGCTCATCGCCGACGCCTCGACGCGCGTCGGCACCAGTCTGGAGGTGGAGCAGACCGCCCGGGAACTGGCGGAGGTCGCCACCGGAGCGCTCGCGGACGTGGTCGCCGTGGACGTCCTCGACTCGGCCCTGGCCTGCCGGCGTATCCGCAGAACCGACAACAGCCCGGAGTACTTCCGCGCCCTCGCCCTCAAAGCGGCCCACCCGACGGTGGCCCTGCGCGCCGCCGGCCCTCCCGGTGACCTGGCCGCCTACGACGGTGACCGGCTGGTCACCCTGTGCGTCCACACCGGGCGGCCGATCCTCGTCCCCCATGTCGACGACCACGATCTGCCGCGCATCGCCCGCGATGCCGAAGCCGCCACGCTCCTGGCGCAGGCCGGTGTCCACTCCTATCTCGCGGTGCCGTTGATCGCCCATGGCGAGGTGCTCGGCGCGCTCGACCTCAAGCGCACCGGCAATCCGCTGCCCTTCGACGCCGACGATGTCGTCCTCGCCTGTGAGCTGGCCGGCCGTGCCGCCGTGGCGATCGACAACGCCCGCTGGTTCCAGAGCGTGCGCAACACCGCCCTCACCCTCCAGCGCAGCCTGCTGCCCGACCATCCGCCGCACCACACCGGTCTGGAACTCGCCTCCCGCTACCAGCCCGCTCAGGCCACCAGCGAGGTCGGCGGGGACTGGTACGACGTCATCCCCCTGAGCGACGACAAGACCGCCCTGGTCGTGGGCGACGTCATGGGCAACGGCATCGACGCCGCCGCCACCATGGGACGGCTGCGCACCGCCACCTGCGCCTACGCGGACCTCGACCTCGCTCCCGGCGCCGTGCTCCAGCACCTGGACAAGATCACCTGCGACCTGGAGCACTACATCGTCACCTGCCTCTACGCCGTCTACGACCCGCGGACCAGGCAGTGCCTCGTCGCCAACGCGGGCCACATGCCACCGGCGCTGGCCGGCCCCGGACACGCCCCCGCACTCCTCGATCTGCCCTCGGGGGCCCCGCTCGGAGTCGGCGGCATCCCCTTCGAGACCACCACGGTCGATCTGGTCCCCGGCGATCTGCTGGTCCTCTACACCGACGGCCTCGTCGAGACCCGCCACCACCCGATCGACGAACGCCTGAACGTCCTCCTCAGCTTCCTCGACGAATCACACCGCCCGCTCGAGGAGACGTGCGACCTCCTGCTGTACGGCCTGCGCACCTCCGACGACCATGACGACGTCGCCCTTCTGGTGGCTCGGGCCCTGTGATCGGACCCCCTTGACGTACTGATCCCCTTCGGTCACTACGATTGAGAGCCTCAGACAACCATTCGACCGGCTCGGTCGGTGAGGGCCGGTCGAGGTCGCCGATGCCAGGGTCCGCTCCCCGGGCTGCGGTGATCTTCCTTCCAGGAGGACCCCCCGCATGTTCCGACGTATTGGCAGCGCTGTCGTCCGACATCCCGTCTGGACGATCGCGGCATGGCTGATCGCGGCGGTTGCCATCGTGGCCACCGCCCCGAGCCTGCCCTCCACCAGTGACGAGAGCAGTTTCCTGCCCAAGAGTTACGAGTCCATCAAAGCCGCCGACCTCCAGGAGAAGGCGTTCCCCAGCGCCTTCACCCCCTCCGCGATCGCGCTCTACCAGCGCACCGACGGCGGCGAGTTGACCGCCGCCGACCAGCAGGACGTCGCCCGGATCACCACCGAGCTGGGCAGGAAGAACATCGACCAGGTGCAGAAGGTCGTCCCCGGCCAGCCGTCCGAGGACGGCAGGTACGCCCTGACCCTGGTTCAGATGGACAGCAACAACGCCGGCACGCCCAAACAGGCCGACGCGGCCGAGGTGTTGCGCGAGGACGTCAAGGAACTCGCCCAGGGCACCGATCTGGACGTCAAGCTCGGCGGCTCCGCAGCACAGGCCCTGGACCAGCAGGACTCGTCCCAACGCGGCGAGGCACTGATCGGCATCGGCACCTTCGTCATCATCCTGGTGACCCTGCTGATCATCTTCCGGGCGCCGATCCTGGCCGTGCTCCCCCTGGTCCTGATCGGCGTGGTGGCCGCGATCGCCAACGGGCTGATCGCTTACGCCACCAAGCTGTTCGACCTGCAGGCCAACAGTTCGATCTCGTCGATCCTGATCGTCGTGCTCTTCGGCGTGGGCACCGACTACTTCCTCTTCCTGATCTTCCGTTACCGCGAACGCCTGCGCGCCGGCGACGAACCCAAGCAGGCCATGGTCAACGCGGTGGCCCGGGTCGGCGAGGCCATCGCCTCGGCCGCCGGGGCGGTCATCATCGCGTTCCTGGCGCTGGTGCTGTCCACGCTGGGCTTCCTCAAGCAGATGGGGCCCGCGCTGGCCATCGCGGTGGCCGCCACCCTGGTCGCGGGCCTGACCCTGATCCCGGCCGTGGTCTCACTCATCGGGCCGAAGGTCTTCTGGCCCTCCAAGTCCTGGCAACGGGAGCCGGAGAACGCCCGCTTCGCCGCCCTCGGCCGGAGCGTGCAGCGCCGCCCCGCGCTGACCGCCGTGGTGTCCGGTCTCGTCCTGCTCGTGTTGTCGCTGGGTACCTTCGGCTACAAGGCGACGTTCGACCTGGCCTCGGGCTCCATGCCCAAGACCAAGGAGTCCATGGTCGTCCAGGACGAGATGGAGAAGGCGTACTCGGCCGGCGCCGCCGCGCCGACCGACGTCTACCTGTCCAGCACCGACGGCGAGCCACTCGACAAGGCCGCCTTCGACACGTACGCAAAGAAGCTCGGTGCCGTGGACGGCGTCGCGAGTGCCCGTATGACGCAGGTGAACAAGGAAGGCACCACCGCGGACTTCACCGTCACGCTCCGGTACGAGGCGTCGACGGACAAGGCGATCGACGCGGTGAGCCGGGTACGGGACGTCGCGCACTCCGACGCGCCCGAGGGCACCGAGGCTCTGGTCGGCGGTATGTCCTCGATCTACAAGGACATCGACACCGCGGTCAACCACGACTACCGGACGGTCTTCCCCGTCGCCGCCGTGCTGATCATGGTCATCCTGGGGCTGCTGCTGCGCAGCGTGGTCGCCCCCTGGTATCTGATCGCGTCGGTGGGGCTCGGATTCGGCGCCACCCTGGGTGCGACGGTGTGGATCTTCCAGGACGGGGCGGGGCATTCGGGCCTGATGTTCATGCTGCCGGTGATCATGTACCTCTTCGTGGTCGCCATCGGCACCGACTACAACATCCTCATGATCGCCCGGCTCCGCGAGGAGGCACGCGAGGGCCGCGAACCGCGCGAGGCGGCCAGCATGGCAATCAAACACGCCGGTCCGACCGTGGCCGCCGCGGGTGTCATCCTCGCGGCGACCTTCGCCACGATGATGCTGGCGGGCAACTCCCTGCTCACGGAGATGGGTTTCGCCGTCTCCTTCGGCATCGCGATCGCCGCGTTCGTCATGGCGATGTTCTTCACCCCGAGCCTCACCGCGCTGATCGGTCACGCGGCGTGGTGGCCGGGTCACGGGGACCGGGCGGAACCGGCAGCCGACGCGGGCACCGGCACCGCGTCCATCACCACCGGGGCGGAACGGGAGGCGACGGCGAACGATCCGGCGGGACGTCGCGGCTAGCTCCGCTGGAAGTGCGGTGATGGTCCGTCGGTCGTCTGCGGCGTCGTCGTGGCTGGTCGCGCCCGCGCGGCGGAGCCGCACATCGATACAGCCCCGCGCCCCTTCGGGGCGCGGGGAGCCGTCGTCAGCGAAGCACCACCGTGCGTCTGCCCTGGACGAACACCCGGCCTTCGCAGTGCCATCGGACCGCTCGGGCCAGGGCCGCCGATTCCGCGTCGCGGCCGATGGCGGCGAGGTCGTCGGGGGTGTGGCGGTGGTCGACGTCGATGACCTGCTGGGCGATGATCGGGCCTTCGTCGAGGTCGGCGGTGACGTAGTGGGCGGTGGCGCCGACGAGTTTGACGCCGCGGTCGTGTGCCTGGTGGTAGGGCTTGGCGCCCTTGAAGCTCGGCAGGAACGAGTGGTGGATGTTGATCATCCGGCCGGCCAGGCGCGTGCACAGGCCGTCGGTGAGCACCTGCATGTAGCGCGCCAGGACGACCAGGTCGACGTCGAACGAGTCGACGATCTCCAGGAGCCGGGCTTCTGCCTCGGGCTTGGTCGCGGCGGTGACCGGCACGTGGAAGAACGGGATGTCGTGCCAGGTGACGAGCGCCTCGTGGTCGCGGTGGTTGGAGACCACCGCGACCACGTCGATGGGCAGGTCGCCGCTGCGGGCGCGGAAGAGGAGGTCGTTGAGGCAGTGGCCGTAGCGGGACACCATGATCAGCACGCGGCGCCTGGCGGTGATCGGTTCGAGGTGCCAGCGCATGGCGAACGGGGCGGCCACGGTGGCGAAGTCGCGGTGCAGGGTCTCCGTGGTGTTCTCGCTGCCGAGGGTGGCAGCGAAATGCACCCGCATGAAGAAGTGGCCGTCACGGCGCTCGCCGAACTGCTGGTTGTCGATGATGTCGCAGCCGTGATCGAGCAGGAACCGCGAGACGGCGTGGACGATGCCGGGCCCTTCTGGGCAGTCCAGGGTGAGTACGTGCTCGACCGGCGCCCCCATCACGGCACCTCCGGGCCGTCGTGCTCGCTCATCGCGTCGATGAGCCAGCGCGCCAGGTAGTCGGCGAACGAGGACCGCGGGAACAGGCGGTACGTCGGCGCGTCGTCGACCTGCCAGAGCAGCACCGCGACCGGTCCCACCGTGGTCGACACCGCCCGGCCGGGTCCGAAGACCCGGGGATGCAGGTCCAGCGGGCAGCCCTTCTCCAGCACCTGCCGGGCGGCCGGGCCGGTCAGCTCCAGTGTGGTGCGGTTCGCCGAGACGTCCACCACCGAGCCCGGGTCCCCGCCGAGCGCCTCCGTCAACTCGGCGGCCAGGGCGGTCGCGTCGGCCTGGGACAGCACGAGCCACTCGTCCGGGCCGAGCCATACGACCGCGTGGGGGCCGGATGCGGTGGTGTCGCCGCACTGCCGCGGGAGCGGCGCCCCCAGGGCCTTTTCGATGCGGTCGGCCGCTTCGGAAGCGGGGTCGACGCGCAGGTTCGCCATGGCGAGGAACGGCCGCTCGGTCAGCGCGACAGCGCGGGCGCCGGTGACCGTGGCGGCGCGCATCCGGTCTTCCAGGTGTTCCAGGGGGCTGCGGCGCGGGCGCACCGGGCCGGACTCGGTCAGCTCAGCCATCTCGCTTGGTCCCTTCGGGGTCGTAGAGGACGAAGTCGGCCACCTCGACGGGCACCAGGTCCTCGCCCACCGGGGCGAGCAGGGTCTCGCCGATCCTCGACCGCCCGTCGGCGACGAGGGCGAGAGCGAAGGGGCGGCCGAGGGCCGGGCTGTGGTAGCTGGAGGTGACGTGGCCCAGCATCGGCACGGGCACCGTCTCCAAGGGGACGTCCGGCGCGACGAGTTGGGTACCTTCCGGCAGCCGGGTCGTGCGGTCGCTCGGCAGCAGTCCGACCAGCTGCTTGCGGTCGGTGCGGGAGGTGTCGGCACGGGAGTAGGACCGCTTGCCGATGAAGTCCTTCTGCTTCGAGACCACCCAGGACATGCCCGCGTCCTGCGGGGTGACGGTGCCGTCGGTGTCCTGGCCGACGATGATGTAGCCCTTCTCGGCCCGCAGGACGTGCATGGTCTCGGTGCCGTACGGGGTGATGCCGTACGGCCGGCCGATCGCGTACACCTCCTCCCAGACCTCCAGGCCGTACCACGCGGAGACGTTGATCTCGTAGGCGAGTTCGCCGGAGAAGGAGATCCGGCAGATGCGGGCCGGGATGCCGGAGGCCAGGGTGGTCTCGCGGAAGGCCATGAAGGGGAAGGCCTCGGCGGACAGGTCGACGTCGGGCGCGAGACCCGCGACGACCTCGCGCGACTGCGGGCCGACGACGGCGATCGTCGACCACTGCTCGGTCACCGAGGTGCAGTGGACGTCGAGTTCGGGCCACTCGGTCTGCAGCCACTCCTCCAGCCAGTCCAGGACCCCGGCGGCGCCGCCGGTCGTGGTGGTCATGAAGTAGCGGTTGTCGTCGAGGCGCAGGGTCACGCCGTCGTCGAAGATCATGCCGTCGGGCTTGCACATCACGCCGTAGCGGGCCATGCCGGGCTTCAGCTTCTTGAAGGCGTTGGTGTAGACGCGGTTGAGGAACTCGCCCGCGTCCGCGCCCCAGATCTCGATCTTGCCGAGGGTGGACGCGTCCATGAAGGCCACGCCCTCACGGGCCGCACGGCATTCGCGGGCCACGGCCGTGTCCATGTCCTCGCCCGGCTGGGGGTAGTACCAGGGGCGCTTCCACTGGCCGACGTCCTCGAACATCGCGCCTTGAGCGACGTGCCACCTGTGGATGGAGGTGGTCCGCTCCGGATCGAACAGCTCACCGCGCTCACGCCCCGCCAGGGCGGCGAAGGCAACCGGCGCGTACGGCGCCCGGTAGGCCGTGGTGCCGATCTCTCCCAGGGAACCGCCCAGCACCTCGGCGATCACCCCGATCGCGTTGACCCCGGACGTCTTGCCCTGGTCGTTCGCCGTGCCGAGCGAGGTGTAGCGCTTGACGTGCTCGACGCCGCGCATGCCGGCGCCGGTGGAGCGCCAGACATCGGCGACGGTGACATCGCGCTGGAGATCGACGAAGTGGGTGTCCCAGCTGTCGTCAGTGCCCGGCACGAGCCACAGGGCGCGCACCTCAGGACGCACCTCCTCGTACGACGCCGTCGGCACCGGCACCGGGAATCCGGCCTCCGTCGCCGCCAGCGCACCGGCTCGCGCCCCCTCGGCCACGCATCCGTCGAGCGAGTACGTCCCGCGCGCCGCACCGACGACTTGCTGGTCCCGCACGTTCCCGTCGGGCACGAAGGCGACCAACTCGGAGTCCCAGCGCAGCCGCCCCTGCCGCTGGCTGTGCAGGTGCACCACCGGGCTCCAGCCGCCCGAGACGGCGAGCAGGTCGCACTCGAAGGACTCGGCCACACCGGTGAGTCGGCCGTCCGCATCAAGGCCCTGGACCGCGACCGAGGAGATCCGTCCCTCGCCCGCCGTGTCGACGACCGCGCTTTCCGTCAGGACCCGTACGCCGGTAGCCGCGGCGACCTCGGTGGCCCGCTCGGACAGCTCGGGGCGTGCGTCCACCACAACGGTCACCGCGACACCCGCGGCGTGCAGGTCGGCGACCGTGTCGTAGGCGCTGTCGTTGGTCGTGCTCACCACGACCCGGGAACCCACCACCACGCCATACCGGTTGAGGTAGGTACGGACGGCACCGGCGAGCATCACCCCGGGCCGGTCGTTGCCCGCGAAGACCAGCGGACGCTCATGCGCGCCGGTCGCCAGAACCACCTGACGGGCGCGGATGTGCCACAGCCGCTGCCGCGAGACGCCGGCGGGGGCGTCGGCTCCGAGATGGTCGGTGCGCCGTTGCAGCGCCAGCACGTAGTTGTCGTCGTACGACCCGAACGCCGTGGTCCGATGCAGTACGACGGCCTCGGGCGCCGCGTCGAGCGCCGCCCGCATCTCGGTGGCACCCTCCCAGTCACCGGTCTCCGGCTGCTCGTCGATGAGGATCACGCGGGCACCGGACTCGGCGGCAGCGGCGGCGGCAGCGAGCCCGGCCGGTCCGGCGCCGACGACCAGGACGTCGGTGTGGACGTACTTCTTGTCGTAGACGGCGGGGTCAGGGGTCGGGTCCAGTCGGCCCATGCCGGACAGCGTGGTGGCGGACAGGCCGTCGTACAGCTCCACGGTCGTCGCCGGCAGCATGCCCTCGGAGCACGAACCGTCGATCTGCAACAGCGCGTTGGGCTCCTCCACACCCGCGGCGACGATGCCGCGCGGGCGGCTGCGGTAGAGCGAGGGGGCGACCTCGACGAGGCCGTTCGCCAGCATCGCGGAGGCGACGGTGTCACCGGGGTGCCCGGTCAACTCCCGTCCGTCGACGGTGAACCGCAGCACGGTGCCGCGGTCGATGCGGCCCCCTTGCCGGAGCCGGAAGTGCTGGTCGGTCATCGGTTCCCTCCGGCCTGGGGCAGTTCGGGGCGGGGCTCGTCGACCCGGTAGGAGGCGAGCACCTGGTAACTGACGGTGTCGCGCAGGACGTTGAACCAGCGGCGGCAGCCGGTGCTGTGCATCCAGCGCTCGGCGAAGGGGCCCTTGGGGTTGTCGCGGTAGAAGACGTACTCGGCCCACTGCTCGTCGGTGAGGTCGGCGGGGGTCTCGGGGTAGGGGACGTGGGCCTGTCCCCCGTAGTGGTACTCGGTCTCGTCACGCGGACCGCACCATGGGCAGCGGATGAGCAGCACAGTGTCCTCCTCAGTGGGCCACGGCCGCGGCGCCGTGCTCGTCGATCAACGCGCCCGTCGTGAAGCGTTCGAGGGCGAAGGGGGCGTTCAGCGGATGCGGTTCGCCGGTGGCGAGGGTGTGTGCGAAGGTCCAGCCGGCGGCCGGGGTGGCCTTGAATCCGCCGGTGCCCCAGCCGCAGTTGACGTAGAGGTTCTCCACGGGGGTGCGGCCGATGATCGGGGAGGCGTCCGGTGTGACGTCGACGATGCCGCCCCAGGTGCGCAGCACGTGCGCGCGGGCGAAGACGGGGAACAGTTCGACGGCGGCGGCCATCTGCTGCTCGATCACGTGGAAGGAGCCGCGCTGCCCGTAGCCGTTGTACGAGTCGACGCCCGCGCCCATCACCAACTCGCCCTTGTGCGCCTGGGAGACGTAGACGTGCACGTGGTTCGACATGACGACGGTGGGGTGCACCGGTTCGTGCAGTTCGGAGACCAGGGCTTGCAGCGGGTGCGACTGCACCGGCAGTCGTACGCCCGCCCGCTCGGCCAGCACGCTGCTGTGCCCGGCCGCCGCGAGACCGACCCGCCCGGCGAGGATGCGGCCCCGGTTCGTCTCGACCCCCACGACCCGGTCGCCGTCCTTGAGGAAGCCGGTGACCTCGCAGCCCTGGATCAGGTCCACACCCAGCTCGTCGGCGCGGCGGGCCAGCGCCCAGGCGACGTGGTCGTGCTTGGCGATGCCGGCCCGCGGCTGGAAGGTGCCGCCGAGGACCGGATAGCGGGTGCGGGACGAGACGTTGAGGATGGGGCAGACCTTGGCGACCTCGTCCGGCTCCAGCCACTGGGCGTCGACTCCGTTGAGGCGGTTGGCGCCCACGCGGCGCATGCCCTCGCGGACGTCCTGGAGGGTGTGCGCGAGGTTGAGCACGCCGCGCTGGCTGAACAGGAAGTCGTAGTCCAGCTCCTCGGGGAGCTGCTCCCACAGCTTGAGCGCGTGTTCGTAGATCGCCGCGCTCTCGTCCCACAGGTAGTTGGAGCGGATGATCGTGGTGTTGCGGGCCATGTTGCCGCCGGCCAGCCAGCCCTTCTCCAGGACGGCGACGTTGGTGATGCCGTGGTTCTTGGCGAGGTAGTAGGCGGTGGCCAGTCCGTGGCCGCCCCCGCCGACGATGACGACGTCGTAGGAGGAGCGCGGCTCGGGGTTGCGCCAGAGGAAGTCCGGGTGCTCCGGCAGCGGCTCGGCGCTCATGCCGCGGCTCCGTTCAGGTGGGGGTAGAGGGGGAAGGCGGCGGCGAGCTTCTCGACGCGGTCGCGCAGCAGGCCCGCACGCTCGTCGCCGAGCCGTTCGTCCTTCAGGGCCTGGGCGATGATGTCGGCAACCTCCCGGAACTCCGTGTCGCCGAAGCCTCGGGTGGCGAGGGCCGGGGTGCCGATCCGCAGGCCCGAGGAGACCATCGGCGGGCGGGGGTCGAACGGCACCGCGTTGCGGTTGACGGTGATGCCGATGCGGTGCAGGCGGTCCTCGGCCTGCTGCCCGTCCAGCTCGGAGTTACGCAGGTCGACGAGGACCAGGTGGACCTCGGTACCGCCGGTCAGCACGGTGATCCCGGCCTCGGCCACGTCGTCGGCCAGCAGCCGGCCGGCGAGGATCCTGGCGCCGTACAGCGTGCGCTGCTGGCGCTCCTTGAACTCCTCCCCCGCCGCCACCTTGAAGGCCACCGCCTTCGCCGCGATGACGTGCTCCAGCGGACCGCCCTGCTGTCCCGGGAAGACCGCGGAGTTGATCTTCTTGGCGAGGCCGGCACGGCTGAGGATCACCCCGCCGCGCGGGCCGCCGAGGGTCTTGTGCGTGGTGGTCGTGACGACGTCGGCGTACGGTACCGGGCTCGGGTGCAGGCCCGCGGCCACAAGACCGGCGAAATGCGCCATGTCCACCAGCAGATACGCGCCCACCGCGTCGGCGATCCGCCGGAACTCGGCGAAGTCCAGCCGGCGGGGGTAGGCCGACCAGCCGGCGACGATCATCTTGGGCCGGTGTGCGAGAGCGAGCTGCTCGACCTCGTCCATGTCGATGCGCATGTCCGACGTGCGCACGTGGTACGGCACGACGTTGTAGAGCTTGCCGGAGTAGTTGATGCGCATGCCGTGGGTCAGGTGCCCCCCGTGCGCGAGGTCGAGGCCGAGGATGGTGTCGCCGGGGTTCAGCAGCGCGAACATGGCCGCCGCGTTGGCCTGGGCACCCGAGTGCGGCTGTACGTTCGCGGCCTCGGCGCCGAAGAGTTCCTTGACGCGGGTGATGGCCAACTGCTCGATGACGTCGACGTGTTCACAGCCGCCGTAGTAACGGCGGCCCGGGTAGCCCTCGGCGTACTTGTTGGTCAGGACCGAGCCCTGCGCCTCCATGACGGCGGCCGGGGCGAAGTTCTCCGAGGCGATCATCTCGAGGGTCGACTGCTGGCGGTGCAGCTCGGCGTCCACCGCGGCGGCGACGTCCGGGTCGAGTTCGCTGAGCGGGAGGGAGAGGGGGGAGGTGACCGTGGTGATCGACGGGTTCGTTGCCATCTGCGCACCGTCCTGAGAGTCAACTAAAGAGCAACTGATATATCAGCCTGTGCGGTAAGGTATGGGAGTTCGCCGGACAGGTCAAGGGGGCATTCATGCAGCAGCTGGCGACCGAGCCCACGGGTGAGGAGCTGTCCCTCGCCGAACGCGCCTACCGCGCCATCCGCGACCGGCTCGTGATGCTGGAGATCCGCCCGGGCGCGCCGATCAACGAGGACCAGCTGGGCCAGTCCCTCGGCGTCGGACGGACGCCGGTGCGCGAGGCGCTCAAGCGGCTCCAGTACGAGCGCCTGATCACGACCTACCCCCGGCGCGGCACCTTCGCCACCGACGTCAACATCACCGACCTGGCGCATATCTCCGAGGTGCGCCAGGAGCTGGAGCCCCTGGCCGCCGCCCAGGCCGCGCGGCGGGCCACGGCCGCGGACCGGGCGACCCTGGCGGCCGTACTGCGGGAGCTGGAGAGCGTGGATTCCCGCCGGCAGGACGCCGCCGAGCTGATGCGCCTGGACCTTCAGGTCCACCGCGCCATCTATGCCGCCACGCACAACCCGTATCTGGAGGACACCCTCGTCCGCCACGACAACCTGGCCACCCGCATCTGGTGCCTGTTCATCGACCGTCTGCCCGACATGGCCGGTCACGTCGAGGAGCACGGACCACTGATCGAGTCGATCGTCGCCGGTGACCCCGACAAGGCGGCAGAGATGGCCCGCAGCCACGTAGTGGGCTTCGAACGAGCCATTCGCGACGCCATCTGAGACGACCTCGTGGCGTTCGCCCCCCGGGTCCTCGCGGAGCGCGGCCACGAAGTGCACCTCTTGCGGCAACCAGGCTTCGACTCACTGGGGGCGAGCACTCGGCGAGCCGCCTTCGGGAAGGACATGTCGCGCCACCCCTTCCGCCGCGTAGAAATATCTACGAGCATGCATATGCCCAGCTGGTGTGCCGCCGAAGGCTGCCGGCCGGTACGGCCCTCCGCACAGCGCGGGGCCGAGCGGACAGCACCCGGAGCACGACATGAACGACACGATGTGGACGCATGGTGTGGAGTGGCTCGCCGCCGCCTCCCCCGACCCCCAGGCCTGCAAGCGAGCATGGGACCGGGGTGAAGGGATCGCGCTCCTCGAAGCGGGCCGTTTCTGGGACCTGCTCAGCGTGCCCGACCGGCTGGGCCTGCTCACCCTGGACCTGCTGTGGCAGCCGTCGCTGCCCACGCCGGGCCCGACGCTCGTGGACACCGCGGCCCACCGGATCGGTTTCCTCGTCCCGCCGGACCCGGGCAGCCGGTGGATCGGCGAGGGACTGCGCTGTGCGAGCAGGGGCTCCTGGGTGGCCACGCCGCCGCCGTACCGCGCCGCCCGGTTCCTCGAGTGGCTCATCCCACCCGATGGAACCGGCGCGCTGCACCGACCCGTGACGCTCGAAGTGGCACTGCGCCAGGCCAACGGGACGCTCGCCATGCTCGAGCCCTTGCGCGGCGACAGGACGACGTAGGGAGGACGCCAGGGCCGCGGGACGGTCGCCCCGACGGGCGAGTACGACATCGAGGCCTACAGCGGCCACCACCTCGTCGACGGCGCCTGCACAGCCGTATGAGATACGAACAGAAAACGGTCCCTTTCGGATCGATGTTTCCATCGACCGTGCGAGACCGGTCAATGACGGTGTGTACTGGGCGACGAGTGCCTTGTCCATGGGCCTCGGACCCTCCCCTGCCCGACTTCGTATGGATACCGATTCGATGATCGAACTACCGGACCTGGTGGTCGGCGGTCTCGCCGTCGGCACACTGTCCGCGCTCGCCCTCCTCGGCGGGCTGCTGCGATCCCGGCGTCAACAAGCCTCGCAGCGTGAGGAGGTAGCCCGATTACGTGCCCAACTCGACGGCGCGCCAATGGCGTTCATCACCGAGGTCGAGCATCTCGCGGCACGCCGCGTGCCCGCCGCCGCACGGCAACTGGCGCATCCGCACGTCGTGGTGCCGGGGCCGCTGAATCCGCAGAACGCCGGTACGCCGCTCGGTGTCGCGATGGAGCACGTGCTCAAGGGGCTGCGCACGGAGCTGGCGGCGCAGCGCACCCGGATCGACGCGGCGGCGCAGGCCGGGATGCGCGGCGCCACCCGGGAGATCCAGGCGGGCCTGTACCGGCTCCAGGACGCCCTGCGCGGGCTGCAACAGCGGTACGACGAACCGGAGTTGGCGCAGACGCTGTTCCAACTGGACCACGAGAACGAGCAGTCGCTGCGGCGGGCGCAGGTCGCCGGGGTCGTGTGCGGGGCGTGGGTCGGACTGGCCCGCGAGGAGTCGCACCTGGTGGAGGCGGTGACGGGCGGTCAGGCCCGGCTGGCGGGCTATCACCGGGTCCGGGTCCACAACCACCTGGAGACGGGCACCGCCCTGGTGTCCCACGCGGTCGAGCCGGTCGCCATCATCGTCGCCGAACTCCTCGACAACGCCCTGCGCCACTCCGCACCCGACACCGACGTCACGGTCAGCCTGGAGCACGTCCACCACGGCGTCTGCGTCACCATCGACGACGCGGGTCTCGGCATGACGCAGGACGAACGGGCCCGCGCCCAGCGGATGGTGGCCGGTACCGAGCCGATCCTGCTCACCGACCTCGGTGACCCGCCGCGCATGGGACTCGCCGCGATCGGCCGGCTGACCCGGCAGTTCGACCTGAGCGTGGACCTCTCCTCGCCCTCCCCGTACGGCGGCGTACGCGCGGTGCTGCTCGTCGACAGCCATCTGCTCACCCGTATCGACCCCGCCGAACAGCCGCCGGCGGCCAGCGCCCCGCGCTCGACGCGCAAGAACGTGCCCGCCGCCGTCCACAGTTACGGGAACGAGCAGGACGAGGAAGCCGCCGGGTCCGGGCACCACAGCCCGCCGGACGCCGGAGGCCTGCCGCAGCGCCGACGCCGTACCCGGGCCGCCGCCGCACCGGCCGAACCCGAGCCGCGGCCTCCCGCGCGCCGCCCCGAGGACGCCGCCGCGGCACTCGGCGCGCTGCAGTCCGGCACCGCCGCCGCACGCGCGCGGGAGAACGACGCCGTACCCGCCACGACACACGAGACCGAACAGACCGACCACGAGGGGGAGCGGCCAGATGACCAGCCGCGATACGGGCGAGACGGCGTGGGTGCTGGAACCGATCCTCCAGGTACCGCATGTCGTGGCCGCCGTCCTGCTGACGCGGGACGGCCTGGTGAAGGGGTACACGGACGCGCTCGCGCAGCCGTCGGCCGAGCGGGTGGCCGCCATCACCAGCACCGTGCAGGGGGCGTGCCGGACGGCAGCGGCAGCCTTCGCCGACCGGGACCAGGCGGAGGTACGGCAGGTCGTCATCGAGTCCGACCACGGCTATGTCCTCATCGTCCCGACGGATCACGGCACGTGCGTGGCCGCGTACGGGGACGGCGAGGTACGCCTCGACCTGCTCGCGCACCGTGTCCACTCGCAGGTGGCGCGGCTGGGCGAGAAGGCGATGACGGCCACGCCCCGAGGAACCGACGGCGACACGCCCGTATGACCGGCCGGCGTGGCGGCCGTCCCCTCGTACCCGCGTATCTGTCGACCGGCGGCGTGGCCCGGCCGAGCCGCCCCCAGTTGGAGCGGCTGACGGTGCTCACCGGCAGCGGAGCACCCGCGCCCGCGGACCTGCCCGCCGCTCAACTGGCCCTGCTGGACGCCCTGGACGGCGGATCGCTGACCGTGGTGGAGGCCGCGGCTCTGCTGGAGCTGCCGGTGTCCGCGGTGCGCGTGCTGGCCGCCGATCTCGTCGACCGGGGCCTGGCGCTGGCCCGCCCGCCGATCCCGCCCGCCGAACGGTTCGCCCCCGACCTGCTGAAGAGAGTGGCCGATGGCCTCCGCGCCCTCAAGCTCGACTAGCCGCACCCATTTGCCCCAGACCGCCCGCGACTTGGTGAAGATCCTCGTCGCCGGGCCCTTCGGGGTGGGCAAGACGACCCTGATCGACTCCGTCTCCGAGATCCGGCCGCTGCACACCGAGGAGCCGCTCAGCGAGGCCTCCGCGCAGACGGACGATCTCGTCGGCGTGCAGGACAAGTCGACGACGACCGTCGCCATCGACTTCGGGCGGATCAGCCTGCCGGACGGCATCGTGCTCTATCTCTTCGGCACGCCGGGGCAAAAGCGGTTCCGTTCGCTGTGGGACGACATCGCGTACGGGGCGCTCGGCGCGCTCGTCCTGGTGGACAGCCGTCGGATCGACGCGTCGTTCGACGTGCTCGGCCTGGTCGAGGAGACCGGGCTGCCGTACGCGGTCGCCTTCAACGCCTTCCCCGACGCGCCCCGGCACTACACCGACGAACAGCTGCGCGCCGCCCTCGACCTGGAGCCGACGACCCCGATGGTCGTGTGCGACGCGCGGGACGCGAACTCCTCGATCGACGCGCTGCTCGCGCTGGTCCAGCACCTGATCGACCGCCACCCCCCGGAGCACAGGTGACCACCTATCCCCCCGCCCAGCAGGCCTTCTCCCTCTCCGCGCCGGTACGGCTGTGGGAGGACGGTTTCGCGCTGGATCCCTACGGCTACTACGACGCCCTGCGCGCCCAGGGCCCGGTCGGCTGGGCGGAACTCGCCCCGGGCGTACCGGCGTACGTCGTCACCGAACGGCGGGCCGCGCTGGAGCTGCTGCACGACACGGACACGTTCTCGCACGATCCGCGGCCGTGGGAGGCCACCGTCGCCGACGACTCGCCGGTGCTCGGCATGATGCGCTGGCGGCCCAACTCCCTGTTCGCGGACGGGGCGGCCCATCTCCGCTACCGCACCACGCTGATCGACACCTTCGACGGGATCGAACCGCACGACCTGCGCGCCCGTGTCCACCGGGCGGTGCATGTGCTGGTGAGCCGGTTCGGGCCGCAGGGCGAGGCGGACCTGGTCGGCGAGTTCGCGCGGCCGTTGATGGCGCTGGTGTTCAACAGCCTGTTCGGGCTGCCGGACAGCCAGAGCGACCGGCTCGACGCGGCGCTCGGCCGGATGATGGAGGGCGGCGCGGAAGCGGCGCAGGGCGAGGCGGAGTTCGGCGGCTACGTCATGGAGCTGATCGCCGCCAAGACCGAGCAGCGCGGCGACGACCTGCCGAGCCGGCTCCTCGACCATCCGGCCGGGCTCACTCCGGAGGAGGTCACCTGGCAGGTGTTCCTCACCCTCGGCGCCGGACACGAACCGACGGCGAACCTGGTGTCCAACGCGCTGTCCCGGATCCTCGGCAACCCGCTCTACTACTCGACGCTGACCAGCGGTTCCCGCCCCGTGATGGACGCCGTGGTGGAGGTGCTGCACCACGAGACGCCCCTGGCCAACTACGGCATCCACTACGCCCGCAGGGCCGTGACCTTCCACGGGGCGTGGATCAGGGCCGCGGTGCCGGTCGTGATCTCGTACGGGGCACTCGCACACTTCGCCGAGCAGGAGCTCACCGACGGCCGCCACCGCCAGGACGCCTCCCATCTGTCCTGGTCGGCGGGCCCGCACGCCTGCCCGGTCAAGCAGCACACGCTGCTCATCGCCACCGAGGCGATCGAACGGCTCACCCAGTGGCTGCCCGATCTGCGGCCGGTCCTGCCGCGCGAACGACTGAGCTGGCGGCCGGGACCCTTCCACCGCTCGCTGACCTCACTGCCCGTCCGGTTCAACCCCCGCTCCCCCGACCAGCCAGGAGATCCGTCGTGACCGTCACCGACCGCATCGCTCTCGACCCGTTCGGCGCCGACATCCTCGCCGAAAGCGCCCGGTTGCGCGCCCTCGGCCCGATCGTGCCGGTGGAGCTGCCCGGCGGCATCCCGGCCTGGGCGCCCACCGGCTACGACACGCTCAAGGAACTGATCCTCGATCCGCAGGTCAGCAGGGATCCCCGGCTGCACTGGAAGTTGTGGCCGGAGATCGGCGAACACCCCTCCTGGGGCTGGGTCCTGGGCTGGGTGGGCGTGGTCAACATGCTCTCGACATACGGTGCCGACCACGCGCGCCTGCGCAAGCTGGTCTCGCCGAGCTTCACGCACCGGCGCACCGAGGCGATGCGCCCGCGGGTGGAGGCGATCACGGCGGAGCTGCTCGACGGCCTTGCGCAGACGGGCGCGGACGGTTCCGTGGTCGATCTGAAGGCGGGGCTGGCGCACCCGCTGCCCATGCGGATGATCTGCGAACTGTTCGGTGTCCCCGACGAGTTGCAGGACGCGACCGGCACAATGATCGCGGCCATCATGGACACCTCCGACCCGAGCCCGGAACACGCCGCGTCCGTTCAGCAGCAGATCGGCACCGTCCTGCCCGCGCTGATCGCCCACCGCACCGCACACCCCGGGGACGACCTCACCACCGAACTGATCCGGGTGCGGGACGAGGACGGCGACCGGCTCAGCGACGAAGAGCTGCTCTACACGCTGCTGCTGGTCATCGGCGCCGGCTTCGAGACGACCGTCAACCTCATCGGCAACGCGGTCGTCGCCCTGCTGACGCACCCCGAGCAGCTGGCCGCCGTACGGTCCGGGAAGCTCGGCTGGGAGGCGGTCGTCGAGGAGACGCTGCGGGTCCACCCGTCCATCGCCTCGCTGCCGTTGCGGTTCGCCGTCACGGACCTGACCGTCGGCGACGTCACCATCCCCGCCGGCGACGCCATCATCACGACGTACGCCGCCGCTGGGCTCGATCCCGCGCACTACGGTCCCGACGCCGACACCTTCGACGCCGGGCGCGGAGCCGACGACCATCTGGCTTTCGGGATCGGTGTGCACCGGTGCATCGGTGCGCCCCTCGCCCGTATGGAGGCTCTCACCGCCCTGCCCGCGGTCTTCGCCCGCTTCCCCGGGGTGGAACTGGCCGTGGACGAGGGCGCGTTGCGGCAGGTGCCGTCCTTCATCGCGTTCGGCTGGCAGGAGATTCCGGTACGGCTGGGCGGGTGAGCCGGCCGCTCCGGGACCCCGCCGACTCCGCCACCCACTTCTCCAGCCACTCTACGAACTCGTCTGCGCGCGCGGGCCAGTTGAGGTCGGTGAGGGCCGCGTCGCGCCCCCGCAGCGCGGCGCGCAGCCGCAGTTCGGTGTCGCTGTTCAGGCGCCGTATCGCGGCCGCGGCCGCGGCCGGGTCCTCGTAGGGGACGACGAGGCCGCAGCCGTGGCCCCGGACGAGTTCGGCGGCGAGAGGGGTCGGCGTGGTGACGACGGGGACGCCGTGAGCCATGTACTCGACGACCTTGGTGGGGCGTGAGTGGCGGTAGTTGGGCTGGTCGTGCAGGAGAGAGAGGCCGGCCGTGGCGCCGGACAGCAGGGCGAGGGCGCGGTCGTTGGGCAGGAAGTCGTGCCAGCGCAGGACACCGTCGCGGTCGGCCTCGGCGAGTGCGTCGCGTACGTCGGGATCCGCCGCGCCGATCACTTCGATCCGGAACGACGGGCCGAGCAGTCGGGCCGTCTCGATCAGGTCCAGCGCGCCGCGGGCCCGTGACAGATGCCCCACGTAGACGACCCGGTCGTCGCCGGGCGGAGCCGGCACGGCCGTGGGAACGACGGCGAGGTTCGGCACGACCGGGTGGGATCGGCGAAAGCGCGCCTGGTAGGCGTCCTCGGCGAGCAGCAGACGCAGCCGGCGCTCCGCCAGGCGTTCCGCCGCGCGCACCGCGAGGCGCAGGGGCGGGCGCAACGGAACCGGCACCCAGCCCTTCATGGCAAGTGCCGCCGCCGTGTCCTCGTGCACGTCCCACACCGTCACCGGAGACCGGCCGGTGCGCTGCCACCGACGCAGGGTGCCGGGGAGGGCCAGCAGCAGTTCGGGGTCGTGCAGCAGCACCAGATCCACTTCGGGTCCGCGTTCGGCGAGCAGGGCGCGGGCCGCACGCAGTGCCGCGCGGCGGCTGCGGCCCGCGGCCCGCGGCAGGTCCACACCCTCGACGTACGGCCGCGGCGCCACTGAGCGGGCAGTGAAGGGGGCCGCGTAGACGATCTCGTGGCCGCGATCCCTCAGGGCCGTTATCTCCCTGTGCAGGATGCGGGCGTCCTCGGGGTGGTGCACGACGGTGATGACGAGTATCCGCATAGGGGCGCCTTTCAACTCCGTGGGACGCAGCCGTGAGGAGGAGCTGCCTAGAGCTCCTCGATCCCCGGCCGGAAGATCCGCCCCCGGGTGTCGAACAGCAGTCGGGCCTCGTCGGCGAGGGCCGGCAGGTCGTAGGCCGAGTGGTCCTGCAGCAGGATCGTCAGGTCGTGGTCCCGCGCGGCCGCGATGGCGTCGCCGACACGTGGGACGGCCACGCCGTCGACGGACCACTCGGGCACGTGGGGGTCGTGGAAGGAGATCTGAGCCTCCCGTTCCCGCAGCAGCCGGGCCACCGGCACCGCGGGCGACTCGCGTTGGTCGGCCACGTCAGGTTTGTAGGTGACACCCATGAGCAGCACCCGAGAGCCGTGCAGCGGTTTGCCGACGCTGTTGAGGAGGTCCTGGGCGCGGCGCACGACGTACTCCGGCATCCGGCGGTTGATCTCCTGGGCGAGCTCGACGAAGCGGAACTCGTAGCCGAGCGAGGAACGCACCTTGTACGACAGGTAGTTGGGGTCGATGGGAATGCAGTGGCCGCCCACGCCGGCGCCGGGTCTGAATGCCTGGAAGCCGAACGGCTTGGTGGCGGCGCAGCGGATGGCGTCCCAGACGTCGACGTGCAACTCGTGGCTGATGATGGTCAGTTCGTTGACCAGGGCGATGTTGACGTGCCGGTAGGTGTTCTCGATGAGCTTGGCCAGTTCGGCCTCGCGGGTGCCCTTCGCCTGGACGACGGTGTCGACGAGCTTGCCGTAGAAGGCGACGGCGCGTGCCGCGCAGGACGGGGTGCAGCCGCCGACGACCTTCGGGGTGTCGCGCAGTTG
Source organism: Streptomyces sp. DG2A-72 (assembly GCF_030499575.1). Taxonomy (NCBI): domain Bacteria; kingdom Bacillati; phylum Actinomycetota; class Actinomycetes; order Kitasatosporales; family Streptomycetaceae; genus Streptomyces; species Streptomyces sp. DG2A-72. The sequence goes on from NZ_JASTLC010000001.1 coordinate 405,229, forward strand.
GTGCGCGGAGTTGCCGGGATCGATGCGCTCCGGTGAGAAGGCCAGGGCGAAGTCCTCACCGACGCGCAGCCCGGACTCCTCCAGCAGCGGGCGGACGATCTCCTCGGTGGTGCCGGGGTAGGTGGTCGACTCCAGGACGACGAGCTGCCCGCGCCGCAGCCGGCCGGCGATCGTCCGGGTGGCGTCGGTCACCGCGCTCAGATCGGGGCCCCCGTCCTGGCCCAGCGGGGTCGGCACGCAGATGACCACGTTCTGTGCGCGGGCGAGACAGCGGTCGTCCGTGTACGCCGTGAATCCTGCCGCCCGCATGCGGCGGACGTCCTCGTCGGACACGTCGTCGACGTGCGAGCGCCCGGCGTTGAGCGCGGTGACGACGTCTGCGTTCCGGTCGAGCCCCACGACTCTCAGGCCGACCGAGGCGGCTTCCCGAGCGAGGGGCAGCCCGACGTAGCCGAGCCCGAGTACCGCGAGTTCGACGTCGTCGGTCTCTTCGTCCCCGAGCGGTTGGCTCACAGCTGCGAGCGGTTCGGTCTCGTCGACCTGCATACGGGTTCACCCGGCTTTCAGGGCGGGAGTCGGCATCCAAGCGCGCGATAGGCATCGCGGGTCATGGCGGCGACCCGGCTCCAGGTACGGGCCCGCGCGACGATCGAGCGGGCGTTCATTCCCATGTCACTTCGCCGTGTTTGAGAATAAAACAGCCCTTCGATAACTTCCGCCCAAGCTTGTGGGGATTCAGAAGGAATGAGCTCACCGCTTGCGCCGGGCTCCACCAGCTCCCTCATCGCGGCGAGATCGCTGGCCACCACCGGCAGACCGCTCGCCATCGCCTCGACCGGCTTGAGTGGCGTCACCAGACGGCAGACGCGCTCGTCGGTGCGCGGCACCGCGAACACGTCCAACACCGCGTGATACGACCGCACTTGGTCGTGCGGCACCCGTCCGGTGAACAGGGCCCCTCCGTCTCCGAGACCGAGCCGGACGGCCAGTGCCCGCAGCGCCGCCCGCTCCGGACCGTCGCCCACGATCAGCAGCCGCACGGGGACGCCGCGGCGGCGCAGCTCGGCACCCGCATGGAGCAATGTGCCGATTCCCTCGTATGGAGTAAGACTGCTGACGGTGCCGACGACGAGGTCGTCCGGCGGGATGCCGAGGCGGGCCCGCAGCGGCGCCCCGTCCGGCAGCGGGGCCAGGAAGTCGTCGTCCACCGCGTTCGGCGCGATCAGGACCCGCTCCTCGGGCACTCCACGGGCCACGATCTCGGCGCGCATCGCCGCACCCAGCGTCAGGACCAGATCGGCCTCGCGCATGCAGTACGTCTCGAGCGCGCGCCGCGTGCGGTAGGTCGGGTCGTCCGGGCTGCGCCCCGGTGCCTGCGTCAGCCAGGTCTCCTCCAGAAAGCCCCGCACCTCGTAGACCACGGGCAGCCCATAGGCCTCGCGCAGCGCGAGGGCGACCCGTCCGTTGCCGTGGTCGGTGGCCGCATGCAGGACGGCGGGCCGCAACCGCTCCACCAGCCGCCCGGCCAGCTCGGCGTTGCGGGCCAGCACGGCATCCTGGCCGTACGGCAGCCGCGACGGGAGCAGTCGGTGCTGCGGTACGCCGCCCACGATCTGCAGCGGGCGCGCGTCCAGCACGCCCTGCGCCACCGGGAAACCGACGCGCGTGACCACGTGCGGATCGAGTCCGTCCGCCCGCTGGGCCTCGGCGAGTTTCTGGGTGCGCACGGTGTAGCCGGCGTGCTTGAACGGCAGCCCGTTGGTGACCAGATGCAGTACCCGGCCCGGCACCGGACTGACGGTCCGCCCGGTGGGGGCGGGCACCCGCGCCGCACCGGACGGAGTGGCGGTGGGCCCGGCCGTGCGGGCGCGGGCGGCGAGCCGCCGTTCGACGCCCCCCAAGCGGCCCCCGACGGGGGTCGGCAGCAGCCGCAGACCGAGCAGTGCCGCCCGGACGGGGTCCTGGCGCAACTCGCCCCATGCCACGGAGGCAGCCAGACTGAGAGCACGGGGGACATGACGTGACATACCGGAACATTAGGTCGACAGAGCGGAGAACCGACACCATGACCGGCCGCGTACTCCATGTCGTCGGCGCCCGGCCCAATTTCGTCAAGGCGGCGCCGGTGGTCGCCGCCCTGCGCTCGGCCGGATGCGAGCAGGTGCTCGTCCACACCGGGCAGCACTACGACGAACGCCTGTCGGACGTCTTCTTCCGGCAGCTCGGCCTGCCCGCACCGGACACCGACCTGGGCGTCGGCTCCGGCAGCCACGCCCGGCAGACCGCCGAGCTCCTGATGGCGCTGGAGACCGAACTGATCGCCCGCGCACCCGCCCTCGTCCTGGTCTACGGCGACGTGAACTCCACCCTGGCCGGTGCCCTCGCCGCCGCCAAACTGGGCATACCGGTCGCCCATGTGGAGGCGGGCCTGCGCAGCTTCGACATGACGATGCCGGAGGAGGTCAACCGCCGCCTGGTGGACCAGCTGGCCGAGCTGCTGTTCGTCACCAGCCCGGAGGCCATCGGCCATCTCACCCGCGAGGGAATGGACGTGGGCCGTGTCCACCTCGTCGGCAATCCGATGATCGACACCCTGCTCACCCATCTGGACCTGTTCGACCCGGCCGCCGCGCGCACCGCTCACGACCTCCCCGAGCGCTACGGCGTGGTCACGCTGCACCGCCCCTCGAACGTCGACGACCCGGAAGCGGCCCGGGCCGCCGCCCTCGTCCTGACCGAGGCGGCCCGCCACCTCGACCTCGCCGTGCCACTGCATCCGCGTGGCCGGCGGGCACTGGAGGCAGCGGGCCTCTGCGGCGCTCCTGGCGTGAACGTGCTCGAACCGCTGGGATACGTCGAGTTCATGAGCCTGGTCCGGGGAGCCGCCGCGGTGATCACCGACTCCGGCGGTGTTCAGGAGGAGACCACCATCCTGGGCGTGCCCTGCCTGACCCTGCGCACCACCACCGAGCGCCCGGTCACCGTCACCGACGGCACCAACCGCCTCGTCCAGCACGCCGAGTTGATTCCCGCGCTGCGCAAGGCGCTGGACGGCGAGCAGACGGCGCGCGGAGAGGGCCCACCGCTGTGGGACGGCAAGGCAGGCGCCCGGATCGCCCGCATCGTCACCAGGTGGCTGGATCACCATGACTGACCGCGCAGCCACCCGGACGGCGGAACGCAGCCGCGTGTACTGGGACTCCCGCCACCGCGAGCACGACGACCTCACCTCCGGCGGTCACATCGGCCTCGATCACGCCGGCAACGAGATCTTCTACGCACAGCGGCTCGGCACCCTCCTCACGTTGATCGGCGACCTGTCCAGCCCGCAGGCACCGCTGTTCGTTCTCGACGCGGGGTGCGGCAAAGGGCACTTCGCCCGCGCACTGGCCCGCTGCGGCCACCGCGTCGACGCCTTCGACGTGAGCGGGGAAGCCGTGACCCACGCCCGCGCCGACGGCGGCGGCCCGCGATACGCGGTGGCTTCGCTCGCCGACTGGCGCAGTCCCTGGCCGTACGATGCCGTGCTCTGCGTCGACGTGCTCTTCCACGTCCTCGACGACACGGAGTGGTCCGCCGGACTGCGCAACCTCGCCTCCCTGGTCCGCCTCACCGGCCGGCTGATCGTCACCGACGAGGACATCGGGGAGCGCAGACCGCGCGGTGACTACATCGTGCACCGCCCGACGGCCGCGTACCGCGCGGAGCTCGAACCCCTCGGCCTGCGGCACACGCTGTTCGAGCCGTACGACTTCCGCGAGAACGAGGTCGGCTTCCACGTCTTCACAAGGACCCGATGATGCGCCTGACCGATCTGCTCCACCCACACCTGGACGGCGTCACGACCGTCATCGACGCGACCACCGACGGTGGACTGAACCTGACGCCCTATCTGCACCTCCCGGACGGCGTCGCGCTGCGCGCGGCTGACGAAAGCCCCGTGGAAGCAGGCGAGTTGGTGCTGCTCTCGTACGGCCCGGACCCCGCTCTGCACGGCACCGAGGCCGACTGTCTCGCCGTACTGGAGCGGATGCGGCCCGGTGGGCGCGGCCTCATCGTGTTCGGGCACCCGGGGCGCCAACTCCCCTACCACCGCCTCCTGGACGCCCTGGTCACCCGGCGCTGTCAGGTGCTGCGCGCCGTCCCGCTCGACTATGTCCACCTGAATGCGGGCGCCGTGTTCGCCCGCACGGACGAACTCCTGCCGCCGCACGACTGGTTCGGGCGACCGGTCCCGTCCGAGGGCCTGCCCACGGCGCTGCGGACGGCGAGCGAGTACGTCCTCGCCGACCTGGTCTCCCGGTCCCTGCGGGCCCGCGTCCTGGACCTGGAGAAGGAGGCCGGGGAAGCGGAACACGGCGGTGCCGGAACCCGGCAGGACGGGCTCGCCGACCGGCTGGCCGTCGCCGTGCGGGAGCGGGAGCAGCTGACGTCCGCGCTGCGCGGGGCCCGCGAGCGGGTCGATGCGCTGCAGGCACGGGTGGCCATGCTGGAGGGCTCGACCTCGCTCAGGGTCGGGCGGGCGTTGGTGGCGGCGGCCCGTTCGCCGGGGCGGGGGACGGCGCGGCTGCCCCGGGAGCTGTACGGGATGTGGCGGGGGCGGGCGAAGTCCCGGCCGCGTCCGGCCGGGCGGAGTGCGCCGGGGACCGCATCGCCTCAGGTGCTCGACGGCCGGTTCCACCTCGCCCACCGTGCCCTGTCCTCGGCTCCACGTGACCGCCTGGTCGTCGCCGGCGTGCTCACGGACCGCACAGCCGAGGACTTCGCGGCGGACGCCGTGGTGAACCGTCTGCTGCCGCACGACGGGCGTCTGCTCGTGCAGCGCACCGATCCGGACGCCGTCGTCGTGCAGCTGAGCGCCTGCACGGGCGACGGCCCCTGGTCGCCGGCGGGCACCGGCCTGGCCCCGGACCTGGACCGGCAGCTGGCCGAACTCCTCACTGAGGCACGGGCGTTGGGCCGGGCGGCCGTCCTGTGGCGGGACGCTCCCACGGCCGGTGCCCCCGGCCTGACGCAGCTCGCCTGGGACGCCGTGCTGGATGCGGACACCGGCGTACGGCTCTCCCGCCTCGACCCGCAGATGTGCGGGCGGGACGGGCTCCGGGAGGCCTTCCTGCGGGACAGCACCCGGGTGCGGCTGGCGGAGCTGGCGCGGCGGGTCGGCGGCCCGGACCCGCTGGCCGCGCGGCGCGTCGCCGTGCTGGCCGCGCCCCGCGACCGGGACGAGGTGGCACGGCTGGTCGGCCAGGTGCTGGGGCAGCTCCATCGGCCCGCCGAGGTCGTCGTTCCCCGTCCGGCGGGCGGCGTCCTCGACGAGCTGACCGGCGCCGGTGTGACCGTCCGGGAAGGACGGCCCACGGCGCCCTGGGTCGCGGACTGGACCGAGCTGTCCGTGGACCGTCCGGACACGCTGCTGCTGGACCTGATGTGCGCCCAGGAATACTCCGGCGCCGACGCGGTCGGGCACACCGGCGCCGACGACGACTACATCTTCGTACCGGCCCTCACCCCGCTCCTCGTCCGCCGGTCGCTGCATCTCGCCGGTACACCGCCCGAGGACTGGCTGGGCCTGGGGTACCGCCTGTTCGCCGTGCACGGGAAGGAGTCGTCATGAGCCGCACGCCACGTGCCCTCGTCTACGGCGATGTGGACCTCAACCTCATCGACGGCTCCGCGGTGTGGGCCCAGTCGACGGTGGAGGCGCTGTCGGCAGCGGGCTGCGCGACCCGACTGGTCCTCAAGGCCCCTGTGCGCACGGGCCGGTTGATCGACCCGATCGCCGGGCTGCCCGGGGTCGCGGTTCTCCGCCCGCACGAGGACCGGCTGCTGCCCTCCGTGAACGACCGCCCCCTGTCGCCGGTGCAGGCTTCGCAGGTGCTCGCCCTGCTCGACCAGGACGACCCCTGCGATCTGCTGGTACTGCGCGGCCGTCGGCTGGTCACGCGCGTGGTCGCCAACGGGCACTTCGACGGGCGGATCTGGGCCTACCTCACCGACATCCCGCAGTCGCCCGCCGAGATGACGGAGCAGGCCCGGGAAGACCTCACCCGTATCGCCGAAGCGTCCGCGCGACTCCTGTGCCAGACCGAGGAGTTGCGCTGCTTCCTGGAGACCTGGGTGCCCGAGGCCTGCGGTCGCTCTCTGCTCAGCCCGCCGGCCGTGCCCGACCCCGGCTTCACCGTGCCGGAACACGACCGCCCGCACGACCCCTTCCGCCTCGTCTACACGGGCAAGTTCGCGCCCCGCTGGAACACCCTTCCCATGACCCGGCTGCCGGCGCTGCTCGCGGAGCGGGACATCCGAGTCGAACTGCACACCGTCGGCGACAAGATCCACCACGACCCCGCCCATCCGGACTTCCGGGCGGCCATGGCACGAACCCTGGACGGCGCCGCCCCGGGCGTCACGCACCATGGCGGGCAGCCGCGTGAGGAGGCCATGCGCATCGCCGCCGACTGCGACCTGGGCCTGGGCTGGCGCGACCCCGTCCTCGACGCCAGCCTCGAACTGTCCACCAAGGTCCTGGAGTTCGGCGCACTGGCGCTGCCCGTCGTCCTCAACCGCACGCCCGCCCACGAGGCACTGCTCGGCGACGACTACCCGCTCTTCGTACCCGGACGCGCCGAACTCCCGGACGCGGTCGAAGCCGTCGCCCGTGCCGTGCGCGAGCCCGAGTCCCGGTTGCTGGCGGCCGACCGCTGCCGTCAGGCCGCCCGCCGGTACACGCTGCAGGGCGCGGCGGAGCGCTGGCGTGCCCACCTCGACCGGGCCTTCCCGTCCACGCCGGCCGCCGTCGCCCGCCGGTCGGGACCGCTGCGGGTCGGGGTCGCGGGCCACGACCTGAAATTCCTCACCCGGCTCCTCGACCACTTCCGCGCCCTGCCCGGCCTGGAGGTACGGCTGGACAGCTGGCCCGCACTGGCCCGCCACGACCCGGCGGCCAGCCGGGAACTCGCCGACTGGGCCGACGTGATGGTCGTCGAATGGTGCGGTCCGGCCGCCGTCTGGTTCAGCCGCCACAAACGGCGCGGCAGCCGGCTCATCGTCCGGCTGCACCGGTTCGAGCTGGACGCCGACTGGCCGCGGCAGGTCGACATCGACGCGGTCGACCGGGTGGTATGCGTCAGCCCGTACTACGCCCGCCGCACCCGGGAGGTCACCGGCTGGCCCGAGTCCAAGATCACCGTCATTCCGAACTGGGTCGACACCGACCAGCTCGACCGGCCCAAGACGCCCGGCGCGCACTTCCGGCTCGGCATGATCGGCATCGCGCCCAGCCGCAAACGCCTCGATCTCGGCATCGACGTCCTGGAGAAGCTGCGGTCCCATGACCGGCGCTGGCATCTGTCGGTCAAGTCCAAGCCGCCGTGGGAGTACTGGTGGATCTGGAACAAGCCCGAGGAACGCGAGCACTACGACGCCGTACTGCGCCGGATCCAGACCGCGCCGCTGCTCGAAGGGGCCGTCGTCTTCGACACGTTCGGGCCGGACGTGGCGAACTGGCTCCGGCGCGTCGGGCATGTGCTGTCCACCAGCGACGACGAGAGCTTCCACCTCTCCCCTGCCGAGGGCATGGCCTCCGGCGCCGTACCCGCGCTGCTGCCGTGGCCGGGGGCGGACGAGATCTACGACCGGCGCTGGATCCACGACAGCCCGGAGGCGATGGCGGAGGCGATCGCCGAACTCGGGGAACCGGAGCCCTGGCGGTCCGCCGGGGAACTGGCCCGCACCCAGGTACGGCAGGCGTTCTCGCTGGAGCAGGTGGCGCGGTCCTGGACCGACCTGCTGGTGAGCGGGTGACGCGCATGGCCACCCTGTGGCAGCTGATGCGGGACTGCATTCCCGGCGACCATGCCCGCCAGGTGACCTCGCGCCACTACCTCGACGAGGCCATGCGCTCTGCCGGCGCCCCCGACCGGGTCATCGATCTCGGGTGCGGGCGCGGCAGCTCGGCCCGGCTGTTCCGCCGTCACGATCCGAAGGTGCGGTGGGTGGGGGTCGACATCCGCGACTCGCCCGAAGCGGCCCAACGGTCGCCCGGCGACGACCCGGTGGTGTATTACGACGGCGTCCGCCTGCCCTTCCGTACGGACGGCGTTCCGTTGATCTACTCGCACCAGGTCTTCGAGCACGTCGCCCGCCCGCGCGAGTTGCTCGCCGAGATCGGCCGGGTACTGCGGCCGGGCGGACTGTTCATCGGCAGCACCTCGCAGCTGGAGCCGTACCACTCCTACAGCCTGTGGAACTACACACCGTACGGATTCCGGGTCCTGGTCGAGGAGGCCGGGCTGACGCTGGAGGAGGTGCGGCCCTCGCTCGACGGGGTGGCGCTGATCATGCGGACCTACCACGGCCGGCCATCGGAGTACGGGCGGTACTGGGAGGAGGAGTCCCCGCTCAATGCGGAGATCGACACCTGGGCACGCCAAAGCCGCCGCCGGACGGCCCTGGTGAACCTTCGCAAGCTCACTTTCTGCGGCCAGTTCGCGTTCCGCGCCCGCAAGCCCCGGTGAGCGGCAGCCGACGGCCGCCGATCGGTTCGGCGTGTGCAGAGTCGCACGTACGTCGCCGATCCTCCGTCGTCACGAGGAGGGCAACCGCCAAGCGGGTGTGTCGGTGTCGAGGGCCGCGGTACGAAGGGCGGTTGCCACGCGGGTGACCGGCTCGGTCGGTGGGTGGGGAAGGCGGGCCAGCAGCAGGCGCCGCTGTTCCTGGGGCCCACCGCGGACAGGGAGGATGCGCACACCGGGTGGCGCCGCGGGCGCGAGCGAGGCAGGCACGGTGGTCAGCCCACAGCCTGCCGCCACAAGGTGGAGCTTGGCCAGCCAGTCGCGGGCGGTATGGGCGATCTCGGGCCGCTCGTCCAGGCCCGGCCACACGCCCAGCATCCGGTCCCCTGCCGAGGAGGAGCCCGCGATCCAGCGCTGCCCTCGCAGGTCGGCCACGTCGACGAAGTCGCCGCGGGCCAGCGGGTGGGTGGCGGGCACCGCCAGACACAGCGCACGTTCGGTGAGCGCCGCCAGTACCAGCGGGGGCGACTCCGCGTCCGGCGGGCGGAACGGAGGCGCCGACGCGAGCAGGGCCAGGTCTAGGCTGCCGGCCCGCAGAGCACGCACCAGCGCCGGGGTGCTGCCCTCCCGGCTGACCACACACAGGGCGGGATCCGTTCGGCGCAGCGCGGCCAGGGCGTTGGGCACCAGAACGGCTCCGGCGCTGGGGAACCACCCCAGACGGACCGTCCCGGCCTGCTCAGGCAGACCGGACAGTTCGCGCGCGGTGGCGTCGATCTCGTCGAGCACGACCGTGGCGTGGCGCATCACGACACGACCGGCCGGGGTCAGCCGTACTCCGTCGCGCCGCCGCTCCAGCAGTTCGGCGCCTGCCACCCGTTCGATCGCGGCGATCTGCCGGGACACCGCCGACTGGGTGTAGCCCAGCCATGCCGCGGCTGCGGTGAAGGTTCCCTGCTCGGCCACCGTGCGGAAGACCCGCAACGCGGTCAGCGACACATCCGTGAAATCCATGACGATTACGCATGCTAGCCGTGCGCAACTCTCGTTGGACTCATGGGGCCTTGCGTTCCTAGCGTGGCTTGCATGAACGCTTCACGCATTGCCCTCGTCACGGGCGCCAACCAAGGACTCGGCCGCGCCCTCGTCGACGGACTGGCGGCCCGCATGGCCCCGGACGACCTGGTCCTGCTCACCGGCCGTAGCCATCAGCGCGTCATGGACGCCGCGCACGAGGTCACTCAGCTGCCCGACAGGCGGGCCCGCGTCGAGGGGCGAGTGCTGGACGTCACCGACACCGACGCCATCACCCGCCTCGCCGACGAACTCGGGGCACAGCACGGCGGCGTGGACATCGTGATCTCCAACGCGATCGCCCGGCTCCTGCCGGAGGAGTCACAGGCCGAGCGGGCCGACGAGTTCATCGACGTCTCCAACACCGCCACCCACACGATCCTGCGCTCCTTCGGCCCGATCCTGCGCCCGGGCGGCCGTCTGATCGTGGTGGCCAGCACCCTGGGCGCCCTCGGCCACCTCAACCCCCGCCTGCACCATCTGTTCGACAACGTGAGCCTCGACCAGGTCGAGTACGCCGTCGAGGCCTGGCGCAGCGCCATCCACAGCGGGACCGCCGCGGAAGCGGGCTGGCCGCGCTGGCTGAACGTGCCCTCGAAGGTGGCGCAGGTCGCCGCCGTCCGCGCGGTCGCCGCCGAGCGCCGCGAACACGACCTCGCCACCGACACCCTGATCGCCTCCGTCTGCCCGGGCATGGTCGACACCGCCACCTCTCGCCCCTGGTTCAGCGACTACAGCCACGCCCAGACGCCGGCCCGTGCCGCCGGCCCCGTGCTCGACCTGGTCTTCGCCGACCGCATCAATCCCGCTCTCTACGGCGAGTTGGTCCGCTTCGGCAGGGCCCTGCGCCGGCACGAGGGCACACCCCCGGTGGAGCAGGACCGCATACTCACGCCCTGAACGCAGTGAGACGCCAGTGCGTGGCTGCGCGTCCCAGTGAGGGCGGCACACCGCCGAGTTCCGAGCCTGCGCGGGCACCGCGACGTGACCGCATAAGCTCGGCGGATGGCGAAGTACTTCGACGTGCACCCCGACAACCCCCAGCCGCGCACCATCGCTCAGGTCGCCGACAGCGTCCGCTCGGGTGCGCTGATCGCTTATCCGACGGATTCCTGCTACGCGCTCGGCTGCCGGCTGGGCAACCGCGACGGTATCGAGCGGATCCGTACGATCCGCCACCTGGACGACCGGCACCACTTCACCCTCGTGTGCCAGGACTTCGCGCAGCTCGGCCAGTTCGTGCACGTCGACAACGACGTGTTCCGCGTGATCAAGGCGTCGACGCCCGGCAGCTACACCTTCATCCTGCCCGCGACGAAGGAGGTGCCGCGCATGCTCCAGCACCCGAAGAAGAAGACGGTCGGCGTGCGGATCCCCGATCACGTGGCCACCCAGGCCCTGCTCGCCGAGCTGAGTGAGCCGCTGCTGTCCAGCACGCTGCTGCTGCCCGACGAGGACGAGCCGATGACGCAGGGCTGGGAGATCAAGGACCGGCTCGACCACATGGTGGACGCGGTCGTGGACTCCGGGGACTGCGGGACCGAGCCGACGACGGTCATCGACTTCTCGGGCGGTGAGGCCGAGATCGTACGGCGAGGGGCGGGGGACCTGGCGCGGTTCGAGTAAGAAGGCGGTGAGGATCTTCTACAGGTCGCCTTAACCGTGCGTGCAACCATGGCCCGGGCCGGACCCTCGCACCGACCGGCCCGCCGACTCCCCCACGCAGAGAGGCAGCCCCACCATGACCGCCGTACAGGGAACCACCGTCGACATCCCCACCGAGGACGGCACCGCTGACGCCTATCTCAGCCACCCCGGCGACGGGAGCCCCCGTCCGGCGGTCCTGCTGTACATGGACGCCCTCGGCCTGCGTCCGCGGCTGAACGCCATGGCCGACCGGCTGGCGGAGGCCGGCTACACGGTGCTCGTGCCGAACGTGTTCTACCGTCATGGGCGCGCGCCGGTCTTCGAGCTGCCGGAGTTCATCGACGACGCGTCGCGTCCGGCGCTCTTTGAGCACATCCTCCCGATCATGCAGTCTCTGACGCCCGACGCGGCGATGCGGGACGCCGATGCCTATCTGCGCTGGCTCGCCGACTGCCCGGCGGCGGCCGACGGACCGGTCGCGCTCACCGGGTACTGCATGGGCGCCGGTCTGGCCCTGCGCACCGCCGGCACATATCCGGAGCGGGTCGCGGCGGCTGCCGGTTTCCACGGCGGACGGCTGGCGAGCGACAGCCCGGACAGTCCGCACCTGGTGGCCGAACACATCACCGCCGAGCTGTACTTCGGCCACGCCGACGAGGACCCGTCGCTGTCTCCCGAGCAGATCCAGCGCCTCGAGGACGCGCTGACCGCGGCCGGCGTCCGCCACCAGTGCGAGGTCTACCCCGGTGCGCACCACGGGTTCACGCAGTCCGACACCTCCGCGTACGACCGTGAAGGGGACGAGCGGCACTGGGCGGCGCTGCTCGACCTGCTCAAGCGCACCTTCTGAGGGCCTCGCCCCGAGTCACCTTTCCAAGAGACGGCGGCACGCGCGCGTGCCGCCGTTTTCTGTACCAGTTGTTGACATGCTCGCGTCGCGGCGCAACGCTGAGAGCGCTCTCAGATCAGGTACGGACCAGACCGGCAGTCCCCTCGAGTGACCCCACACACGGAGGTGGAGAGTGCTACGACGTCCAGCCCACCGATTCCCGGCCCTGGCCGCGACGGCCGCCCTGCTCGGCGCGCTGTTCGTGTTCGGCGCACCGTCGCCCGCACGGGCGGTGCCCGACACGATCCCCTTGAACATCACCAACAACTCCGGCCGCGGCGAGCCGGTCTACGTCTACAACCTCGGCACCTTGCTGACGACGGGTCAGCAGGGCTGGGCGGACGCGAACGGCACGTTCCATCCATGGCCCGCCGGCGGCAACCCGCCCACGCCCGCGCCGGACGCGTCCATCGCCGGACCGGCCGCGGGGCAGTCGAAGACGATCCGGATCCCCAAGTTCTCGGGGCGGATCTACTTCTCGTACGGACAGAAACTCGTGTTCAAGCTGACGACCGGCGGCTTGGTGCAGCCGGCCGTGCAGAACCCGGGCGACCCGAACCGCGACATCCTCTTCAACTGGTCCGAGTACACACTCAACGACTCCGGGCTGTGGCTCAACAGCACCCAGGTGGACATGTTCTCCGCGCCGTACGCGGTGGGCGTCCAGCGGGCCGACGGCAGCACGAGCACGACCGGCCATCTCAAGTCGGGCGGCTACAACGCGGTGTTCAACGGACTGCGCGGACAGTCGGGCGGCTGGGCAGGTCTGGTGCAGACGCGTTCCGACGGCATCGTGCTGCGGGCGCTCTCTCCCGGTCACGGGGTCGGGTCCGGGGCCCTTCCGGCGACCGTGATGGACGACTACATCAATCGCGTCTGGCAGCGGTACGCCACGTCGACCCTCACCGTGACGCCGTTCGCCGACCAGCCGAACACCAAGTACTTCGGCCGGGTCTCGGGCGGGGTCATGAACTTCACCAACGGCTCGGGGGCCGTCGTCACCAGCTTCCAGAAGCCGGACGCGGACAGCGTCTTCGGCTGCCACAAGCTGCTCGACGCCCCCAACGACCAGGTACGCGGGCCGATTTCGCGCACCCTGTGTGCAGGCTTCAACCGTTCCACACTGCTCGTCAACCCGAACCAGCCGGACACCTCGTCGGCGAACTTCTACCAGGACGGGGTGACCAACCACTACGCCCGACTCATCCATGGCCAGATGGCCGACGGGAAGGCGTACGCGTTCGCCTTCGACGATGTCGGCCACCACGAGTCACTCGTCCACGACGGCAATCCGCGGCAGGCGTATCTCACGCTGGATCCATTGAGCTGAGCGTTGCCGGCTCGACGTGGGCACGGAAGGTGCGGGGCGCGCGCCCGGTGATGCGCTGAACGGTGTCGGTGGTGCGGTCCTCGGCCCCGTCGGCGATGGCTCTGTCGAGGCCGGCCAGGAACGTCGCGTACTCGGCGGGCATGGTCGTCGCCAGTCGGTCACGCAACTGCTCGTAGGTGAGGTGCCGGTGGGTGACCGGGCGCCCGGTGACCGCCGTGAGCGTGGCCGCGATGTCGCTGCAGCTCAGCGTCTCGGGGCCGGTGATCAGGAGGTCGGTGTTGGGCGCGGGGTCGTCGGTCAGCGCGTGGGCGGCGACCGCGGCGATGTCGTCGGCGTCGACGAAGGCGACGCGTCCCTCGCCGGTCGCCGTCCACAGCGTGCCGTCCGCGCGGATGCTGTGCGCGTGCAGGTGGCCGCCGGTGAAGTTCTGCATGAACCAGGAGGGCCGCAGGACCGCCCACTCGTCGAAGAGGCCGGGCAGGGCCTGGTGTATCTCTCCGGTGGCCGGGCCGCCCGCGGGAACCGCCGATGAGCTGAGCAGCACGGCGCGGCGCACTCCGGCGGTGCGCGCCTGTTCCAGGAAAGGCAGCACGGTGGCGGCGGGTGCCGCCGAGCCCGGCGGCGGGACGAGATAGACGCGATCGACCCCGCTGAGGGCGTCGCCGAAGGTCGTGGGGTCGTACCAGTCGAAGTGGACGGCCCGGGCGCCGTCGACTGCGGTGGCGCGGCGGCTCGCCGCCACAACTCGGTGGTTGCGGGCGGCGAGTCGGGAGACCAGGCGGCTGCCGGTGGTGCCGGTGGCTCCGATGACCAGTACGTGGGCGGGGACGGTCATCAGGCGGCACTCCGGGCGAAGTCGGCCGCGCCGTCCTGCGGCAGGGCGAGCGGGTTCCAGTAGTCGCGGTAGTGGGTGATGAGGCCGTCCTCGACGGTCACGACGGCGATGTAGGTCATGTCGAAGGGGGCTCCGCTCTTCACCAGCCGCCCGGTGCCGCGCATCTCGACGACGACGGTCGTGGGCTCGGTGGTCTGGTGGATCTTCAGCGAGGGGAAGTCGTGGAGGTCGATGTGCTCGGGGTAGCCGCGCATGTAGTCGGCGACGGCGGCCTTGCCTTCCAGCCGCCGCGGCCGGCCCTCGGGAGCGAAGGGGAACTCCATGACACCGTCGTCGGCCCACAGGTCGACCCAGTCGGGGATGTTCTTGTCGAGCAGCAGGGCGAGGCCGTGGCGGAAGAGGTCCGCCGGGTGCGCAGGGGTGGGCATGAGGACTCCGTCCAGTAGAATACGGACCCCGGGTCCGCTTCTCCAACGATACGGACCCAGGGTCCGTTTTTGCAAGAGAGGACTCCCGTGCCCGAGCGCAAACCCCGGGTGGACGCCGCCCGCAACCGCGAGGCCGTACTGGCGGCGGCCGACGCGCTGTTCGCCGAGTGCGCCAGCCCGGACGCCGTGACCATGGCCGACATCGCTGCCGCGGCCGGGGTCGGCAAGGCGACCCTCTTCCGCGGGTACGGCGATCGCACCGGCCTGATCCACGCGCTGTACGCGGCCCGCCTCGAACCGCTCCGGCAGGCCGTGACCGACGGCCCCCCTCCCCTCGGCCCCGACACCCCGCCGGCGGAACGGATCCCCGCCCTGCTGGACGCCCTGCTCTGCTTCAAGCTCGACCACCGGCACCTCTCGCTGGCCCTGGAGGGAACGGGTTCCGACAGCCCCTACCAGGCCGCGCACTACGAGTGGTGGCACGGCATCTTCCGGGACGTCCTGGACCGGCTCCCCGGCTTCACCGGCGGCGACTTTGCCGCGCATGCACTGCTGGCGGCGGTACGCGCGGACCTGGTCGCCCATCTGGCCGACCGGCGGAACATGACGCGTGAAGTCTTGCGGGCGGAGCTGGCCGCCTACACCACGAAAGTCCTTACGGGCCGGGCACGTTGAGAGTCCTCGCCGTGGGTCCGGTCAACATGTCGCAGCGCCCGCGGCATTGGCGTACCGGCGGGCCAACCGGCCGAAGGGGTCCTTGAGTTCGGCCGGGCCGACGACCTCGGCGTCGGCGCCGAATCTGCCGATGGTGACGGCGAGGGCAGGCCATGACCACGAGCCCAGAACGAGCCGGTCTTCTGCATGCTCCCCATAGCGCCCCGAGAAGCGGCCACACCCTGTCCGCTTCTGCTGCGACGGTGATCACCGAGCGGGGCCGAGCGAGCCGATGCTCACCACCGATCGAGAGGCAAGGAGCCAGTCATGTCCGTCAACGCTGTGACCCACCTGAACTTCCGGGGCGACGCCCGCGCGGCGCTCAGGTTCTACCAGTCCGTACGACGTTCCCTCCCACCTGCCGTGGAACCAGGGCGAGAACGCGTTCTTCGTCTCGCTGCGCGGCGAGACGGCCGAGGAGATCACGTCGTACTGGGAGAAACTCTGCGACGGCGCGCACATCGTGCAGCCGCTGGAGCCCGCGCAGTGGGCGCCCCTCTACGGGATGCTGACGGACCGGTTCGGCGTCACCTGGGTCGTGGACGTCGCCACCGAATACAGCGCGTCCTGACCGCGTGAGTCCGGGCGGCGGATTTCCGCCGCCCGGACAGACGGAAAGCGGGGCCCGTGGCCGGTTTTCGACCCCGCGTCACATGAATCGACTGGACTGTTTCAGAGTTAACCCGCGAACCATCGGTAAGGGCTTGCTGTTGCATGCCTTTCACACGTAGACATTCCTTCACAACAAGCGTGGCTCTGGGGGGAGTTCGGAACGTGGAAGGCACGGTAGACGGTTTCCGCTACGGAGCGGTGACCCCGGTGGCGGCCTATGTCATGGCCTGCCTGGGAGGAGCGCTGGGGCTGCGCTGCATCGTCCGGTCCCTGCTCAACGAGGAT
Source organism: Streptomyces sp. DG2A-72 (assembly GCF_030499575.1). Classification (NCBI taxonomy): domain Bacteria; kingdom Bacillati; phylum Actinomycetota; class Actinomycetes; order Kitasatosporales; family Streptomycetaceae; genus Streptomyces; species Streptomyces sp. DG2A-72. The sequence goes on from NZ_JASTLC010000001.1 coordinate 421,553, forward strand.
TCGTGGAAGCCCGGTTGGCTGGCGCTGGGCGCCGCGTCGATCGGCTGCGGCATCTGGACGATGCATTTCATCGCCATGATCGGCTTTCAGGTCGAGGAGACCCGGATCGGCTACGACGTGGGCCTGACCGTCCTCAGTCTCGCCGTCGCCATTGTCGTGGTCGGCATCGGTGTGTTCATCGTGGGCTACCGCGGCGCCAGCAAGGTCACGCTGTCCGTCGCGGGCGTCATCACCGGTCTCGGCGTCGCCGCGATGCACTACCTGGGCATGGCGGCGATGCGGCTCAGCGGCAGAATCCACTACGACGACTTCACCGTCGTCCTCTCGGTACTGATCGCGATCTTCGCCGCGACCGCGGCACTGTGGGCGGCGGTCACCATCCGGGGCTTCCTGGCGAGCCTCGGCGCGAGCCTCGTGATGGGCGTGGCCGTGTCCGGGATGCACTACACGGGCATGGCCGCCGTGGGTGTCCATCTGCACGGCAACTCCGGCGGCTCCTGGGACGGCGACTCGCCCACCTCCCTGCTGCTTCCCATGCTCGTGGGGCCGTTCATCTTCCTCGTACTGGCCGGCGTGGTGGTGATGTTCGACCCGCTGCTGGTGCTGGGCGACGGCGACTGGAACCATGTGCCGCGCAAGAAGGCCGCCGACACGCCGAAGCCCGCGGCAGCGCGCCCGGACCCCCACCCCGAGGGCCAGGACGGCCCCGTATGGCGTCGCCCGGAACACGAGGCGACACCACCCGGCCGCCACCAGTGGTGAACGGTCCCCGGAGGGGGGCGAGTTCGGGGCGGGAGCGGCGGCGGTCAGCTCTGGATCACTGGGCCCGCATACCCCGAACGGACCTCTCCTAGATCATTGCTACGGTTCACCGGTGTCTGACTCTTCACGCGATACCGCAGAAGGCGCCGGCTGGGGCAGCGCCGAACCCGGCCTGTACCGGCGGCTGATGCCGTCCAAGGTCGAGAAGATCTCGTGGCTCGACCCGAGAATGCTGTGGGCCGCCCGCAACGGTGTGCTGGCCTCCTGGTTCGGTGACCCGACGGGCGGGACCCGCAGCCGGTGGGTGGAGCAGCGGGCGGCGGCCGGAGTGCCCGCCGACAAGGTGATCCGGCGCGACGATCCGGACCGGTTCTCGTTCCTGGTGATCGGCGACACGGGCGAGGGCGACGACCCCCAATATGCTGTCGTGCCGGGCCTGTTGAAGGTGGGGCAGGACACGCGTTTCGCCGTCGTCGCCAGCGACGTGATCTATCCGGTGGGCAGCGCCGACGACTACGGCACCAAGTTCTTCCGCCCGTACCAGGACTACCAGGCACCGATATACGCGATACCCGGCAACCACGACTGGTACGAGGACCTCGCCGCCTTCATGCGCGTCTTCTGCGACGACGCCCCACCCCTCACGCCCGAGCCGCAGCCCCGCCTGTTCAGCCGGGCCCGGCTGCGGTCGCTGCTGTGGCACCGACCGCGCCCGAAGGACGGTGGGCGCCTCGCCGAGGCCAGGAAGTTGCGCTCCTCCCCCGCCCAACAAGCCGTCCAGCCGGGCCCGTACTGGGCGATCGACGCCGGCCCGGTGCGGATCATAGGCATCGACACGGGCCTGCTCGGAACCGTCGACGCCGAACAGGGCGCCTGGCTGCGGGAAGTGTCCCAGGGCCCCCGCCCGAAGATCCTCATCACCGGCTCGCCCCTGTACGTGGACGGCAAGCACGACCCCTGCGCGATCGACGGCGGCGGCACGGTCGACGACATGGTCCGCGATCCGGCCCATCACTACGTCGCGGCGATCGGCGGCGACATCCACAACTACCAGCGCTACCCGGTGCCGGTGGACGACCGCACCATCCAGTACATCGTCGCGGGCGGCGGCGGTGCCTTCATGCATGCGACGCACACCATTCCGCGCGTCGACATCGCGAAGGTCACCGAGAAGGAATTCCGCTGCTACCCGCTGCGTGGCGACTCCCTGGCCTTCTACAGCAAGCTGTACGGGCGCCGACTGCGCCTGCCCCGCTTCTTCACCCTCACCGAGGCCGAGGCGACGGCCGTCGTCGCCGAGCGGCTGGAGTTCCGGCCGGGGCGCTCACCGGCGCCCAACGCCCGTATCACCTGGCGCACCCGCCTGGTCGCCGGACTGCTGGGCACCGGGCGTCGACCCGACCGAACCAAGCGGCTGCGCCTCCCCGTGCGGAAGATCTACACGCAGTTGTTCTCGCCGAGCTCGGCGACGTACAGCCCGCCGTTCTTCAAGTGCTTCCTGCGCCTGGACGTCACCCCGGAATCGGTACGGCTGCGCTGCTACGCCGCGACCGGCAACCGGGCCCAGGAGACCGACCCGCCGGTCGAGGACGAGGTCACGATTGAGCTGGTCTGAGGCCCGGAGGCGGGAACACCGCCGGGCGCGATCCGGTTGTCATCGCGGTACGAGCTGATCGACGAACGCTGGAGGAGCCCGTGCCGCCGACCTCACGTCCCCTGCGCAAGCTCGGGTTCCTGACCATCGGGCTGTTCGACGAGGCCGACCCGCGCCGGGGCCACGAGTCGACCCTGGAGATCATCGAGCTGGGCGAGCGGCTCGGCTTCGACAGCGCGTGGGTGCGCCACCGCCATCTCCAGTACGGCATCTCCTCCCCCGTCGCCGTCCTGGCCGCCGCCTCCCAGCGCACCCGCCGCATCGAACTGGGCACCGCGGTCATCCCGCTCGGCTGGGAGAACCCGCTGCGGCTGGCCGAGGACCTGGCCACGGTCGACCTGCTGTCCGGCGGCCGTCTCAACCCGGGTGTCAGCGTGGGCCCACCGATGCACTACGCCCAGGTCAAGGAAGCCCTGTATCCGGACACGGCCGACACGGAGGACTTCAGCTACGAACGGGTGCGGCGGCTACTGGACTTCGTACGCGGCAAACCGGCCACCGACTTCAGCGGGGTCGAGGGCTTCGAAGCCACGCGGCGGCAGCCGCACATCGAATACAGCTCGGATCGCGTACAGCCGCACTCGCCCGGCCTGGGCCGCCGCCTGTGGTACGGCGGCGGCAGCCTCGGCTCTGCGCGGTGGGCGGGCGAACACGGCATGAACTTCCTCACCAGCAGCGTCGTCAAGGCAGAAGGACCCGATGAGTCGGCGGACTTCGCCGAGATCCAGCTCTCTCACGTGCGCACGTTCCGCGCCCACCACCCCGACGGCGACGACGCCCGTGTCTCCCAGGGCCTCGTCGTCATCCCCACCGACTCGGCCACGCCCGAACAGCGCGCCAGGTACGAGGAGTACGCCGCCCAGCGCACCCCTCGTACGGCATCACCGCAGGGCCCGGCCCGTCTGATGTTCGCGCCCGACCTCGTCGGCAGCAGCGCGGAGATCGCCGAACGGCTGCACGCACACGCAGCGTTCCGCGAGGTCGACGAGGTCGCGTTCGCGCTGCCGTTCACCTTCGAGCACGCGGACTACGTGCAGATCCTCACGGACATGGCGACGAGGCTGGGCCCGGCGCTGGGATGGCAGCCGAAGACCGGCTGACCTCACCAACGCCCGGGCTGCGTCCCGACGATGGGCTCGGACGGCTTGCCGTCCACGCCGACCGGCACATCACCGGCCAGCATCACCCGGTGCATGATCCGCGGGAAACCGACGACGTTGTCGCTGGGCGCCAGGTGGATGGTGGCCCGGTTGTCCCAGAAGGCGACGCTGCCCGGCTCCCAGCGGAAGCGGACCGTGTACTCGGGCCGGACCGCCTGCTCCAGCAGCATGTCCAGGATGGCCCGGCTCTCGGCGCGGGAGACGTCCGTGATCTGCTCCAGGTAGTAGCCGTTCACGAACAGCACCCGCTCCCCCGTCTCCGGGTGGACACGCACCAGCGGGTGCACCGAGGCGACCTGATGGTCCAGCAGATGCCGGACATACGCGTCGTCGCCCGGCCGGGGCTGATATCCGACGCCCAGCCGGTGCTCGGCCCTGAGCCCGTCCACGAACTCCCGGACCGGGGCGGACAGTCCGGCGTACGCGGCCGCCAGGTTGGACCACGTCGTGTCGCCCCCGTACGGCGGGACGGTCTCGGCGCGCAGGATCGTCGCGGCGGGCGGGTCGACTCGGGCGCCGTGGTCGCAGTGCCAGCCGCGCAGCAGGGTGTGCCGCCGGCGCCGCAGCCACTCATCGTGCTCCATGCCGAAACGTCCGCCCAGCTCCAGGCGGTCGGCGGTCGTCTCGATCTCCGGGACATCGGGCGGCGAGGCCTTCCCCCGCCGCCCGAGCACCACGAGCTCACCGAATCGCCGCGCGAACGCCACATGCCCGGAGTGATCCAGTTCCTGTCCGCGGAAGAACACCACCTTCCAGCGCAGTACGGCCGCCTTGATCGCGGCTACTTGGGCGTCGTCCAAGTCCCCGGCCAGGTCGACACCTGTGATCTCGGCTCCGATGTGACCCGCGACGGGGTTCACCTCGATACCCGCCGTGGTCCTGTCCGTCGTCATACGCGCTCCGGTGATCGCCGACATCAACTACGCATCAGAGGGTGACAGCCGATCCCCAAAGTGGCCACCACAGCGCCTGAGGCCGGGGGGCGGCAGGAAACTCCTCGGGGGCTGCTTGCTCACGACGGTGCTGGTGACGACCCGTGGCACCTACAGCGGCGCCTTCCGGGGCGAGCGGTGGCAGTGCGCGCTGACCCAGCTGACGTCGGTCGGGTGACTCGCCCGTCACGCGAGGTCGTCGCCCTCCAGGCGGTAGCCCTGTCCACGCACTGTCGCGATCCTCGACGCGCCCAGCTTGCGGCGGAGGTGGCGGACGTACACGTCGACGACATTGGAGCCCTCCGACGCCTCATACCCCCAGACGACGGAGAGCAGGTCCTCGCGGCCCAGCACGGTGCCGGCGTTGCGCACGAGGTGTTCCAGCAAGGCCGCCTCCCGCGCGCTGAGCTGGGTGATGCGGCCGTCGACGTAGGCCTGGCGGGTGCGGGTCTCCAGGGCGATACCGGCGCGGCGCAGGACGGAGCTGTCGGTCTCTGAAGGGCTTGGTCATGTAGTCGGCCGCCGCACGGAGGCGGGTGACCACGGTGAAGCCGTCCTCGCCAGGGACTCCGATGTCCAGAACCATCAGGTCGTACCTGCCCGACATGGCCGCGCGCCAGGCCGCCTCCCCGTCGGTGACGACGGTGGTGCCAAAGCCGTGGGCGGTGAAGCGTTCCGAGAGGTAGGAGGCGATGTGGGCCTCGTCCTCCGCTATGAGGAGGTGGAGGTCCCGCCCGTCAGGGCCAGGTCTTCGAACTCGACCCGGCCACCGACGGGTTCCGCGTGCTCTTCGCCTCACCCGGCGCCGAGGTCCTCAGACAACGTCGACCTGCGCGGCGGCACCGCGGGCAAGAACGTCCCCGCGGCCGATCATCGGGGTCGCGATCACCGGCTTTTGGACCCAGGGCGCCCTCTGAGCCGATTTGGGTAAGTGCCGGAATAGGTACCCCTAATCGGGATATCGCGGCCCGCGTGTAACACAGCCGCACCGGCATGGCGCAGACATACGGGGAGAGCGTTTCTCCTGTCGAACGCAATGCGCCAGATTGGAATTCCTGTGAGCAGCACTGACCCGGTACCCGGATACCAGACGTATGACCAGCACCAAAGCGGCTCGCCCCGCCCCGTCCGCAGCCAAGCAGCCGCCCGGCGAGGAGCCCTGGCTGTCTGCACGATCGTCGACCTCGCCGCCGGTTTCCTGGTCCTTTGGGTTCTGCTGTATCTGCTCGACGCCAACCAGGCCAATGTCTTCGTCGAATTCGTGCGCGGAACGGCCGACTGGCTGGCCTGGTGGTCACAGGATATTTTCACCATGGACACAGAAGGTCTGCGAATTGTCCTCAACTATGGCCTGCCGGCCGTGATGTATTTGCTGATCGGTCACGGAATCGCCGCTCGGCTGAACCGCATATGAGCCAGTCCGACCCAGCCACGGAAAGGACCGGCACTGTGACACGTGACCGACGGCAAGACGATCAGCTCCCCATCTACGAGGGCCTGGTGCGCGAATGCGGCGACGTGCTGGCGGAGGCCCGCCAGGCGTCGCAGCAGGTGCTGCATCAGGCGGCGGCGCTGCTCGGGTCGGGAGCGGCCCGGCCCGAGCAGCAGAGAGAGCGGCAGGACTTCAGCGCCTGACCGCGAACTCCCGTATCACCGTGTTCCGGAACACCGCGCTGCCGTCGATCGTGAACAGCGCCAGCCCGGTGTCGACCAGGTACGGGAAGGCCTCGCTGGAGTGCACGTACCGGCCGTCGTCGACGAACATCTCCACGGATGTGCGGTCGACGAGGACGCGCAGCCGGACCGTGCGCGCCGACGGGTCGAAGGGGCTCTTGCTCTCCTGCCAGTTGCCGGAGGCGTCGGGGTTCACCGTGTTCCGGCGGTTGACGAAGGCGTAGTCGCCGTAGATCCCGGCGTCGATGTGGCGTCCGCCGTCCGACGAGCGGCGCAACTGGAGCCCTGCGCCGGTGAGTTGGTCCCAGGTGATCTCGGTGGTCAGCTCGTACGCCGTGCCGGTGTGGTCGAGCAGGCGAGTGCCGGCGACTTCGAGGTCACCGAGGTGCACCGTGCGCGCGACGTGGTCGTCCAGGGCGGCGACCGGCCGGGAGGCGAGGTAGTACGTGCCGGAGGCGTCACGCTTCAGCGTCACCTCGCGGACGATCGAGTCCGTGCCGTTGAAGCCGTCGCAGTCGATCGTGGGCGTGGTGCCCGCGTAGTCCCAGTGGTTCAGCCAGCCGATGGCGTACCGGGCGGCCGGGTCGAGGCTGCCGTTCGCGTTCCGCTTCTCGAAGGTGACGGCGCCGTACCAGTCCCAGCCGTGGTCGAGCCACTGCGGTTCGGCGGCGTCGGGGGTGAACACGCTCCCGTCGAAGGCGCCCGTCCAATAGGCGTACGTGCTCGGCAGCCCGGCGCCCTTGCCGTTGGCGCTCACGCCCAGCACCCACTTCCAGGTGCCGTCCGCCGCCCGGATGCGGAACAGGTCGGGGCACTCCAGGACCCCGATGCCGTCCTTGATGAACCCGCTGACGTACGTCCACGACTTCAGGTCGACGGAGTGGTAGAAGCCCACCTTGTTGCCCTCGGCGAGCGTCATCACCCACCGCCCGCGCTCCTCGTCGCGGATCACCTTGGGGTCACGGAAGTCCCGTACGCCGGGGTTGGGCAGGACGGGGTCGGTGCCGTGGCTGGTGAACGTACGGCCGCCGTCCGTCGAGTAGTGCAGGTACTGCGCCTGAGTGACCTCGTCGGGCGCCATGGTGGCGAGGACGATCACCGCCCCCGCGCCGAAGCCCGCCGTGTTGTCCGAGTCCACCACCGCCGAGCCCGACCAGACGTCACCGTTGGGCGTGGCGTCCTTCGGCACGGCGATCCCGCGGTCGGTGAAGGCGACCAGGTCGCCGCTGGTGGCCAGGCGCCAGGCGGTGCCCGCCGTGGTGCCGCCCGTGAGGTAGTCCGAGTTGTACAGGTAGTAGTAGTGGTACTCCCCGTCGATCCAGATCGGCCGCTGCGGATCGTTCTTCCACTGGTCGGGGACCGTGAAGTGGTACTCGGCGCGGTAACTGGCGCAGGTGGACGCGGATTTGGGCTTCGCGGCGGCCGTGGGCGCGGCGGGTAGCAGCGCGGCCGAGGCGCCCGCGGCCGAGCCCGCGAGCAACGCTCTCCTGGACATCATGCGCATCACACATCGTTCCCTTCGTCGGGACGGCGGCTCATGTGATGCAGGACTGTGCGACCTAACTCGTTAAAGGTCAAGTGGTTCACGAGTATTGACAGGCTCATGGCCCGCTTCGCATCATCTGGGGCATCAACCCTGATCTAACACGAGTTAGGCCCGTTGGATGACCGACTCGCACGTCACTCGCCGCACACTGTTGCGGTACGGCGCCTATGGCGCGGGGGCCGCCGCGCTGGCCGGCACCGCCGCGAGCTGGGACCGGCTCACCGGAGCCGACATTCCCGGCCGGGACGACGGCTCCCTCGTCGTCGCCACCCTCGGCCCCGCCTACGGACCGGAGGCCATACGCACGCTCACCGAGGGCTTCAAGAAGGTCCACCCCGACATCAAGCTGCGCATCAACGCGGTGCAGGCCGTCGACTGGTCGGACTTCTTCGCGAAGATCCTCACCCAGATCGCCGCGGGCACCGCCCCGGACCTCGTCTACGTCGCCACCGAGGGCGTCCAGCTGTTCGCGCAGCGCCTCGGGGTCGCACTGGACCGCTGGGTGAAACGGGACGCGGCCGAGCTGCGCGAGTACTTCGCCGACGTCCACCCCTCGCTGGTGGAGTCGATGATGTACGAGGGGAGCCTCTACCAGCTGCCGGTCGAGTTCAACGCGGCCGACATGTACTTCAACACGCAGGTGCTCAAGCGGGCGGGCGCGGAGCTGCCACCCGCCGACTGGACCCGCGACGACTTCACCACGCTGCTGCGGGACATGAAGAAGTCGAGCGGCTCCCAGTTCACGCCGTACTTCTGGACCAACCGGCTGTGGGGCGGTGTCGTGCCCTGGCTGTTCGCGAACGACACGAACCTGCTCGCCGAGTCCAAGGCACCCGGCGGCGCCTGGCTGTGGGACTCCTTCTACCCGGCCGCCCAGCGGCAGGGTCGCGGGGGCGGTTTCCGCTGGACGACGCCGCAGGCCACCCACGACCGGGTGGAGGAGGCGTACGACTATCTCGCCTCCCTCATCCAGGAAGACCTGTGCACCCGCCCCGAGGGCGGCAACGGCCAGAACCTCATCGGCGTGTTCTCCACCGGCCGGGTCGGCGTCACCCCCGCGGGCGGCTTCTGGGCGGGCGGCCTGCATCTGGCGGGCATGCGGCGCGACGGCTTCGACGTGCAGTACTTCCCGCGCTGGCGCACCCAGCGCATGCAGTACGGCGCCGCCGGCTACGCGCTGCTGCGCACCTCGAAGAAGCAGGACGAGGCATGGGAGTTCATCAAGTTCGCCGCGCGCAGGGACACTCTGATGCGGCTGTTCGAGACGAACCAGACGACCCCGGCCCGCCGTTCGATGCTGACTGCCGACCGCTACCGGGAGTCCGGCCCGAGCCACTGGCAGGTCTTCTACGACACCCTCGACCAGTTCCCCGACACCGGGCCGATCCCCGCGCCGCCGCAGGTCGCCGAGGTCGAGCAGGTGCTGCTCAAGCACACCGGAACCGCCCTGGCCTCGCCGCGCTCGGTGCGCGGCGCGCTGCGCCGGATGCAGGGCGACCTGGAGAAGGCCATGGAGCGTGACGTATGACGAACACCCAGGTCCCGCCCGTACGTACGCGTCCCGCGGCCCCGCCGCCTGACGTACCGCGTCCCTCCGCCCGCGAGCGCGGCACCCGGCTGCTCGCGACGCTGTTCCTGGCGCCCACCATCGTCGGCATCGTGGTCTTCACGGTCGTACCGATCGTCGGCTCGGTCGTGCTGAGCCTCTTCCACTGGAACGTGATCGACTCACCCAGCTTCGCCGGAGCGGCCAACTACCGTGAGGTGTTCGGCGATTCGACCGTACTGGTGTCCTTCCGCAACACGCTCGTGTTCATGGTGTTCGCGGTCGCGTTGCAGCTGCTGATCGCCCTGGTCCTGGCGCTCGCGGTGAACGGGCGGATGCCGGTGTGGCTGCGGTCGGTGTTCCGCTCGGCGTTCTTCTTCCCGCTGGTGCTGTCCGCCGCGTCGATCTCGGTGGTGATGAAGTACCTGTTCAACCAGGACTTCGGCCTCGTCAACTGGCTGCTCGGCGAAGTCGGGATCGCCCCGGTGCCCTGGCTGACGTCGGAGAACGCAGCGATGGCGACCGTCGTCCTCGTCTACGTCTGGCAGCAGTTCGGCTTCTCCTTCCTGCTGTTCGTCGGCGGTCTCAACAACATCCCCAAGGAGATCCACGAGGCCGCCGCCCTCGACGGCGCGACCGGCCTGCGCAAGCACCTGCACGTCACGCTGCCGCTGCTGTCACCCACGCTGCTGGTCGCGTCGGTGGTCGGCATCATCAACGCGCTCCAGGTCTTCGAGCAGCCGTACGTCCTCACCAACGGCGGGCCCGGCGACTCCACCCGCACCGTCGTGATGGTGATCTACGAGAGCGCCTTCGAGCAGCTCCGCTTCGGCGAGGCGTCCGCGGTGGGCGTGCTGCTGTTCGTGCTGATCATGGCGGTGACCGCCGTCCAGTTCCGGCTCAGCCGGCGTTTCGTCCACTACCAGTGAGCCGGGTGAGTCCCTTGAGCCAAGCAACCCTGTCCCTGAGCCGTGCGCGGTACTCACTCGCGCCCTGGGCACGGATCGCCGGCCTGACGGTGTGCGCCCTGCTGACCCTCGGCCCGGTCATCTGGACCCTCTCCACCTCGCTGCGCACCCCGGCCGAGTCCTTCGACCTCCCACCGCAGATCATCCCGACCAGCCCCACCACCGAGGCCTACAGCGGAGTCTTCGACCAGATCGACGTCTGGCTGCTCGCCCTCAACTCGACGCTGGTCACCGCGCTGATCGCCGTCGGCCAGATGATCACGGCGGGGCTGGCCGGCTACGCCTTCGCACGCCTCGAATTCCGGTTCAAGAAGCCGCTGTTCGGTCTGGTCCTGGCCACCATGATGGTGCCGTTGCAGGTCACCATCGTGCCGGTGTTCCTGGTGCTCAAGCAGCTGAGCCTCACCGACACCCTGCTCGCCCTGATCATCCCGGCCTTCCCGACCGCCTTCGGCACCTTCCTGATGCGCCAGTACTTCCTCGGCATGCCGAAGGATCTCGGCGAGGCGGCGATGCTGGACGGCGCCGGGCCCTGGCGGATCTTCCGGTCCGTCTACGCCCCGCTGGCCGCCCCCGGGCTCGCGATCGTCGGTGTGCTCGCCTTCAACTACCACTGGAACGAATTCTTCCGACCGCTGATCCTCGAAACGTCCGGCCAGAACTACACGCTTCCGCTGGGCCTGGTCTCCCTCCAGGGCAATCTCGGCACCGGATCCATCTCGGTCGTACTCGCCGGAGTCGTCCTCTCCATGCTCCCCGCCGTCGCCGTGTTCATCGTCGGCCAGCGCCCTCTGCGTGAGGGCATCACGTCCGCAGGAGTCAACCGTTGAGCCTCGCCGCTCCGCCCCAGGACCCCAACGCCCCCCGCTTCCGGGTCCGCCCGCCCGCCAACTGGATCAACGACCCCAACGGCCCCTTCAGTTGGCGCGGCCGGTACCACCTCTTCTACCAGCACAACCCCGAGGCTCCGATCCACACCAACGTCCACTGGGGCCATGCCTCCAGCCCCGACCTGGCGCACTGGGAGCACCACCCCCTGGCGCTCACCCCGACGCCCGGCGGCCCGGACGAGGCGGGCTGCTGGTCCGGGTGCGTGGTCGACGACGACGGCGTGCCCACGGCCGTGTACACGGGCGTCGACCGCCATCACACCGGCCTCGGCACGATCTGCCTGGCGCGGGCGCTGGTCCCTCAGGACGAGACCCTCACCGACTGGAAACCGCTGCCCACACCCGTCGTGACCGGCCCGCCCGCCGGTCTGGACGTGGTGATGTTCCGCGACCCGTTCGTCTTCCGGCACGGAGGCCGCCGCTGGGCGCTGGTCGGCGCGGGTCACGGGGACGGCACCCCGTCGGTACTGCTGTACGACTGCGACGACCTGGCCGACTGGCGGTTCGCCGGAGTGCTCCTGGACGGCAACGACCCGGTGGCCGTCGAAGCGTTCGGAGACCGGGCGACAGGCTGGGAGTGCCCGCAACTGTTCACGACCGAGGCCGGGGAGTGGGTGCTGGTGGTGTCGCTGTGGGACGGGAACCCGTGCACCACGGGCTACCTGACGGGGCGTCTGGAATCTGGCGGAGAACGGGGATTGCGCTTCCGGCCGTACACCGGAGGCCCCCTCGACCACGGTCACGCCTTCTACGCTCCCGCCGTACTCCAGGAATCGGACCGGGCGTTGATGTGGGGCTGGTCCTGGGAGGCCCGTGAGCAGGTCGAGGTGGACCGCGCCGGCTGGGCCGGTGTCCTGACCGCGCCCCGCGTCGTCGACGTGCACCCCGACGGATCGCTGCGCGTCGTCCCGGCCCCGGAACTCGAACTGCTGCGTGCGGCGGAGCCGTTCGTCACCGCGCCGGGCCGGGTACCGCTTCCACAGTCGTACGACGTGACGATCACCGCCGTGGCCCGGACGACCGTGAACCTGCTGCGCTCGACGGTGCGGCTGGACCCGGACACGGGAACCGTGGTGTTCGACTCCGGGGAGGAGGGTTCCGCGCCGATCGGGGTGCGGGTGCCGGGCGGGGAGCGGCTGGAGGTGCGCATCCTCGTCGACGGCTCGCTGTTCGAGCTGTTCGTCGGCGACCGGGCGACGGTCACCGAGCGGGTCTACCGGCGCCCGGACGACGTGCCCGAGCTCGTCGTCACGGGTGCCGCGGCGGCCGTCACCGGGTGGGAGCTGGTCCCACCGACGCCCGGCTGATCACCGGGCAGGCGAGGCGCCGTGTGGTGGCGGGCGGGGTGCGGCCGGTTTCGATGGCGTCGAGCAGCAGCCGGGTGGCGGCCTCGCCCATCGCCCGGTGCGGCAGCGCGACCGAGGTGAGGGGCGGGGTCAGGAAGGCGGCCATGTGCTCCTGGTCGTCGTAGCCCACGATCGACAGCTCGTCGGGGACGATGATCCCGAGCCGGGTCGCGGCGTGCAGGACGCCCGCCGCGACCCGGTCGTTGTAGCAGAAGATCCCGGTGGGCCGCCGGGCGGCGGGGGCGTCGGCGAGCAGCTGCTCGGCGCCGCGGTAGCCGCCGGAGATCTCGCCTCCGGTCCGTACGACCCACTCCTTGGGGACGGTGATCCCCTCGGCCCGCAGCGCGTCCCGGAAGCCGCGCAGCCGCTCCACCGACGCGATGTCGTCCTGCCCTCCCACCAGGCCGATCCTGCGGTGGCCCTGCTCCAGCAGCAGCCTCGCCGCCGTACGGCCACCGGCGCGCTCGGCGGGGATGACGGAGGGCAGCGAGTCGTCCTCGGGCAGGCAGTTGGCGAGCACCGAGTGGGTGCGGTGCAGGCCTTCGGGGACACGGACACGACGCAGGGACATGGCCGCGTAGATGATGCCGTCCACCCTGCGGTCGAGGAGTTCGGCGACGGCCGCGTCCTCCTTGGCCGGGTCGCCGCCGGAGTCGACGGTCAGCACCAGGTGCTCACTGCTCCAGGCCGTCTCCATCGCGCCCCGCAGCAGCCGGCCCGCGAACGGCGACGAGGCGATCTCGTCGGTGACCAGCCCGATCACGGCCGTACGACTGCGGCGCAGACCGCGTGCGAGAGGGTCGGGCCGGTAGCCGAGCTGGGCGGCGGCCTGCCGGATGCGTTCCTGGGTGGCGGGCGAGAGGTTGCCCTGGGCGCGGCCGTTGAACACGAAGGAGACAGCGGTGTGCGACACGCCGGCCAGCCGGGCCACGTCCCGTGACGTGGGACGCGCGGTGCCGTTCGTCTTCCTGTCCTCGGCGCTGCCCATGCCGTCCGCCGCCCTCATCCCCCACCCGTCCGGTTGATCACTCCTCAGCCTATCCGGCACCCGGAGGCATCGGCCCTGCCCGCCCGGGCGCGAAATCGCATACTGGCTGGACGACGACACAGTCAACGGGAAGGTCCGACCGTGCTCAGCATCCCGGCACACACGCTCAACGACGGTACGCAGATCCCCGCCATCGGCCTGGGCACCTGGCCGATGAACGACACACAGGCCGAGCAGGCGGTCGGCGCCGCGCTGGAGATGGGCTACCGGCTCGTCGACACGGCGACGAACTACCGCAACGAGACCGGAGTCGGCCGGGGCGTCGCGACCAGCGGCGTGCCTCGTGAGGAGGTCGTGGTGACCACGAAGCTTCCGGGACGGCACCACGGTTACGAGGAGACCCTCGCCTCCTTCGAGGAGTCCCGCGGCCGGCTCGGCCTGGACTACGTCGACCTGTATCTCATCCACTGGCCGCTCCCCCGCGTCGACAAGTACGTCGACTCCTGGAAGGCCATGATCAAACTCCGCGAGGACGGCCTCGTGCGGTCGATCGGGGTCTCCAACTTCACGGCCGAGCACATCGAACGGCTGGAGAAGGAGACCGGGGTCCTGCCGTCCTTGAACCAGATCGAGCTGCACCCGCTGTTCCCGCAGGAGGACCTGCGGGCCTTCCACGCCGGCAAGGGCATCGTCACCGAGAGCTGGAGCCCGCTGGGCCGTGGCTCCCAGCTGCTGGACGATCCCGTCGTCACCGGCATCGCCGAGGCGCACGGGGTGAAGCCGGGCCAGGTCGTGCTGCGCTGGCACACACAGCTGGGCGCGCTGCCCATCCCGAAGTCGGCCAGCCCCGAGCGGCAGCGCGAGAACCTCGACGTCTTCGGCTTCGAACTCGATGACGCGCAGCTGGAGGCGCTCGCCGACCGCACTCACCGGCGCCTGGGCGGGGACCCCGAGGTGCACGAGGAGTTCTGAGTCGGCTCCTCGATCAGGGGTACCCGGGGCCGTGCACCGGCGCGGGCCCCGCGTCACGGGGTGTCCGGGAAGGAGTCGCAGGTGGGAGAGCACGAACGGCTGCGGGACTACCGCGGCAAGCGCCGTTTCGACCGGACCCGTGAGCCCGAGGGCCACCAGGCACCCTCCGGTGAGGAGCCCCGGTTCGTCGTACAGATCCATGATGCGAGCACCCTGCACTTCGACTTCCGGTTGCAGGTCGACGACGTACTGAAGTCATGGGCGGTGCCGAAGGGGCCGTCGGCCGATCCCCAGGACAAGCGGCTGGCCATGCCCACGGAGGACCATCCGCTGGAGTACGAGGAGTTCGAGGGCGTCATCCAGCAGGGCGAGTACGGCGGCGGGACCGTGATCGTGTGGGACCACGGCACGTACGAGCCCCTCAGCCACGACCGCAAGGGGCGGCCCGTGGACTTCGAGGAGTCGCTGGCGCACGGCCACGCCACGTTCCGGCTCAACGGCTCGAAGCTGCACGGCGAGTATGCGCTCACCCGGTTCCGCGGTGGGAAGGACGACGGCGGGGGCGAAGCCTGGCTTCTGGTGAAGGCGTCCGGCGGGCGGGCCCGCGGGCACGGCACCCCGGATCCCCGGCGGGCCCGCTCCGCGCGCACCGGCCGTACCCTCGCCCAGGCCGCCGCGGACGACCGTGAGGAGTGAACGGAGTGTCCGGCCTGCCGGCCACGCTGCCCGCCGAGCAGCGTCGGCTGCTGCGGAAGGCGCGCCCCGGGGCGGAGCTGGCCGCGCAACCGATGCTCGCCACGCTCAGTGACCGGCGGGACTTCTCCGGCGAGTGGATCTTCGAGCGGAAGCTGGACGGCGTCCGCGTGCTGGCCGTCCGGGAGCAGAGCCGGATTCTGCTCCTGTCCCGTGCGGGGCACCGCCTCAACGACACGTATCCGGAGATCGTCGACGCGCTCGCGGCCCAGGACTGCCAGGACTTCACCATCGACGGGGAGATCGTGGCGTTCTCGCACAGCCGCACCGACTTCGCCCGGCTCCAGCAGCGCATGGGGCTGACCCGGCCGCGGGACATCGCGGCGAGCGGTGTCGCCGTGACGTACTACGTCTTCGACCTGCTCAGGCTGGACGGGTCGGACACCACCCGGCTGCCGCTGCGGACGCGTAAGTCCCTGCTGCGCCGGGCGTTGGCCTATCGCGCCCCGCTGCGGGTGACGTCCCACCGCAACGAGGGCGGTGCCGAACTGCTCGCCGACGCCTGCGCCCGCGGCTGGGAAGGGCTGATCGCCAAGCGCGCCGACGGCCCCTACCGTCCGCGCCGGTCCACGGACTGGCTGAAGCTCAAGTGCTCCCAGGGACAGGAGTTCGTCGTCGGCGGCTTCACCGAGCCGGCCGGCTCCCGCGTGGGTCTTGGCGCCCTGCTGCTCGGCTATCACGAGGAGGGCAGGTTCCGGTACGCGGGCAAGGTCGGCACGGGCTTCGACCGCCGCACGCTGCTCGCACTTCGCGAACGCCTCGACGACCTGCGCACCTCGTCATCGCCCTTCGACGACCCGGTGCGCGAGTCGGGAGCCCGCTGGGTGGAGCCGACGCTGGTCGCGCAGATCGCCTTCACCGAATGGACCCGTGACGGGATGCTGCGTCATCCGAGGTATCTCGGGTTGCGCGACGACAAGCGTCCGCAGGATGTCGTACGGGAGCGTGTGCCGGACCGCGTGGCCGGTTGACCCGCCTTCCCTCCAGGCCCGTCACCGGATTCGGTTCCCAACTGGCCTGCCGTGCCCCTATGTTCACAGGGCACGTCGTTGATCGTCCGTTCCCGCCGGGAGGCCGTTCCCATGCGCATGTTCCTCCGTACCGCCATAACCGGGGCGGTCGCCGCCGTCACCTTCGCGACCTGTGGCACCGCCCAGGCGACCCCGCCCGGTCCGGGAGTCACCGGAAAAGTGATCGCCCAGACCACGGTCGGCGGCACCGACTACATCCTGCGGGAGATCACCGTCCCGCCCGGGCAGGGGACCGGCTGGCACTACCACGACGGTCCGCTGTACGCCGTCGTGCAGCAGGGCACGCTCAGCCACTTCGACTCCACCTGCGCGTCCGACGGCGTGTACCCGAAGGGCAGCACCATTCAGGAACCGGCCGGGGCGGGCCATGTCCACATCGGCCGCAATCTGGGCGACACGCCGGTCGTCCTCGATGTGCTGTACGTCCTGCCGCACGGGGCGCCGTTGTCGCAGGACGCGGCGAATCCGGGCTGCCCGTTCGAGTGATCAGGGCGGTGGCAGCGGCTGTTCGGCCCAGATGGTCTTGCCCCGGACCGTCTGCCGGCTGCCCCACCGCTGGGTGAGCTGGGCGACCAGGAGGAGGCCACGGCCGCCCTCGTCGTAGGCGTGTGCCCGGCGCAGATGCGGTGAGGTGGAACTGCCGTCGGAGACCTCGCAGATGAGGGTGCGGTCGCGGATCAGCCGCAGCTGGATGGGCGGTTCGCCGTAGCGGATGGCGTTGGTGACGAGTTCGCTGACGACGAGTTCGGTGACGAAGGCGGCCTCGTCCAGCCCCCACGCGGCCAGTTGCTCGATGGCCTCCTGCCGGGTGACGGCCACGTGCGCGGGGTCCGGGATCACGTCCCAGGTGGCGACCCGGTCGGCACCCAGCGCCCGGGTGCGGGCGAGCAGGAGGGCCACGTCGTCGCTGGGCTCTTCCGGCAGTACGGCCTTCAGCACCGTGTCGCACAGGGCGTCCAGGGTGTCGGTGCGGGCGGCCAGGGCCCGGCACAGCTCGGACGTGGCGTGGTCGACGTCGCGGTCCCGGTCCTCGATGAGGCCGTCGGTGTACAGGGCTACGACGGCTCCCTCGGGGAGTTCCAGCTCCACCGACTCGAAGGGCAGTCCGCCGACGCCGAGCGGGGGCCCGGCGTTGATCTCGACCAGCCGCGTAGTGCCGTCGGGGAGGACCACGACGGGCGGGGGGTGTCCGGCGGCGGCCATGGTGAGGTGGCGGGTGACGGGGTCGTAGACGGCGTACAGGCAGGTGGCGCCGAGTTCGGCGGCCTCTTCGTCGCGGTCGTCGGACGCCAGGTGGGTGACCAGGTCGTCGAGGTGGGTGAGGAGTTCGTCCGGCGGCAGGTCCACGTCGGCGAGGGTGCGGACGGCCGTGCACAGGCGGCCCATGGTCGCCGACGACGGGATGCCGTGCCCGACGACGTCGCCGACGACCAGGGCGACCCGGCTGCCGGACAGCGGGATCACGTCGAACCAGTCGCCGCCGATGCCGGCGAGGGAGCCGGAGGGCAGATAGCGGTGGGCCACCTCGACCACCGCCTGTCCGGGCAGTCCGCGCGGCAGCAGGCTGTGCTGGAGGGCCAGCGCGGTGGTGCGTTCGCGGGCGAAGCGGCGGGCGTTGTCGACGCAGACGGCGGCCCGGCTGGCGAGTTCCTCGGCGAGGACGGCGTCGTCCGCGCCGTAGTCGTCGGGGTTGGCGATGCGGACGGCCACCGCGACGCCGAGCGTGATGCCGCGGGCCCGCAGCGGTACCGCGAGCATCGAGTGGACGCCCTTGCGGTGGGGGCGGCCGGCCGGGGCCCGCGCGTTGCGTTCGGCGACCCAGCGCACGAAGTCCGGCTCGCCCGCCTGGCCGAGGACGGCTCGCCCCTCCCGCAGGGCCCGGGCGGGCGGCGAGTACCCGGGGTAGATCTCCGAGTCGCCCAGGCGCACGGCGGCCTCCGGAGTGCCTTCGGTACGGGAGCCGTGGGCGACGCGGCGCAGGACGATCTCTTTGTCCAGTGCCGTAGGGGCTTCGTCCGCCCCGAGGACCCAGTCGAGCAGGTCCACGCTGGCGAAGTCGGCGTACCGCGGGACCAGGAGTTCCACGAGTTCTTCGGCGGTGCGCACCACGTCCAGGGTGGTGCCGATGGCGGCCGCCGCCTCGTTGAGCAGGGCCAGCCGCTGCCGGGCCCAGTACTGCTCGGTGCTGTCGAGGGCGGCCAGGGCCACGCCGGTCACTTCACCCGAGTCGTCCCGCACCGGCCACATCTCGATGCTCCAGGCGTGTTCCCGGTTGAGGGCGGGCGCGCCGGTGAAGCTCTCGGAGTGGACCGGCCAGCCCGTCTCGGCGACGCGGCGCAGATTGCTGTGGAAGTCCCGGCTGTGCTCGGCGTCCTCCACGGTCTCCAGGAAGGGCCTGCCCAGCAGCACCTCCTCGGGCACGCCCATGACCCGGCAGGCCGTGTCGTTGACGCGCAGATAGCGCTGTCGCGTGTCGAAGACCGACATGGACATCGATGCCTGCTGGAAGGCCTGCCCCGCCAGGGTCGGCTCGGGGCCGCCGGGCCTGGCGGTGATCACATGTCCGCCAGGTGCGCCGTCCGGGCCCAGCACGGCGGTCGCCTGCACGGGGAGCGCCACGGTGGAGCCGTCGCGATGCCGCAGGACGACGGGGCCGGACAGCGCGGCCCAGGCCTCCGCAGACGGGTCCTCGGCGAGCAGATCGCGTGCCGCCCGTCCCACGACCTCCTCGGCCGGGTATCCGGTCAGCTGCCGGGCACCCTCGCTCCACCCCGTTACGACACCCGAGGAATCGATGATCACCGTGGCGGAGGCGTGCTCCATATCGTCCAGAATGGCCCTCTTGCGGGGCCGTATCAACCGGCGCCGGCGCCTCCGTGCGGGTCCGAGGTCACTTCCGGTGGGCGCGCAGCGCCGCGAGGGCTCGGTCGGCGTGGGTGTTCATGCGCAGTTCGCTGTGCACGGCCTCGAGGACGGTGCGGTCCTCGGCGATGACGTAGGTGACGCGCTTGGTGGGCGCCATGGAGAAGCCTCGCTTGACCCCGAACTGTTCCCGGACCGTCCCGTCGACGTCGGACAGCAGCGGCATGCCCAGGGTGTGGCGCTCGGCGAACTCCTGCTGGCGCTCGACGGGGTCCCCGCTGATCCCGACCGGGCGGGCACCGACGGCGCCGAACTCGGCAGCCAGGTCCCGGAAGTGGCAGGCCTCGGCGGTGCAGCCGGGCGTGAGGGCGGCGGGGTAGAAGAAAAGCACCACCGGTCCCTCGGTGAGCAGTTCGGACAGGCGACGGCGGGTGCCGGTCTCGTCCGCCAGCTCGAAGTCCTCGGTCTTGTCCCCGATCCCTATGCGTCCGCTCACTGTGTGCCCCTCATGTGATTCCTGCGCGCGATCACTGGAGCGTAACGCGGTCGTCTGCCCGTTCCCGAAGGGGGCAGGCCTCGAACGGGGCTTGTGGGAACGGCGATTGTGCGTTCCGGGCGTGTAGCCGAACGAGCGGCGGAAGACGTCGACGAACGCGCTGGTGGAGGACCAGCCGCAGCGGTGGGCGACCGTGAGGTGGTCGTACGCGCTGACCGTCCTCGCCGTCGCCGGGATCGTCGTCGTGCCCGGCCCCGCGGTCCACCTGTTCATCGCGCCGACGTCAGCGGGCCTGTACGTGCCGTTCTCGCTGCACATCACGCTCTGCCAGGGCTGTCTCCCCGGCGAGTGGGGACCGCGAGCGGGGTCACGCTGGGTCTGACGGTGAGCGTCGGCGGGCTCGCCGCCCCTGTCCTCGGCGCGGTCGCCGACGCCACGTCCCTGCGGACCGCGCTGCTCCCGCTCATCGCCCTGCCCGCACTGGGGCACCTGCTGCTGCGGGGCCTGCACGAGCCCGGCCGCCCCGCTCATGCCTAGCTCAGGCCTTGCCCGCCGGTGCCACCGCCTCGGGTTCCGACTCGTCGTCGATGGCGTACGACAGGAAGTCGTCGACCATGCGGTGGAAGAGGGTGGCGAGCTGGCGCAGCTCCTCCGCAGACCAGTCGCCCAGGGCCAGTTGCATGCCGCGTGCGCCCGCGTCGCGGATGCTGTCGATGGCCTGGCGCCCCGCGTCGGTGAGCTGGATGCGCTGGGCGCGGCGGTCGTCGGGGTCCGGGACGCGGGTGACGTAACCGGCCTTCTGCAGTTGCTGCACCGTGCGGGTGACGTGCGAGGCCTCCACCCCCAGCCGGGTGGCCAGCTCCCCGGGGCGCAACGGCTCCGAGTCGGCGACCTGGCGCAGCAGCGCCACGGCGGCCCGGTCCAGCGGCACGCCGGCCAGGGCCATCAGCCGGTCGTGCTGCCGGGCGCGCGTGCTCAGGTAGGTGATGCGGGTGAGCGCCCGCTCGATCTCGATCACTTCCGGGGACGCGGGGGCATCAGGCAGCTGTGGTGTGGGCATACGAGCCACTTTACCATCTTGTTGCGTAACTCAATTAATCTATGGCCCTTGTCCGGCTGTGCCGTGCCGGAGACGGCCCGTGCGAGGGCGCGTATCCATCGCGGGCGGTAGCGTCGTCAGTACGCCACGGATAGCGGAGAAGAATCGTGCCCGAACTCCCGGATGTCGAGGGATTCCGCCAGGTCCTGCTCGATTGCGGGAGTCGCCGGTCCGTCACGGACATCGAGGTGCGGGACGCCGGAGTTCTACGGGGTGTCACCGAGAAACGACTCCGGAAAGAACTGAAGGGGAAGCGTCTCGGGAAGGCGTGGCGGCACGGAAAATGGCTCTTCGTACCGACGGACGGTGGCCCGACCCTTGTCTTTCATTTCGGAATGACAGGGTCACTGCGGTGCTGTGACCAGGAAGAACCGATCGAGGCACATGACCGCATCGTGCTGACACTCGACGGTACGCGGAATCTCTGCTATCGCGATCAACGCAAGCTGCAGGGCGTGCAGTTGGCCGACGACGCCGCGGCGGACCGAATTCTGGACGGTCTGGGCCCGGACGCCCAGGCCGTGAGCCGAGAAGAGTTTCTGGAACTGCTGTCGGGACGACGGGGTGCCGTCAAGAGTGCGCTGATGGACCAGTCCGTCATCGCGGGCCTCGGAAACCTCCTGTGCGACGAGATCCTCTGGCGCGCTCGTGTCGCCCCCCGAAATCCGGCGCGGAACCTGGACGAGAAGACACTCCGGCGCATCCACGCGGCGATGGGTCGTGTCCTGACGACATCCGTGCGCGACGGGCGGGTGCCGCCACGACGCTCCTGGCTCACCGGGCGCCGGGACGACAGTGAGCCGAAATGTCCCCGCTGCGGCGATTCCCTGCGTTCGAGTCGCAGCGCGGGACGCCGCACGGTCTGGTGCCCGCACTGTCAGGCCTGAACGGCGCCATGACGCCGTAGGGAAAGGTGAGGCCGCGGGCGCGGGTCCCACCGCGTCCACGGCCTCGTTCCCACGGCCGCTCAGCCACGGCACGAGTGCCCCAGGGCCACGCGAGCAAACACACTCCCCGCCGGGCTGAACCGTGTGGCGACCTTTCCATCGCGTGCATCCCCGGGCACCGGGTACTCGGGGCGGAGCACGCTCATGACGCGTGGATCAACCCTCCCCCGAAAGGAGCCGGTCGTGAGGAGCGAATCCGGCGGCAAGGTCGTCGTCACGGGTGCCACCGGCAATGTGGGCACCAGCCTGGTGCGCCTGCTCGTGGAGGATTCGGAGGTCGGATCCGTGCGGGGTCTCGCCCGTCGGATTCCGGACTGGTCGCCCGGCAAGACCCAGTGGTCCGCGGTGGACCTGGCCTCCGAGGACGCCGACCTGGTCAAGGAGTTCGAAGGCGCCGACGCTGTGGTCCATCTGGCCTGGGCCTTCCAGCCCACGCACGATCCGGCCGCTACCTGGCGCACCAACGTGCTCGGCGGCATCCGGGTGTTCGAGGCAGTGGCTGCGGCGAAGGTGCCGGCGCTGATCCATGCCTCCTCCGTGGGGGCGTACTCGCCGGGGCCCAAGGACCGCGCGGTGGACGAGTCGTGGCCGACTCATGGGTGGCCGGATGCTGCTTACTGCCGTGAGAAGGCTTACCTGGAGCGGGCTCTGGACTCCTTCGAGCAGCAGCGCCCGGGGATCCGGGTGGTACGGATGCGGCCCGCCTTCCTCTTCAAGCGGGAGTCGGCGAGCGAGCAGCGCCGCATCTTCGGCGGCCGTTTCCTGCCAGGACCGCTGGCGCGTCCCGAGTTGCTGCCCTTCCTCCCCGACATCCCGGGCCTGCGGGTGCAGGCCCTGCACACCGACGACGCGGCGCAGGCCTACCGGCTGGCGGTGCACAGCCACCTGGGCGGCGCGTTCAACCTGGCGGGCGAGCCGCCCGTCGACGCGCAGATGCTGGGCGAGATGCTCGGAGCCCGCCCGGTACGGCTGCCACGCCCGGCCGCCCGCTCCGCCATCGCGGCCGCATGGGGCCTGCATCTGCTGCCCGCCTCACCCCACCTCTTCGACGCCGTGCTCCGGCTCCCCCTCATGGACTGCTCACGGGCCCACACCGAACTCCACTGGCAGCCGGAGCGGACGGCCGGAGAGGTGCTGGAGGAGTTCCTGCACGGGCTGCAACGGGGAGCCGGCGCGGAGACAGAGCCCCTCCAGGGCCGCAAAGTGGGCTGAGCCGTCCCCCGCACTCGCGCCACCGTCGTTCACGCCGGGCGCCGGGGCTGCGGCACGTTCTGCGCGTCGGCGACCGTGGTGAGGTCGTCCAGGAGTCGTTGCGTGTCCAGGGCCAGACCGCCGAGGGCGGGGGTGATCTCGTAGCGGCCGTCGGCGAGTACGGCGGTCAGACGCTGGTGTGCGGCGGTCGCCTCGTTCAGCGCGCCGTCGCGCTCGTCGGCGCTGTCGGGGTCGAGCACGTCGCCGGCCGACCGCAAGAGGGGCGAGAGGATGCCCGGTACGCAGTCCGGAAGCGTGGTGGCATCATTCAGCGTACGGATCGTCGCTCTGATGTGTTCGGTGATCCGGTCCCAGGTGAGGTCCCAGTCGGCCGACGGTGGTGGGACAACGGTCCGGCGCAGCTTGTGCCCCGGGTTGAAGCGGAAGCTCTCGTCCGACCAGCGTCGCGCGTCCCGCAGCTCCGCGACCACGTCGGTCAGTCGCGCGGCCCTGTCGTACCAGCCCCGCACCCGGCCGTCGTCGTACGCGCCCTCGATGCCGACGGCGACCTCGTGCAGCAACTTGGCGCAGTCCCGCGGGAGTTGGTCCCGCAGGTGGCGGACTCGGTCGGTGTGCACCGGCGGCAGTACCAAGGCGTTCACGCAGACGCCGATGGCCGCTCCGAGCAGGGTCTCCAGGAGGCGGTGCAGGATGTCGAAGCCGGCGTACGACTCGTACACGAGGACGAACAGTGCGGCGGTGGGCGCGTACAGGCCCTGAGAACCGAACCGGGTGTAGTTGCCGAGCAGGACCGTCAGGGGCAGGGCCACCGCCATCGCGGCCATAGTGTTGGGGGCGAGCACGCCGGCGCCGGCGGCGAGAAGCGTTCCCGAGACGACCACCACGAATTGCTGCAGTGCGGACAGCAGGGAGCGGTAGACGGTGCTCTGCACCAGGAACAGCGCGGTCCATGGCGCCAGGAGGGCCATCGGCGCGTTCCACCACCAGCCGGCCAGCGCCCAGGCCAGTAGCGCGGCGCCCGCCGTCTTGAGGGACTGGACCGTGGCGTAGCGCTCGGGGCCGGCAGCGGTGACGCACCTGCGGACCGAGCGGCACAGGGATGTGGCTTCCCAGGTGAGTGAGTGCCACACGATGACGCTCGACTCCTTCCTCAGGTTCCTCGGGTTCCTCGGGGCAGGGGCGTGCGGCCGGTGGCGTTGAAGATCGCGGCGGTTTCGGGGAACGAGCAGGGCCGGTGGGCACCGGCGCCGACGCTCAGCGGCGTACCGGCGGCCGGTCCCAGTGGCGGTGGGCGGCGATCGCGGCCGTCAGCTGCGACAGGAACCTCTCGCTGGCCGGCCCGGTCGACGTCTCGGTGACCACGCCGC
Source organism: Streptomyces sp. DG2A-72 (assembly GCF_030499575.1). Taxonomy (NCBI): domain Bacteria; kingdom Bacillati; phylum Actinomycetota; class Actinomycetes; order Kitasatosporales; family Streptomycetaceae; genus Streptomyces; species Streptomyces sp. DG2A-72. The sequence goes on from NZ_JASTLC010000001.1 coordinate 445,758, forward strand.
GGTCGGCCACGGTGCCGTCGCCGTCTCCGGCGAGCCGCAGGCCGTCCGGTTCCAGCATGGCGACCAGATCGACGCCGCTGCCCAGGGCGCCGACCGGCTTGCCGTGCCGGTAGGCGTCCCGTACGAACCGCTGGACCGTCGCGTCGCCGGCGAGCTCGCGCGCGCCGCCCGGGACGACCACCGCGTCGTAGAGCACGGACGCGACCGTGGGCAGCGCCCGGTCGACCTGGTGCCGGCCGTCGTCGCTGTCGCGCACCGTGCCGTCGTGGAAGGCCAGTTCCTCGACGATCGCGCCACCGTCCTCCATGACCTCCCGCACGGTGCCGACCTGGGCCGCGTCCACACCATCGCCGACCAGGACCGCGACCTGCCGGGTACGGATACTGCCGTCGCCGCGGAGTTTGTCGCTCGTCATGCTCAGCGCCGGGGAGGGTTCCGGCTGCGGGGTGTCCTCCTTGTCGGGCGGCTCGACACCGATGCCCTCGGCCACGGCGGCGGCCAATCCGTGGTGCACATGGCCCAGTTGCTCGACGGTCCGCTGCCGTACCTGCATGGACCCGACCTTGCCGAGCTCGAAACGGAAAGCGTCGATGATGTGCTGCCTCTCCCAGTCGGACATGCTCAGGAAGAACAGCGCCGCCTGGGTGTAGTGGTCCTTGAAGCTCTCGCTGCGCTTGCGGATCTTGTTCCCGTCCACCCGCTCCTGGAGATGGCTGTACGCGCTCGGATCGGCAGCCCCGGCGAGCACCGGGCAGCCGCCGCTCAGGGAGTTGGGGCTGTAGCTGGTGCCGCTGTGTATCTGTCCCTGGTGGAAGCCGTCCCGCTGGTTCGTGCGGACGTCCACGACCGGCCGGTTCACCGGAATCTGGGCGAAGTTGGGGCCGCCCAGGCGGATCAACTGAGTGTCCAGATAGGAGAAGTTGCGGGCCTGGAGCAGCGGGTCGTTGGTGAAGTCGATGCCCGGCACCACGTTGGCCGTGTGGAAGGCGACCTGTTCGGTCTCGGCGAAGAAGTTCTCCGGGTTGCGGTCGAGGACCATGCGGCCGATGGGCCGGACGGGGATCTCCTCCTCCGGGATGATCTTCGTGGCGTCCAGGAGGTCGAAGTCGAAGGAGTGCTCGTCCTCTTCCGGCACCAACTGCACACCCAGTTCGTATTCCGGGTAGTTGCCGGCCGCGATGTTGTCCCACAGGTCACGGCGGTTGAAGTCCGGGTCACGGCCCTGGGTCTCCTGCGCTTCGTCCCACACCAGCGAGTGAACGCCCAGCACGGGCGTCCAGTGGAACTTCACGAACGTGCCGTTGCCCTCGGCGTCGACGAACCGGAAGGTGTGCACGCCGAAGCCCTGCATCGTCCGGTAGCTGCGCGGAATGGCGCGGTCGGACATCAGCCACATCATCATGTGCAAGGTCTCGGGCTGGAGGGAGACGAAGTCCCAGAGGGTGTCGTGCGCGGACGCGCCCGTGGGGATCTCGTTGTGCGGTTCCGGCTTCACGGCGTGCACGAAGTCGGGAAATTTGATGCCGTCCTGGATGAAGAAGACCGGCATGTTGTTCCCGACAAGATCGTAATTGCCCTCCGACGTATAGAACTTCGTCGCGAAGCCGCGGACGTCGCGCACCGTGTCCGCCGAGCCGCGCGGGCCCTGCACGGTGGAGAAGCGCACGAACACCGGCGTCCGCACGGACGGATCCTGGAGGAAGGCGGCCTTGGTGAACTCCGCACAGGACTGGTACGGCTGGAAGTAGCCGTACGCGCCGGCCCCTCGGGCATGCACCACGCGCTCCGGGATCCGCTCGTGGTCGAAGCGGGTGAGCTTCTCCCGGAAGTGGAAGTCCTCCATCAGCGTGGGGCCGCGCTCCCCCGCCTGGAGAGAGTCGTCGGTGTGATCGACCACCACTCCCTGATCCGTGGTGAGCGGGCCACCGGCGGGGTCGGGGGCGCGGTGGGCGTCGCGCTGCCGCTGCTTCGCGTCGTCGGCGGGACGGCGTTCGTGCGTGGTCATGACGTTTTCTCCCTCGGCTCATCGACTGGGTCGGCCGGTTGGCTGGTCGGTCGTCGCGCGGTCCCCCGCACCGATCAATGCGCGTGTCCCTCCCGTAGCCGGATCTCGACCAGGCCGTCGCTGAGGCGTACGTCGAAGGAGGGCTGCGGTGCCGTGGACGGGCCGGCCACGCAGGCGCCGTCCGCGAGCCGGAACGTGCTGCCGTGCCAGGGACAGGTCACGCATCCGTCACTGATCTCGCCCTCCGACAGAGGGCCCGACAGATGGGCGCACCGCTCCGCCAGCGCGTGTACTTCTCCGGGACTGTCGGAGTCCCGTACGAGCAGCACGGGCACCTCCCCGACCATCCGCCGGACGACACTGCCCCGCGGGAACTCCTCCGGGTCACCGACCGCATGCCAGCCCGCGTCGATCAGATGCGGCACGGCCTCGCTGTGGTTCACCCCCGCGGCCTGCCGGTACGCCATGTGGCCGCCGAGAAACCCGCCGACCGTGGCGGCCGTGAGTCCGGCGAAGCCGAGCAGCCGACCGCTCCGGCCCCTGCTGCGGGCCGCGAGCGAGGCGGCGTAGCAGGCGATGGCCACGGTGTTCGCCGCCGCGTGCACCACGCCCACGCGCTCCTGCTCGGGTAGCTGGTCCGCGAAGTCGACGGCCCCCGCCAGCGCGGCCGGGGCGGCGCCGGCGAGCCCGACGGCGACCAGCAGCCGGGCCGCGCGCTCATTGCCGCGGGTCAGATCGAGCACCGCGGCGGACGTCCAGGCGCCGATGGGGGTCTGCACCAGCACCGGGTGCAGGGGGTGGCCCTGCCAACGGCCGCGCAGCACGTCCCGCAGGGGCCCGAGGGGCAGAGCGTGGACACCCGTCCGTACGGGGGCCGCGACACGGTCGAGCAGGTCGGCGTCCTCCAGGACTTCGATCTTCGACAGGGGATTGCGCATGTGCGCCGGGTTACCCGATCACTCCGGCGAAAACCTGGCAGCAGGCGTTCCTTCCAGCTCATCGGCATGGTGTTCAACCGGGCTGAGTGCAGGTGGTCGCCGGTTCGCGCCGCGGGTGTCGGTGCTCAGCCCGCCGAGGCGTACGTCCACCGCAGCAGGGCGCCGAGGCCACCCGCCGGGACGTCCCTGCCCTCGCCGTCCGAAGGGGGAATGATCAGCACGTCGGCGGCGGTCACCGCTGCCGTCCGCAGCAGTGCGTCGTCGGCCCGCACCGGGAACGGATCGCCCTCACCCAGGATCCGCGCATCGGTGCGACGCACCGCCACTTGGTCGGGATCGTCACCCGCCCATGTCTCACGGGCCAGATCCGCCCCATCGGGACGAATCAGCAGCGTATCGATGCGGTGCTCCCTGACGGCTTCCACCAGGGCCGGGACGCCCTCCACCGCGTCCGTCGGCCCGTCGGTGCCGCTCCGTCCGGCACGGAACCGGTCGAGCGCCTCCTCGATGCGACGCCGGGTGTACTCCCGGCGGGCCTGCTCGACGGCCTCTTCCAGCGCGGGAGAGAAGGAGCCGGCGGCATGACCACCATGCTCCGTTTCCACCGTGACCTCCCGAACGGCCTCGGGCAGCTCGTCCCGCACGGCAGGCCGCTCGCGCGGGTCGCCGACCAGGACGACCAGGTCGGCGCCGGACTCCGCGTACGCCGAACTCAGCGCTTCGGCGATCTCACGGGCGTTGTGGTCCCAGGTGTTCTCGACCCTCAGCTGGAAATGCCGCTCCGACCAGTCCGCCGAGGCCGTACGGTGCACCGGCCAGTGCCGGCCCTCGACCTGCCCGGCGTCCTGCGGACCGGTCGCCCCGCGCAGTTCGAAGTCGGCGCCGGTCCGGTCGATGTAGGCCACCAGGCAGACCGGATCCTGAGCGGAGAGCTCCAGCAGCGGTGTGAGCCGGGGCAGGGCGGTCCAGCGGGCGATCTGCCGCTGCGGCGGCCGGGAGAGATTGAGGCTGAGCACCACCTCTCCTCCGGCGGCGAAGATCGCTCGGCCGGCCGGGGCGTCCGCGGGCCGGATGTTCGTCAGGGCCTCGCGCACCGCTTGCACGGTCGCCGCGTCGGCGCCTTCCTCCTCCAGGTTCCGACAGGCTTCCCGTACGGACAGCTCACGCCGCTTGGCCCCCGACTCGTCATTCTGAGCGGGGTCGAAGTACACGGTGGCCCATGGGCCACGACGGTCGAACAGTGGTCCCAGAAATGACAGCTGCACGATTCCTCCTCGTTCATCCCTGTTCCCGGGCCGAGTTCCCGGAGGACGAGGAGGGACACACACGGCAGCCGCACACCAGCCGCCAGCCGGAGTCAGGCGGTCACCTTTCCTGTCGTCGCGTCCGATACCGGTGAGGGCGTCGATCAGTTGGTCACGGCTCATCTTCGACCGACCGGGAATGTCCTGTTCCCCGGCCCGGGGATGCAGCTCGGCCTTGCTCAGCTGCTGCAGCTCGCTCTTCTTGTCCTTGTCCGCGGTGTTTGTGGAGGACGACTTCCTCCGCCGCGACCTCGTGCGGCGCCTCGGGAGGGGGCCCGTCGAGGCTTGCTGACCTACAAGACCGACCGCGACGGCGGCACCCTGCATAAGGTCCCCGCCCCGAAGACCTCCCTGCGTTGCTCCGCATGCGGCTTCATCGCCCCCGGCAGCCGGGAGGATCCAGTCACGTGAGCACTTCAAGAGGACGTACTCCCCTGGTCACCTCGGTCACCTCGAAGCCCTTGACGATGCCTCGCTCGGGACTTCCTTGCCGGTGCGCTCGTTGACGCACCGGTTCCTCGGTCACGCTGTACAGCCCGACGGGCGCGCTGACCAGCCCGAACGTGACCAGCCCGGCCCAGATCGCCCGCGCCATGACGCCCTCACCCATGCAAGACCACGTGGTCATCGACCAGTAGACCATCGCCTCGGCACTGGTGGTGCGGCGCTCGAAGTCACGCACCAGGCGACGGATACGCATCAGGTGGGCTAAGAGGCGCTCGTGTCTGGAGGCCCTGGAAGAGATAGGCGAGCAGGCGCCGGGAGGCAGCGAGGGCCGTTTCTCTCGGTAGTCCGGCGAGGCCGCTGTTGGCCAGGAGCAGGGGGGGTGATGTCGGCGGGGTCGAAGTCGTCGCACGGCTGTCCGATCTCGCGGGCACGCTGGACCAGCCGCGCCAGACCCTCTTCGGCGCAGTCGCGTTCGTGATCGTGATCGTGATTAAGGGCATCGGGGAACTGATCCAGGAATACGGAGGCGAAGCCTCGGTCGGTCACCTGTGTGGTGCACACCTTCTCCAGGAGTGCGTACAGGCCGTGCCCGGGATCAGGGTCGGCGAGAGCCTCATCGAAGGCTGCCACGCACAGGGCGAGTTGCTCGGCAAGGGTAGCGGTGGCAAGCGCGGTGCGGGTGGGAGAAGGCCGCCATCAAACCCGGTGAGCGACTCCTGGTGCGTGGTGGCAGCGGAGGCGTGGGCAGCGTCGCGGTGCAGATCGGCAAGCTCTTCGGTGCCCGCGTCGTCGCTCTCGCGGGTGCGAAGAACCTCGACTTCGTCCGCCGCCTGGGCGCCGACGAAGCACTCGATTACCGCACGACTCGCCTCTCTGACCTGGGCCGCTTCGACGTCATCGTCGACACCGCCGGCACGCAGCAGTCCCACTTCCGCCGCCTGCTGGCACCCGGCGGGCGCATGGTCGCCGTCACCGTCGACTTCAACGGGCCTCTCGTCAGCCTCGCCGCCATCCTCGCCTCGACCATCCACGGGAGCAGACGCATCCGCGTCTTCAGCGGCAACCCCGACACCGAGCTGCTGACCGAGATCACCCGCTACGCGGAGCACGGCGACATCGTCCCCGTCGTGGACACCGTCCACCCTCTCGACCGGATCGCCGATGCCCACCGGGCCCTGGAAGTCGGTGGCGCCCGCGGCAAGCACATCATCCAGATCACGTGAGGGGGCGAACACCGCCGCGGCCCCCGACTCTTCTACGTCGTCGGCGGCGCGCCGCGGCCGACCGGGCGGGCCCCGCAGCCGCACGGCCTGACTCCGGCTCAGCCCTCCTTCGGTGGCTGTCTGTCAACCGTTCTGCCTGGGCACGAAGTTGGTGCACTCCCTCGCCGGACTGGGAGAGCTGGCGGACGACGTCGTAGCGCATCGACTCGATGGCGTCGACCCGTCCCGCCAGGTTCTGGATGTTCTCCTCGATGGCCTGCTCGCCCTTGCCGTCGTTGTGCCAGACGGTGGCCGCTTCAGCACACATGGCCCGGGCGGCCTCCCAGTCGGCCTACTCCAGCGCACGGAGGTAGGTGAGGTCAGTTCTGGTAGGCCGTGTCGTGGACGAGGGCGCGCTCACCCAGGTCGACCGGGGCCAGGATGGCCTCGGTGCTGCGCGGCTAGGTCAGCCGCCCCACCTCTATACGGCGGCCCTGGGGCGCCGCCCGGTAGGTGCCGTCGAACACTGATGAGGGGTCGTAACTCGCCCCTGGGAGAAACCCAGCCGGCAGCCGGCAGGGACTTCCGCCGCGCCGTCGATCTGTACGCCGCCCCAGTGCGCGGCCGTCACGGTCAGAGACGACCATGGCCTTGCCGTTCGCTCCGGCGATCTCCTCCCGACGGCCTCTGGGCCACGCTTCGTACGCGGCAGGAACGCCGCTTGCGCTGCTGCTGCCTGCCGCATCCGCGCCGAAGGTGGACCTAGGTGCAGTCATGGGAGTGCTCCTTCCTCGCCGCCGTGAACGCTCCGCCGCGGGGCTCTCGCGGCGGATTGTGGTGTGCAGGAGGGCTGTGCGGGCTCTGTCGCCCGGTCAACCGGGCCACTGCCTCAGGCGTCATCGCTTGCGCCTGAGGCAAGGCATGGGGTGCTGAGCTGCCGCACGGGCAAACCCCGTCGCGGATGGCGCGTCAGTTGCGGCGCGCGGCCCAGACCGTGCGCTCGGTACGTACCGCGAGGTCATCCCGGTGCAGGATGCTGTGCGGGCTGCTGGTGTCGAGCAGTCGGTCGAGCGCGGCGAGGTCTTCCGCCGCAAGCCCCGCGGCGGCAGCGCTGCGGATGCGCCGCAGTGCGCTCAGGGCGTAGCGGCCGATCGCCGTATTGCGGGACCCGTCGATGTCGACTGCGAGGGTGAGGTCGCCTTCGACGGTGAATCCGGCGGCGCTCAGCATGGGTCCCCAGTCGGCGCCGCGGTGGGGTACGTGCTCGGCATGGAAGCGGTCGGTCACGGCGTGGGCGCGCTCTTCCAGTCCCGGTCGGTCTTCGGGTGCGGTTTCGGGCAGGAAGCGGGGGAAGCCGGCCAGCTCGACGACGGCGAACAGGCCGCCGGGTGCGAGCAGGTCGTGGACAGTGCGCAGGGCGTGGTCGGGGTCGGCCATGTGGTGCATCGAGGCCGATGCCCACACCAGGTCGGGTGTGCCGAGATCGGGCCAGGTGACGTCGTCGAGGTCTGCCTGCACCGTACGTACGCGGTCGTCATCACCGCGGGCACACGCCTTCTCCCACAGTCGCTGCAGATGTCCGGGCGAGGCGTCGACGGCTATGACGTGCGCCTCGGGGAAGCGGTCGAGGAGCGCGAAGGTGCCCGCTCCCGTGCCGGAAGCCAGGTCCAGGATCTGGTGCGGGCCGGTCTTCAGGGGCAGCCACTCGGTGATGGCGGCGATGTGCTCGGCGAGGACTTCCGCGTCCAGGTCGAGGATCTCCGCCTGCCCGCTGTCGGTGCCGCGTTGCTGGTGGTGGCCGTGGTGGGAGGTATGCGTATGGGTCATACCGCGACAGTAAGCCGCTCATGCGTTTTCAGCATGCCTGCTTGCGGATTACGCAAGGTGATGGCCTTGCGTGCTGCCAGGCGCGCAAGATGCGCCCCTGCGGGCTGGCCGGCGGCAGCGGCTAGGGGCAGGTGCCTTGCGGGTCACCGTCTCCGTTGTCAGGCTGATCGCCGGTGTCGCGATGTCCGCGGCGGGCGTCGCGGTCGAAGATGCCCATGATCTCGCAGGGGCCGCCGTCGGCGCCGATGGCGTGCGGCATCATCGTCGGGAACTCGGCCGCCTGGTTGGTCTCCATACGGAAGCGGCGGTGGCCCAGCATCAGGATCGCGGTGCCGGACAGCACGACAAGCCATTCCCGGCCCGGGTGGGCGCGCATGCGCGACGGGTTGTCCGGCGGCGGCTCGGTCAGCCGCTGACGCATGACGCTCATGCCGGGCTCGCCCTTGATCGGCCAGCGCATCAGGCCGTGGGCACCGTGGATCATGGGGCTGATGACGACATCGTCGGCGGCGTTCTCGACGAGCTGATCGAGGGTGGTGTCCAGGGCGCGGGCCAGGGTGACGAGCTGGTCCAGCGCGAGGCGGCGCCGGCCGTTCTCGATGCGGCTCAGCGAGGACTGGCTGAGGTGTGCGCGGCTGGCCAGTTCCTCCAGGGACAAGCCCTGTGCGACCCGTAGAGCGCGGATGCGTTTGCGTACGAGGCTGTCCAGCGCACCATCTTCTTGCGTCATAGGCAAGAGTATATGCCCTTGATGCAACTCTGGATTAACGTCAAAGCCAGATGGCCCGGACGGGCTGGGGCCGCGCACGACAGAAAGGGCGCGAGAAGATGTCCGTGCAGACTTCCGCGTACGCGAGTGACGCACTGCCGGGTGAGACCGTGGGCGCCGTGGTGATCGGCGGCGGCGCCGCGGGCCTGAACGGTGCGCTGGTGCTCGCCTGCTCCCGCCGGGAGCAGGTGCGCCGGTACGACAGCCGGGTCGTCTTCGGCGAGGTGGCCTCGGCTGAGCCCGCCGCCCCCTCGCCCGACGGGGATCTGCGTTTCACCATCACCCTGGCCGCCACGGCATGCCGTGCGGTGGTGGCCACCGGCCTGCGGGACGTGCTGCCCGACGTCCCCGGGCTCGCCGAACACTGGGGACACAGCGTCGCACACTGCCCGTACCGCCACGGCTGGGAGGTACGCGACGAGCCCATCGGCGTCCTCGCCACCGGCCCTGCATCCATCCACCACGCCCTGCTGTTCCGCCAGTTGACCGACGACCGCGTCTACTTCACCCGCAACACCGCACTCGACGAGGACACTCGCGCCAGCTTCACCGCCCGGGGAATCCGTGTCGTCGACATCCCCTGGAAGAGGTCGTGAAGGCCGATGACGGCCGTGTCGCGGGCGTGCGCCTGGCCGACAGGGCGTTCAGGCCCGCCGCGTTCTCACGGTCGCCATCCGGATGCAGGTCCGCACCGAGGGCCTGGACGGACTGAAGCTGCCGACTGACCTGACCACCCAGGCCGGCACCCTGGCCGCATCCCACATCAACGCCCTGCTGGCCACGGCCGACACCGACGCGGCCCTCGCCACGGCCGAGAGCGGTACCGCCACCGCCTGACGTCGGCAGCGCGCACCGCTGCTCCTTCCATCCGCATCCGGCGTCCGGGCAGGGTCCGACGCCGAACTCCCCCATGCCCTTTTTGAGAGGAATCCATGAGTACGAACCAGCCCGCACAGGGGGCCGCCGCCGTAGCCGGCGGCGAAGGCGGCGCACCGGACGCGCGTCAGCTGCGCACCATCCTGATCGCCGTCTCCATCGCGCTGATGGCCGTCATCGCGTCGGTGTCCGGGCTGAACGTCGCCCAGACCCACATGGCAGTCGAGTTCGGTGCCTCACAGAACACGGTTCTGTGGATCATCAACGTCTACACCCTGGCCCTGGCCGCCCTACTGCTGCCGCTCGGGGCAATCGGTGACCGACTGGGCCGAAAGCCCATGCTGGTCGCCGGACTTGGCATCTTCGGTGTCGCAAACGTCCTGGCGGGCCTGGCCCCGACCGCCGAGATCATGATCGCGGCCCGTGTGACCGGCGGTATCGGCGCCGCGATGATCATGCCGATCACCCTTGCCGTCATCACCTCCACCTTCCCCGAGGAGCAGCGCGGCAAGGCGATCGGCGTGTGGACCGGCGTCGCCGGAGGCGGCGGCATCCTGGGCATGTTCCTCTCCGCCCTCCTGGTCGATGTCGCGGACTGGCGCTGGCTGTTCGTGCTGCCGGTAGCCCTGGTCATCGTGGCCCTGGGCATGACACTGAAGTCGGTGCCCAACTCCCGTGAGCGCTCGGCCCATTCCTTCGACACCATCGGCGCGCTGGTCTCCACCGTCGCCGTCATCGGCCTCATCTTCGTCCTGCAGGAGGGACCGCATCGCGGCTGGACCGCCCCCGCGACGCTGATCAGCCTCACCGTCGGCGTCATCGCCGGCATAGTCTTCGTGGCCTGGGAGCTGCACCGCCGGGACGCATCCCTGCTGGACGTACGCCTGTTCCGTGAGCGCGGCCTGGGCGGCGGCTCCATCACGCTGCTTGTGGTCTTCGGTGTCCAGGCGGGCATCGCCGTGGTCCTGTTCCCGTTCTTCCAGGCGGTGCTCGGCTGGTCGGGTCTGCTGTCGACGGTGGCCATGATGCCGATGGCCGTCATGATGATGACGACCTCCGGCCTGGCCCCCAAGACTGCCGCCCGCATCGGCTCCCGCTCGACCATGGCCGTGGGCATCGCGCTGGCCGGTGTCGGCCTGGTGCTGATGGCGCTGTTCGTCTCCGTGGACGGCGGCTACCTGACCATCCTGCCGGGCATGCTCGCCATGGGCATCGGCATGGGCCTGTCCATGACGCCTTCCACCGAGGCCATCACCAGCTCGCTGCCGCGTGAGAAACAGGGCGTCGCCTCCGCACTCAACGACATCACCCGCGAATTCGGCACCGCGCTGGGCGTCGCCATGCTGGGCGCGCTCCTGTCCGCCGGCTACCGCAGCGCCATCGACGACAGGCTTAACGGCGTCCCCCAGGGGACCGCGGACACCGCCCGCGAAGGCATCGCCAACGCCGTCGAGGTCTCGGGCAGCACGGGCTCGCACGCGCAGCAGATCGTCCATGGCGCCCAGCAGTCCTTCGTCGACGGCTGGCAGCAGGCCATGTGGGCAGGCGTCGCCGTCATGGGCGCGCTGTTCGTCTACATCGCCCTGCGCGGCCCGAAGAACCCCGCCCCCGTGGCGGTGGACGAGGCCGCGGCCGCGGCCGCCGAGACGATCGCCGCCCGGTGATCGCGTAGGAAGCACAGGCCGGCTTGAACAGAGGGCCTCTTGGATTCATGGCAGGGCGGCGGCAGACAATGCCCGCCGCCGCCCTGCCCCGGCTCAGCGGCGCACGCGCCACAGTCACAACGCCCACCCCACCCCGCAGACCGAAAGCTGGGCCCCACGAAAACGTCGCCGTATTCGGTGAGCCGTGGTGGCAGGTGAGGAGCGCAGGAGCGTTCCTCCCAGGGCGCCGGCATAGGGTGCGCCCGTGGACCGGATCTTGGTAGCGGGTGTCACCGGTGCGGGCAAATCGACGCTCGCCCAAACCTTGAGCAGTCGTCTGGGCCTGCCCTACCACGAGATGGACGCGCTGTACTTCAACGGCCCCGACTGGGCCACCAACAGCAAGTTGACCGAAGACGTATCAAGGCTCACCGCCGAGCCTCGCTGGATCATCGACTCTCTCGGCTATCCGGAAGTCCGTGACCTGCTCTGGGACCGGGCCGACACCGTGATCTGGCTGGACTATCCCAAACGCATCATCATGCCCCGCGTACTGCGCCGGTCCTTCCGGCGCACCCTAAGACGCGAGGTCCTCTTCGGCGGCAACAGGGAAACCTGGACGGGCTGGCTGAGCCGGGAACACCCGGCGTGGTGGGCCTGGTCCCAACACGGGGACCGCCGCCGCGAAGTCGAGCACCCTGTCCGCGATCCCCGCTTCGCCCCTCTCGACACCCTCCGCTTCGGCCACCCCAATGACACGGCGGCCTGGCTGGCATCCCTGTGACCCGGTAGGCCAGGCAGCTGGGCCCTGCTTCGTCAACGGGCCGGCATCCAGCAAGAGCGGCGCTGATCCCGGTCACCACCCGGTGAGTCGGCGGCCGGCCAGTGCACCGGCCACGGCCAAGGAGCCGACCTGAGCCGCGAGGTCTGCCCCGGCAGAAGTCCGCACTGGTTGCTACCGATCTCGGGACCATCCGCTGTCCAGGCCTGGGCCGTCATCCGAAAGGTCCCTCCCCGGACCATGAGGCACTCGGCCCCGATGCCTCAGACAGTGCAACAGTTGTCAACAGCCGCCACCAAGCTGGTGCGTCAACGGCAAAGGAGGTGACACCCGAGTCATGAGCCAGGAGTTCTGGCGGACGATCCGGACGGCCTTCGAGAACGACAATTGGACCGCCCGCCTCGTCGTGATTCTCTTCACGACCAGCCACTCCGTGTCGCGGCCTGTAGCCGCAGTCCGCCACACCATCCATCCCTGAGCGGGAACGGCAGAATGCCCTTGTGCAAGGGCCGTTCACCGGAAGGCCGCTGCTGTCCAGGGCAGCCCCGACGACCCCGGACGGCTGGGGTGAGCGGCGGAAGCACCAGCGGTGGCCGGTGCTATTCCTGCTCCACGGCTGCTGCGACACGTATGACGGCTGGACCCGCGAAACCGATGTCGCGTCGCTGCCGCAGCTGCGCAACACACTGGTCGTCATGCCCGAGAGCGGACCGGCCGGGTGGTACCGCGACTGGTGGAACCACGGCAACGGCGGTTCGCCGGCGTGGGAGAGCTTCCACCTGCGCGAGCTGCGCCCGTTGCTGGAGCACGGCTATGGTGCCGGCCACCGCCGGGTGATCGCCGGGCTGTCCATGGGCGGCCTCGGCTCTCTGCTCTACGCCGCGCACCATCCCGGCATGTTCCGGGCAGCGGCGAGCTACAGCGGCGTGGTGCATCCCCTGTACGGCGACTTTCCGTACGGACTGATGGACTTGTTGACGGAGTTCGGCGAGGACCCGCTCGCCCTGTGGGGCGACCCGGTGGCCCAGCGCGCCATCTGGGAGGCGCACGACCCGTACTACCTCGCGAACCGGCTGCGTTCGATCCCCGTGTTCCTGTCGAGCGGCAACGGCACCGCCGGCCCGTTCGACCCGCCCGGTGCCCACGACGACCTCGAGGCACTGCTCAACGACATGAACCACGCTGTCGCCGGCCGACTGAAGGCCGCCGGAGTGCGGCTCACCACTGACTTCTACGGACCCGGCACCCACGACTGGCCCTATTGGGAGCGCGCACTGCACCGCTCCCTGCCCCTGCTGCTGCACGCCCTCCAGCCGGGCCGTGACTGAGCTGCTCCGTTACACCAGGTGCGGCTGAGCAGGCCAGTTGGTGGTGGCCGCGCCCTCGTGATGCCTACACAGCAGCAAGGCAATCGGAGGCCGGCCCGCGCACGCACGACCCTCGTGGGAGCGGGGCATATCGGTGAACCACCGGCGTTTCTCAGCGCCAGGGATCGAGGGCGTGTTTGCCAAGGGTCTGGCCCGCTTCGAGTTGCTGCAGCACCGTCGGCCCCTCGGCCAGGGGATGAACCCTTGGGGTGCCAGGCGGGTATACGCCTTGGGCGATGAGTGCCTCGAGTTCGACGAGCAACGATCGATAGATGGACGGGGCCGCGGCCGCCAGCGCACCGATGTGCAGGCCCTTGACCTGGACCTGGTGGGTGAAGACCAGGTCGTGCGTGCTGAGGCCGGCATCGCCGGAAGCGGCACCGAACACGACGACGCGACCGGTAAAGGGTTTGGTGACCGACAGGCTGACCTCGAACGTGGCACGTCCCACCGATTCAAGGACCAGGTCGACACCGCCGGTCAGACGGGTGATCGCCTCGGCCAGACCTGGGTGTGCGCGGTCCAGGACCTCGTCGGCGCCGAGCGCTCGGACGGCGTCGTGCTTGGCTGGTGACGCCGTGGCGATCACGTGCGCACCGTAGTGGCGGGCGAGGCGGACAGCGGCCTGCCCCACGCCTCCGGCGGCGGCATGAACGAGCACCACGTCACCTGACTTGATCTCGCCCAACGGCTTCAGCGCCGCCAAGGCGGTTGCCCAGTTCAGCACCAAGCCGAGGACTTCGGCTTCGCTCCAGCCGGAAGGGACAGCAAGCGCACCCGCGGCCAGCATCGTCATGTACTGCGCGAAGGCGCCCGGTCCAGTGCCCACGACGTGGGTGCCGAGTGGGAGCGGGCTCTCGATTCCCGGGCCGGCCTCCACAATCTCGCCGGCGGCTTCGAAACCCGCCACGTAGGGCGCCTGCGGACCTCCTCTGTAGCTGCCGTGGGTCTGCATCACGTCCGCGAAGTTGACCCCCGCCGCGCCCACTCGGATCAGGTACTCGCCGGACCCTGGGGCGGGGAGGCGGTGATCTGTCGTGAGGGTCAGATCCGTTGGTCCTCGGCGTGACCTCTGGACCAGTGCCCGTACCGTCTGCTCAGCGGTGTGCCGCTGCTCATCGATCTCCATGCACGGGACCGTAGAAGCCTCACACCGACGTCAAGGTCAAGTCGCGGTCATCGATCAGTCCGGCGAGCCTCTCGCAAGTAGGCGTCGAGTGCCGCCCGCTGATCGCTGAGACTGACGATGCGCGCGGCGAGGCGATCGCGATACCTCTGCACCTCCTGCAGGAATTCCGCGCACACCACCTCCACGTCAGCGTCAGCTCCGGCAGTGAGGTGGGGCAGGACTTCCTTGATCAACCGCACGGGCAGCCCGGACTCCAGCAGTGAGCGGATGACGCGGACCCGGTCGATGGTGGACCGGCAGTAGTCACGGTACCCATTGCCGCATCGACCAGGAACGATCAAGCCCTCGTCCTCGTAGTAGCGCAAAGACCTGGCACTCACGCCGCTGGCTCTGGACGCTTCGCTGATCTTCATGCCCGTACAACGTCTGGGCGTTCCGCGATCTTCCAGCGCTCCGCGCTCCAACGAAGCGAAGACCCCGCTCAGGCGTCAACAACGTTCGTGTCCCGTCCTGTTGCTCACGTCATGCGGTGTCTGCGGATCCACGCGGCCTGACCGCCGTCGACGAGCAGGTCGGTGCCGTTGACGTACAGCGAGTCCGGGCCGGTGAGGCAGGCCACCGCGGAGGCGATCTCCTGGGGTGTCCCGGACCGGCCCGTGCCGCAGGCCTCCAGCAGCTTGAGCATGTCCGCATGACTCGTGCACCACGCCGGCTCCAGGCGAGGGCGGCAGCCTCGACCCGCACATGGTTGGCCCGTTTGGAGAGGATGTACGCCTTGATCCCGTCGTCTCCGACAGCGGTGAGGAAGTCCAGTGCGAGGAGTTCCTCCGCAGGCGCCGTCGCCAGCACGGACTCCTGCTCCTCGCTGAGCGAGGCGTAGTGGCCGGCCATGCTGGAGACGCACACCATCGCGGTGCCCCGGACGGCCAGTTGCTCGAAGGCGTCCAGCACATGGGCCGTGCCGACCATGTTCACCTCGAGGATCGTGCGGGCGGAGGCGGTTGCCGCGGAGAGGCCCGCGGTGTGTACGACCGCTGTCAACCGCCCGGCGTCGGCGACGGCTTCGGCGAGCCGATGGACCGACGCCCGGTCACACACGTCCACGACCATGCCCTCGACCTCGTACCCCTCGGCACGCAACGCATCGACGGCGCGGCCGAGTTGGCCGCGTGAGGCCTCGGCGAGGAACACGATGCGGCCGCTGCCGAGCCGGCGTGCGACCGCCGTCCCCATGCCGCCCGCGCCGGTGACCACTACGACGTCACGATGCCTGCGCAGCAGTGCCACCGCCGCCCGGTCGAGCTGCACGCCGGCCGGCGCCGCCAGCACGGCATGCCGCCGGGCACTGGCGTTCAGGTAGGCGACACGGGTGAGGGCCCGCTCGATCTCGACCGCTTCCGGTGACGGGGCGACCGTCAGCGATAAGGGCGACATGCCGAGCACCCTCCCCTTCTGCTTGCCCGACTCAAGCATTCCATCCCCTGTTGCTTAACTCAAGTAATGCATACCTGCTTGCCTGACTCAGCAGAAGACCTGCGTACGCGCCGCACCGGCCGCAGCACTCGCCTTGCGCCGCATGCGACCGACCAGGAAGCTCACCGCGCTCAGCGTGCAGCGCTCGGCAGGCTGCGGTCTGTCGTCCGGGGGGACGGTCAGGGGCTCGGAGTCACGGGAGCCAGCCAGATGCCGACGACCGCGTCCGTGAGCCCGGTCGCGGCGTCGTTCCAACTGGCCCTCGGGGTGGGAGCGTTCTCGGCGAGCGCGCGCTCCCGTTCGGCGGAGACGTGCAGGATCAGATGGCGTGCCATGTCGCCGCGTTCAGCACGCACGTCGGCCGGCAGCTCGGGCAGACAGCTCCGCAGACCGTCGATGACCTGCCGCAATGTGGGCGAGCCGAGAGACTCCTCGATCATGATCTCGTACAGCGTGGGGTCGGTCATCACCTGGGCGCAGAAGCGGGCATACCAAGTGGGGCTGCCCAGGGCCGCGAGGTGTTCGGGCACGGGGCGCACCAGGCAGTCCACCCAGTCGCGTACGTCGGTGGAGTCGTCGATCCCGGCCAGCAGCCGGGACCGGATCTCCTCGATGCGCCCG
The DNA here is from genome assembly GCF_030499575.1 of Streptomyces sp. DG2A-72. Taxonomy (NCBI): domain Bacteria; kingdom Bacillati; phylum Actinomycetota; class Actinomycetes; order Kitasatosporales; family Streptomycetaceae; genus Streptomyces; species Streptomyces sp. DG2A-72. Next base: position 462,140 of record NZ_JASTLC010000001.1, read on the forward strand.
TCGTGCTTGCGGACGATGGCGCGGATCAGGTCGGCCTTGGTGCCGAAGTGGTAGCCGACGGCGGCGTTGTTGCCCTGCCCGGCGGCCTCGCTGACCTGACGGTTGGACACCGCGTACACGCCACGCTCGGCGAACAGCCGCTCGGCCGCGGTCAGGATCAGCTCGCGGGTCGCGTTGACCTGTTCCGCACGTACCGCCCTACCTACCATGATCACCACTTCGCGGGGACTTCCCTCAGCCCTCCGACTGCCAGTCCCTCGAGCCGCCGCAGGTCCGCCGCGTCGACGGCGAGTTCCAAGGCCGGAAGCCTACGCAACAGCACGTCGATGACGGTTTGCAGCTCCGTGCGGGCCGACGCTTGGCCGAGGCAGGCATGGAGGGGCCTACCAGCCGGGGCTCGTGCAGCCGCCGCCCGCGGACCGCTGACGCGTCACTTCGCGGAGAGTTTCTCCAGCCACTGCTGAAGCAGCGCCGCCTCCGCCGGGGTCAGTTCCTGCGGCTGTTCGGCCCGCAAGCGGGCTGCGAGTGTGGCAGCCGCCACGGGCACGGCTCCGTCCTCACGGCGTACGGCCGAGTCGCCCGGGCGGGTCAGCGAGCCGATCACGGCGTCGCGCAACCGGGCCGAGAACTGTGGATCGGGGTACTGCTCGGGCCGGGTGAGCATCGACAGGGCGGCTCCGACGTTGGCCGACATGATCACCCGGGTCGCGAGGGCGGGCGGGACGGTCAGCCGTCCGGCCGCCGCGCACCGCTCCAGGATGCCGTGCAGCAGGTCGTGCGCCTCCTTGGCCGCGGCGGGCGGTGCGGTGAGTTCGGGTGAGTACATCAGGCGGTAGTGATTGGGGTGGTCCAGCGCGAACCGCATGTGATTGTCCCAGCCGCTCCGCAGGTCGGCGACCGGATCGTCGCTGGGGCGAGCCGCCCGCTTGGACGCGAGGTACTGCTCGAATCCCCGGTCGACCACCGCGGACAGCAGCCCGGCCTTGTCGCCGAAAAGCCGGTAGAGCATCGGCGCACCCACTCCGGCCGCCTCGCACACGGCGCGCGTCGAGACATCGGCGACCGTTGCGGCGGCGAGCAGTTCGGCAGCCGCTTCAAGGATCTTTTCCCTCGCATCCATGCGTTCACAGTACGCCATTCGTAGCATCGATACGAGTTTGGGGTTACCAACACTACGAGGCCATGTTATCGTCGATACGTAATCGACGTAGCACTGCTACGAAAGGACCCGTCATGACCACTCCGCAGCAGACAGACCAGCGCGTCGCGATCGTCACCGGCGCCTCGCGCGGCATCGGACGCCAGGTCGCCCAGCAGCTCGCCGCCGACGGATTCGCCGTCGTCGTCGGATACGCGGGCAACAAAGGCGCGGCCGAGGAGGCCGTGCACACCATCGAGGCTGCCGAGGGCACCGCCGTCGCCGCCCGCGCGGACGTCGCCGACGAGGCCGAGGTCGCCGCCATGTTCGACCTGGCGGAAGCCACGTACGGCGGCGTCGACGCGGTCGTGCACGCGGCCGGACGGATGGCCCTCTCCCCCGTCGCCGAGCTCGATCTCGACGAGCTGGACGCCCAGTACCGCACCAACGTCCGCGGCGCCTTCGTCGTCGACCAGCAGGCCGCGCGCCGACTGCGTCCTGGCGGTGCTCTCGTCAACTTCTCGACCTCGGTCGTCGGACTGCTCTTCCCGGGCTACGGCGCTTACGCCTCTGGCAAGGCCGCGGTCGAGGCCCTCACCCGGATCCTCGCCAGGGAGCTGCGCGGCCGTGACGTGACCGTCAACGCCGTCGCCCCCGGCCCCACCGCCACCGACCTGTTCCTCGACGGCAAGGACGAGGAGACCATCGCCCGCCTCGCCGCGCAGCCCCCACTGGAGCGCCTGGGCACACCCCAGGACATCGCCTCCGTCGTGTCCTTCCTGGCCAGCCCGGCCGGCCACTGGGTCAACGGACAGGTGCTGCGCGCCAACGGAGGCATCGTCTGACCCCCGCCGCCGTTTGCCGCCCAAGCCCATTGCCCCTGGCCCTTCCTCGCCCCTCACTGCCCAAGGACCCGTCATGAACGACAGCAAGGTAGTCCTCGTCACCGGCGCCTCCAGCGGCTTCGGCGCCCTCACCGTCCGCGCGCTCGCCCGTGGCGGCCACACCGTCTACGCGGGCATGCGCGCCCTCGGCACCCGCAACGCCCAGGCCGCCGCGGACCTCGCCGCCCACGCCGCCGAACACGGCGTCGACCTGCGGGCAGTGGAGCTGGACGTCGCCCGTCAGGACAGCGCGGACGCGGCCGTCGCCCGCGTCATCGAGGAGCAGGGCCGTCTCGACACCCTGGTCCACAACGCGGGGCACATGATGCTGGGCCCGGCCGAGGCCTTCACCCCCGAGCAGCTCGCCGCGGTCTACGACACCAACGTGCTCGGCACCCAGCGCGTCAACCGGGCGGCGCTGCCCCACCTGCGTCGCCAGGGCCAGGGGCACCTCGTGTGGATCGGCTCCTCCAGCACCCGCGGCGGCTGTCCGCCCTTCCTCGCCCCCTACTTCGCGGCCAAGGCGGCGATGGACGCCCTCGCCGTCAGCTACGCGGCCGAGCTCATACGGTTCGGGGTCGACACGACGATCGTGGTCCCCGGCGCCTTCACCTCCGGCACGAACCACTTCGCGCACGCCGGCTCCCCCGCCGACACCGACCGGGCCGCCGCCTACGACGCCTGCTACAAGCCGCTGATGGACGACGTCAACCTACGGCTCGCCGGGCTGATCCCACCGGACGCGGACGCTTCGGAGGTCGCCGACGCCGTCGTACGGGCCGTCGAACTGCCCGCGGGACGACGGCCGTTCCGGGTTCATGTCGATCCCAGCCGGGATGGCAGCGAGGTGGTCTCCGCGGTGGCCGACCGGATCCGGGCGGAGTTCTTCCACCGGGTGGGCCTCGCCGACCTGCTGACGCCCGCAAGCAGTCTGCAGGCAGCGCCGTTCAGGGGAAACCGGCGGGCGGGACGAGTGGCGGCGGGCGGGTCCGTCGACAACTGAGCCGTGACCACCCTGCCGCTGATCCCGCCCATGCTCGCCACGCCGGGCACCCTGCCGCCCGCCGCTCAGGACGCGCGCTGGGCCTACGAGACCAAGCAGGACGGGCAGCGTGTGGTGGTCTATCTCGCCGGGGACGGCAGCGTGGTGCTGCGCGCGCGGTCCGGGGAGGAGATCACCGGCGCCTACCCCGAACTGCGGCCGCTGGGCGGGGCGCTCGGCGTCACGCCGGCGGTGCTGGACGGGGAGATCCTGGCGCTGGACGAACACGGCCGGGCCGACTTCCAGCTGCTCCAGTCCCGGATGGGCCTGGCCCACGCGCCCGCCCGCGCGGCCCGTCTCGCTGCTCGAAGCCCGGTTCATCTCGTGCTGTTCGACGTGATGCACCTGGGAGGGCGCTCCCTGCTCCCTCTCTCCTATGCCCGGCGGCGCGGGGAGTTGGAGGCGCTGGGCCTTCAGGGACCGTTCTGGTCGACGCCCGCCGCGCTGGTCGGCCATGGCGAGCAGGCCCTGCGGGCCACGCGCGAGCACGGCCTGGAGGGGCTGGTCTGCAAGCGGCTCGACTCGGTGTACGAGCCCGGGGTGCGCTCCCGGTTCTGGATCAAGATCCGGAACACGCGCAGTGCGGACATCGTCGTCGGCGGCTGGGTGCCCGGCAAGGGCCGGCTCCTGACCTCGGGCCTGCCCGGCGCCGTCCTGGTCGGCCAGCGGGCCGCGGGCCGGCTGCGTTACGTCGGCAATGTGGGCACGGGCTGGAGCGAGCCCGAGCGGGAGCAGCTCGCCGGGCTGCTGCGGGCCGCCGCATCGGACGTCTGCCCCTTCGACCCCGTCCCGCAGGTGGCCGGCGCGCGCTGGGTCCGGCCCCGGCTGGTCGGCGAGGTCCGCTACAGCACCCGCACCAGGGCGGGGATGCTGCGCCAGCCGTCCTGGCTCCGGCTCAGGCCGGATCTCACACCGGAGGAGTCGGCGGCGGACCTACCTGACGAACCTGTGTGACACAGCGTCACCTCTTCCCATCTATTGGGCTGCGCTTCACCACTGGGACGCCTGTGACCTCTTGGCCGGAAGGGAGGAGTCCGGGATGCTGAACTCCCCTTTCCCCCACAGCCGTTGGGCTGCGCCCGAACCAAGAGGAGGACGCAGTGTCGTCGAAGAAGTCCGCCGTACACCACCGGAGATGGCTCACCGGCCTGGGCGGTGCCGTCGCTCTCGTCGTCGCCATCCCCACCACCGCATTCGCGGCTCCCCCCACAGCGCTGCCCGCCAACGCGGAGTCGGCCGAGCAGACGTACCAGCCCGCGTTCGACTACGACACGGACGGCTGCTACTCCACTCCGGCCATCGGCCCGGACGGCACCCTCAACGGCGGCCTCAACCCGACCGGTGCCCTGAACGGCAACTGCCGGGACGCCTCGGACCTGAACAACACCAACGGGTACTCGCGCTACAAGTGCAACAACGGCTGGTGCGCCTACATGTACGGCCTGTACTTCGAGAAGGACCAGGCCGTCGCGGGCAGCAGCATCGGCGGGCACCGGCACGACTGGGAGCACGTCGTCGTGTGGGTGCAGAACAACGCGGTGCGGTACGTGTCGACCTCGAACCACGGCTCGTTCACCGTCAGCGCCGCCTCGTCGGTCCGCTTCGACGGCACGCACGCGAAGATCGTCTACCACAAGGACGGCATCAGCACGCACTGCTTCCGCCTGGCGAACTCGAACGACGAGCCGCCGGAGAACCACGAGGGCACCTGGCAGTACCCGCCGCTGGTCGGCTGGAACGGCTACCCTTCGGGCGTCCGCGACAAGCTCGTCGCGGCCAACTGGGGCAGCGCGAACTTCGGCCTGAAGGACGGCAACTTCAACTCCCACCTGGCCTCGGCGAAGCCGTCCGGAATCGCGTTCGACCCCAACGCCTGATCCCGGCACCGAGCACCGGCCCGCTCGTTCTCCAGGCTTCCGGAGCCACCCCGGCTCCGGGAGTCCGGGAGGACGGCACATGGCGGTCGACGAGCAGCAGCGGATCTCACGGCGGCGTTTCCTGGCCGCGCTGGGAACGGCCGGTTCCGGCGCCGTCCCCGTGCGTGCGCGGGCCGCGGCCGTGGGGAACGGCTACACCATGCCCTCCCTCGTCTTCGAAGACCCGGCCACCCAGCGGCGGCTCGGCGCCCTGTACGCGCAGGCACTGTCGGACCTCGCCGGCGCGCACACCGTCCCCGCCGACCCGTCGGTGTACGACAGGGCCGGACTGCTCGCCCACCCGCCCGGCACCGTCGTACGGGCCGGTGGCGGGTATCCCGCACCGCAGCGGTGGACCCGGGACGCGGCCGTCAACGCGTGGCATGCGGTGAGCCTGCTGGCGCCGGAGGTCGGACGCAACACGCTGTGGTCGGTCGTCGAGCGCGGCCCGGACGGGCTGATCGTCCAGCAGGACAACCAGTGGTGGGACCAGATCGTGTGGGTCCCGGCCGCCTGGCACCACTACCTCGTCACCGGCGACCGAGCCTTCCTCGCCAAGGCGTACGAGACGTCCGTCAACACCCTCGCCGCGCGCCGGGCGCGTGACGCCGACGCCTCCCACGGCCTGTTCCGCGGACCCGGCTTCATGAACGACGGGATCTCCGGTTACCCGGACCCGCCCGCGTCGGACCGCGTCCGCTCCTCGTTCGTCCTCGACCATCCGGGCACCGACCGTCTGATGTGCCTGTCGACCAACTGCCTCTACTACGGCGCCCAGTCGGCCCTGGCCGCCATGGCGGACGTACTCGGAAAGCCGGACCGGGCGGCGTCCTCGCGTGCGGACGCCGCAAAGCTGCGCCGGGCCGTCGACCGGCATCTGTGGCGGCCCGAAGCCGGAACATACGCCTACCTCCTGCATGGCAACGGGCAGACGGACACGTCGCAGGAGGGCGCCGGGCTCGCACTGGCCCTTGCCCTCGGTGTCGCGGACCGCGACCAGGCCCGTCAGGTCCTGGACACCACCCACTGGCAGCCGCACGGCATCGTCAACGTCTGGCCGCACTTCCCGCGTTTCGACGACACCAGACCCGGGCGGCACAACGTCATGGTCTGGCCGATGGTGCACGGCCTGTACGGACAGGCCGCCGCCGGCGCGGGCCGCACCGATCTGTTCGCACGCGCGGTGGACCTGCTCGCCGCCCTCTTCTCCGGCACCGGTTTCCACGAGCTGTACGACTCGGTGAGCGGAGCCGTCGACGGTGGCTGGCAGGCCGGTGGGAGCGGACGCGCCGAGCACTTCGTGTCGCAGCCCGATCAGACCTGGTCGGCGACGGCGTATCTGCGGCTGCTGCACGAGGGCCTGTTCGGGCTGACCTTCACCGAGGACGCGCTTCGGCTGCGCCCCTGTCTGCCCGAGGGGTGGGGTCCGGTGAGCCTGCGCGGACTGCGCTACCGGGGCATGACGCTCGACATCGCCTTGACCGGGTCCGGCAGCCGGGTGCGGTCCTGCACGGTCGACGGACGCGGCGGCGAACCCGTGGTGGCCGCGGACGGGACGGGGCATCACACGGTCGAGCTTGTGCTCGACGGCGATCTGCTGGAGCCCGGCGAGCACCTCTCGTGACAGTGGACGATCAAGCCGCCGCACCCGATGATGGACGCATGGATCTTCACGAAAAGCTCCCCTCGGCGATCGACACCACGTCCCTGCTCGGCCTGTCCGAGGGCCATCACGGGCGCGCCACCCGGCCGTTGGGCACGCGAGAGATCGCCGGTCACCTGGTGAAGTCGTACGCCATCGAGGCGCCCGGCCGTACGGTGACCGAGCGGGACGCCGAAACCGCGCTGCGGATCGCCGAAGACCACCTGGCGCTGGGCCGGTTGCGTGGATCGCTCGGACTCGCCGTGCTGATCGTGCACGCGGGCGGCGACGGGGACTACGTGCTGGTCCACACATGGATCGAGGGCTGCATGTCCGATCTCGCCGTGTTCGCCGGCCCGGTGGGGCAGCCCGAGTTGCTGCGGCCCGGGCGGGCCGGGCTGACCCCGTGCGTGTGGGAGGCGGCCGTGCTGTCGTACGAACGGGATGTCTACGCGCGGCGCGTCCTCGACGGTACGGGGACGGTCGCGGACCGTCTCGCCGCCTGGAGCGCGGACACCGTCGAGGCGGACTTGCGGTGACTTTGCGCGTCAGACCCGCCGAGCCCGCCGATCTGCAGCGCGTGGCCGAACTCGCCGCCCAGCACGCGGCCTACGAACGCGCCACGCCACCCGCCCCCGACCTCGCCGCACGGCTCGCGGGGCTGCTCTTCGGCACCCCGGCACCGCGCCTGCGCTGCCTGGTGGCCGAACTGCCCGGCGGCGAACTGGTCGGCTACGCCACCTGCGCGCTCGAGATCTCCACCTGGGAGGGGAGCGAGTACCTCCACATGGACTGCCTCTTCCTCGCCCCCGGCCATCGCGGCCTCGGCCTCGGTCCACTGCTGATGGACGCGGTGGTCGACGAGGCCCGGCGGCTGGGCATCACCGAGGTCCAGTGGCAGACACCCGCCTGGAACGAGGGTGCGGTCCGCTTCTACGACCGGTTGGGCGCCCGGGCGAAGGACAAACTCCGGTACAGCCTCCAGGTCGTCGGCTGACGGCGGTCGAGCCGTCCGCGCCTGGCGGATCACGCGGAGGGTCTATCGTGTCCGCATGCCCGTGCCCGATCTGATTCGTATCGTCTCCCGGGACTCGCCGATGGCGCTCGCCCAAGTGGAGCGTGTCCGCGCCGAGTTGACCGCCGTCCATCACGGTGTACGCACCGAGGTCGTGCCGGTGAAGACCACCGGCGACAAGTGGCTCGGCGATCTGTCGAAGGTCGAGGGCAAGGGGGCGTTCACCAAGGAAGTGGATGCCGCGCTGCTGGCCGGCGAGGCCGATCTCGCGGTGCACTGCGTGAAGGACGTGCCCGCCGACCGCCCCCTCCCCGCGGGCACGGTGTTCGCGGCGTTCCTGAAGCGGGACGACATCCGTGACGCCCTCGTCCATCCCGGCGGCCTCACCCTGGACGAGCTTCCCTCCGGCACCCGGATCGGCACCTCCTCGGTGCGCCGGGTCGCCCAACTGGCCGCCACCCACCCGCACCTGCAGTGCGTGCCGTTCCGCGGCAACGCCAACCGGCGCCTGGCGAAACTGGCGGCCGGTGACGCGGACGCGCTGCTGCTGGCGGTCTCCGGGCTGGAACGCATCGACCGACGCGATGTGATCAGCGAGGTGCTCTCCCCCGAGGTCATGATGCCGCCGATCGGCGCGGGCGTTCTCGCCCTGCAGTGCCGGGAGGGCGACACCGAGCTCATCGACGCGGTCAGCGCCCTCGGTCATCCGGACACGCATCGGGAGGCCACCGCGGAGCGTATGTTCCTGCACGTTCTGCAAGGACACTGCAACAGCCCGATCGCCGGATACGCACAGGTCGACCGAAGTGGCGAACTGTCCCTGCGTGCCTGTGTGTTCACGCCCGACGGCAAGACCCGCCTCAACGCCCACGAATGGGCCGGGCGGCTCGACCCCGCCACCCTCGGCACCTCGGTCGCCGTGGCGCTGCTGCGTCAGGGTGCCCGCGAGATCATCGACGGCATCCCGCACTGACGCTCAGGCGGTTCCTTCTTCCGCCTGCTCCCGCAGGAAGTTGCTGATCTGGTGCGCCAGACTCTCCCGGCCGGAAGCCGTGTGCGCACCGGCCTGCCCCTCGTCGAGGCCGACGCCGCCCGCCCACAGCCTGCGGTCGGTCCACTCCTCGTCGACCCGCAGCTGGACCTGGACGTCCACCTGGCTCAGGGCGGCTTCGGGACCCGCCGCGAACAGCACGGCGGTGGCGCGGCGCAGCGGGTAGACGTCGAAGCCCTCGATGAACTGCGAGTTGCGCCAGTCGATGAACGCGCTCTCGCCGTCGGGGCCGACCCGCACGTCGATCTGCCCGTCCTCGAGGTGGATCCCGAAGTGCCGCTCGCCGCGGTTCTCGACGGTCACCCGGACAGTGAAGTACGTCAGCCCTTCGGCGGCGTCGTCACGTCCGCGCGGCGGCTCGGCCGCCCGGAGCTGGTGGACGCGGACGCGCAGACCGGCCTGCTCGTCGTACTCCTGCCAGTCCCCGACCACGTTCGGCTCATACACGGTGCACCTCTTCGACCTCAGAGAGCTGCTTCCTATCTGTGCGCTCAGCGCACTGTCAAATGAGCAGAATGGGCTGTGGCCAGCGATTTCGCCCCCTAGATCACTGATCAAGCGCTGCGCAGGAAGAATCCGCCCCCGGACGGTCCGGCCGCCCTCGCGGGCGTGCCGCACATCACGTCCGAAGGCTTGATCAGCGGGCGAGCCGGCCGAGGAGCGCGGAGGCCGCGGTGATGCCGAGTGCGGCGGCCACGACGAGCACCGCGAAGTCGGTCGCCAGGTGTGCTTCGGTACCGAGGAGGAGGCCGCGCAGGGCATCGACCTGATAGCTCAGCGGGTTGACCTTGCTGACCGCCTGGAGCCAGCCCGGCATGACGGAGAGGGGGTACAGGGCGTTGGAGCCGAAGAACAGCGGCATCGTGATGGCCTGCCCGAAGCCCAACAGCCGGTCGCGGCTGAGCACGATCCCAGCGATGGTCATCGACAGGCAGGAGAAGAAGGCCGACCCGAGGACGACGACCGCCGCGACGCCGAGCAGCCGCAGCGGGTTCCAGGTCAGTGCCACGCCGAGCACGGCGGCGATGGCGATCACGACGACGGCCTGGATCAGCGCCTTCACTCCGGCCGCGAACGCCTTCCCGGTGATCAGCGCGGCCCGCGGGGTCGGTGTGACGAGGAGCTTGTTGAGGATCCCGGCGTCGCGTTCCCAGATGATCTGGATGCCGTAGAAGATGGCGATGAACATCGCTGACTGGGCGATGATGCCGGGCGCCAGGTAGTCGATGTAGGGGATGCCCTCGGTGGGGATCGCCTTGAAGCGGGTGAAGGTCTGGCCGAAGATCAGCAGCCACAGGGTGGGCTGGACGGCGCGGGTGTACAGCTCGGTGCGGTCGTGGCGCAGCTTCTGCAGTTCGACGGCGCACATCGCCACGACCCGGGCGGGCAGCAGGCGCCAGCCCGCGCGGGGCTCCGGGGTCTTCAGCAGCAGCCCGAACGCGGGGTCAGCCGGCACGGCGTGCGGTGCGGCGGGTGCTTCGGACATCGCGGAAACCTCCTGACTGGTCGTCGAGGCCGCTGCCGGCGATGTCCCGGAAGACGTCCTCCAGGGTGGGCAGCGTGTCCGTGCCGCGGCGGGCGGCGAGCCCCCGGCGCAGTTCTGCGGGCGTGCCGAGGGCGCGGATGCGGCCGTGGTGCATCAGGCCGACCCGGTCGCAGTACTGGTCGGCCTCGTCCATGTAGTGGGTGGTCACCAGCACGGTCATGCCGGTGGCCGCACGGACGGCGTTGATGTGTTCCCACACGCTGGTCCGCGCGATCGGGTCGAGGCCGATGGTCGGCTCGTCGAGGATGAGCAGCCGGGGCGCGCTGACCAGGGCCTGCGCGAGTTCGAGCCGCCGGATCATGCCGCCGGAGTACGTCCCGGCCAGCCGGTCGGCGGCGTCGGTGAGGCCGACCGCGGCCAGGGCCTGCCGCACACGCTCGGCGCGTTCGCGGCGCGGCACGTCGAAGACGCGGGCGAACAGGGCGACGTTCTCCCGGCCGGTGAGTCCGGCGTCGGCGGACAGCTGCTGCGGGACGTAGCCGAGCAGCCGTCGTACGGCCATACGGTCCTTTGCGGCGTCGTGCCCGAAGACGCGGACCATGCCGGCGGGGACCGGCAGGAGGGTGGTCATGCAGCGGATCGCCGTGGTCTTCCCGGCGCCGTTGGGGCCCAGCAGCCCGAAGCACTCGCCCTCCAGGACGGCCAGGTCGAGCCCGTCCACGGCGTTCGTGTCGCCGAAGGCGTGGGCGAGCCCGGTACAGGAGATGGCGGCGGGCGGCTCGGCTGATGCGTCCGGGGTCATGACTCCTCGGCCTCCTCGTGCAGCTGAACGGCGAGGGTGCGCAGGGCCGGGATCGCCGCCCGGAGCGCCGCGCGGTCCGCCTCGTCGAGCCGGGCCACCTGTTGTCGTACGAGGTCCGCGCGGCGGGTACGCCATTCACGCAGCCGGGTCCGCGCCGCGGGGGTGGGCACCAGGCGCGCGGCCCGGCGGTCGGCCGGGTCCGTCTCGCGGATCAGATAGCCCTCCGTCGCCAGCCGGTTGACCAGCGTCGACACCGAGTTGCTCGCCAGATACAGGTCCTTGGCCGCGTCCGAGATGCCGATGCCGGGGCGGGTCACGACCAGCCGCAGGAGTTCCACTTCCGCTCCGCGCAGCTGTGGTGCGGCCATCTCCCGGCGCAGCCGGCGCCGGATCAGCCGCTGCACGCCGACGAGCGCGTCGGCCAGCTCGTCCGGGAAGGTCTCGTCGTCCATGCGGCCGAGATTAGCTCTCTAACAGAGGTAATTGCCTCCTCATTGCCTCAAGAGCAGGTCAAGAGTCGATATGCACCGAATTGTTTGCATTACCCCGAATGGGGGAATCCACCTTTCAGTGCTTCGGACCGGAGGCACGTCCGTGGAGGCCGGGATTGGTCCCCGGTGCCTTTCGTTCTGGTCCGAGCCCGCGCCTCCCGTGGTGACTGTCCATCCAGCACACCTGCTGAGGGAGGTGCGCACGATGCGTAGCGCCGGCGGAATGAAGCAGCATCCGCATGATGACGCCCCCGACACAGCGGCCGCGTTCGTACGGCTGTCGCAGCTGCCCGAGGGGCCGGCGCGCAGGGCACTCCGGGACGAGTTGGTCGAGGCCTGGCTGCCCATGGCGGAGCGGATCGCCGTCCGCTTCAAGGGGCGCGGAGAGTCCCTGGAGGACCTTTACCAGGTGGCCGCTCTGGGCCTGGTGAAGGCCGTCGACCACTACGACCCGTCGCGTGGCCGGGCCTTCGAGGCGTATGCCGTGCCGACCGTGACCGGGGAGATCAAGCGGCACTTCCGCGACCACATGTGGACGCTGCACGTGCCGCGCCGCGTGCAGGACCTGCGCAACCGGGTCCGGCGTGCGGCGAAGGAGCTGGCCCAGACGACTCCGGGGCGCGCTCCGACCGTCGCCGAGATCGCCGAGCACGCGCAGCTCAGCGAGGACGAGGTACGGACCGGCATGGAGGCCCTGGAGTGCTTCACCGCGCTGTCGCTGGACGCGGAGATGCCCGGCACGGACGGGTACGCGCTGGCGGACGGGCTCGGCGGGCCGGACCCGTCGTACGACGTCGTCGTCGACCGGGTGGCCGCCGGGCCCGTCCTGAAGGCGCTTCCCGAGCGTGAGCGGACCATCCTCTATCTGCGGTTCTTCGGCGGTATGACGCAGAGCCGCATCGCCCAGCAGCTCGGGATCTCGCAGATGCATGTCTCCCGGCTGCTCAGCGGCTGCTGCGCCCGACTGCACGAGGAACTCCTCGTCGAGGCCCGCTGACCGTGGCCGCGGGCCTCGACGCACACCGTTCCCGGCTCACCGCTCCGGCGGTGCGCCGGGGATCTCCGTGGGGCCGTAGCGGTCCAGGCCCTCTTCCAGTTCCACCCTGATCTCCAGCGGGATGACGCCGCTGCGGCCCCAGATCAGGATGAGTTCCGCGACATTGCGCAGTTTGATGTTCGTGTGCTGGGAGATGTCCTTGAGGATCTTCCAGCCCTCGCCCGGAGTCACCCGGCCGAGCGCGACGATCATGCCGATCGCCTGGTCCACGACAGCGTGCGAGGCGACCGCTTCCTTGAGTTGATCGACCTCTTCCTGCAGCTCGAAGATCCGCTCCGAGCCCCCGTCGGTGGGCATGGGCACCTCCGGTCGGTTGCGCCGATCTGCCGTTTCCGACTCTACGCCTGGGTACTCGGCAGGCGCCCGGAGCGGTTCCGGTTGGACACTGGTACGACCACCGGTGGGCTGCCGGTCGACGAGACCAGGACGCGACTGCAATGAACAAAGACATCACACTCTCCCGTGGTGCGACGGACGTCGTCTCCACCCACTCCGTGTTCGGCGCGCCCTGCTGGGTGAGCCTGACCAGCCGCGATCTCGAGGCCACCGAGTCGTTCTACGCGGCGGTGCTGGGCTGGCGCTGGCGCACGGCCAAGCTCGGCGACCGCTTCCGCGTGGCCCTGGCGGGCGGCACACCGGTCGCCGGGATCGCCGGGGTCGCCACGATGTGGCAGATGGCCGTGGCGTGGACGCCCTACTTCGCCGTGCCCAGCGCGGACGAGGCCGTGGCCCGCGCGCAGGAGCGCGGCGGCACGGTGGCGGTGGGCCCGATCTCCTTTCCGCCCGGGCGTGCGGCGCTGCTGGCCGACCGGGACGGCGCCACCTTCGGGATCTGGGAGGGCGAGCTGGTCGGCAACTGGGAGACCTGGCGTCGCTCGGCACCGACCTTCATCCGGCTGCACACCCGCGACGCCTTCGACTCCGCCATCTTCTACGGCGAGGTCCTCGACTGGGCGTCGGACCGCCCGGGCTGCTGCGAGGTCCACTACGAGGGCGGCGAGGTCGTCCTGCGCAGCGGTGGCGATGTCGTGGCCCGCATCGAGTCGGGGGCGCTGGGGACGGCCCCGGACCCCACGATCCGGCCGCACTGGCAGGTCCACTTCGCGGTCACGGACGTCGCGGCCTGCGCCCGGGCCGCGGAGCTGAACGGCGGCAGCGTGCTGTCGGAGAGCGCCGAGGAGGCCGTGCTGCGCGACGCCGACGGCGCGCAGTTCACGGTGACCTCGCGGCGGGCCCGCTGATGCGCTGATCCTCAGCCGGCCGAGTGGGAGGGCCGCGACAGCAGGACCAGGCTGCGCGCCTCGACGGTCATTCCGGTGCCCGCCTTGTGCTCCGACTCGTCGGGAGCGCCCGGCTCGGCGGTGTCGATCAGAGTCGTCCAGCGCTCGCCGTAGGTGACGTCCGGCAGCTGGAATTCGACCGGCTCCCAGTAGCTGTTGAGCAGCAGCAGGAACGAGTCGTCCACGACGGGCCGGCCGCACGGGTCGGGTTCGGCGATGGCGTCTCCGTTGAGGAACACACCGACGGAGTGCGCGTCGGAGCGCCGCCAGTCCGCGTCCGTCATCGCCTGCGCGTCCGGCAGCAGCCACACCAGGTCGGGCACCGGCTGGCCGGCGTGGGTGACGGTCTCGCCGCGGAAGAACCGGCGGCGGCGCAGTACGGGGTGGTCGGCGCGCAGACCGATGACGTACCGGGTGAAGTCCAGCAGGTCCTGCTGCTCCTCGGTCAACCGCCAGTCGATCCAGGAGATTTCGTTGTCCTGGCAGTAGGCGTTGTTGTTGCCGCGCTGGGTGCGGCCCAGTTCGTCGCCGTGGCAGAGCATCGGGATGCCCTGGGACAGCAGCAGCGTGGCCAGGAAGTTGCGCTGCTGCCGGGCACGCAGTTCCCGCACGGCCCGGGCGCGTGTCTCGCCCTCGACACCGCAGTTCCAGGACCGGTTCGTGCTCTCACCGTCGCGGTTGCCCTCGCCGTTGGCCTCGTTGTGCTTGTCGTTGTACGACACGAGGTCGCGCAGCGTGAACCCGTCATGGGCGGTCACGAAGTTGACGCTGGCGCGCGGCCGGCGCCTGTTGTGCTGGTACAGGTCGGCCGAGCCCGTCAGCCGTGAGGCGAACTCGCCCAGCGTATGCTCCCCGGCCCGCCAGAAGTCCCGTACGGCATCGCGGTACTTGCCGTTCCACTCCGACCACAGCGGCGGGAAGTTGCCGACCTGGTAGCCGCCCTCCCCCACGTCCCAGGGCTCGGCGATCAGCTTGACGCGGCTGATCACCGGGTCCTGCTGGATCAGGTCGAAGAAGGCCGACAGCCGGTCCACCTCGTGGAACTGCCGGGCCAGCGTCGCCGCGAGGTCGAAGCGGAAGCCGTCGACATGCATCTCCGTGACCCAGTACCGCAGCGAGTCCATGATCAGCTGGAGCACGTAGGGGTGCCGCATCAGCAGGCTGTTGCCGGTGCCGGTGGTGTCGTAGTAGTGGGTCCAGTCGCCGTCCACCAGGCGGTAGTACGAGGCGTTGTCGATGCCGCGGAAGGAGAGGGTGGGGCCCTTCTCGTTGCCCTCGGCGGTGTGGTTGTAGACGACGTCCAGGATCACTTCGAGCCCGGCCGCGTGCAGCGCCTTCACCATCGCCTTGAACTCGGTGACCTGCTGGCCGCGGGTGCCGTGGGCGGCGTAGGCGTTGTGCGGGGCGAAGAAGCCGATGGTGTTGTAGCCCCAGTAGTTCGACAGGCCGCGGTCGCTGAGCACGCCGTCCTGCACGAACTGGTGCACCGGCATCAGCTCCACGGCGGTCACGCCGAGGGAGGTGAGGTGCTCGACGATCGCGGGGTGGGCGAGCCCGGCGTAGGTGCCGCGCAGGTCGGGGGGCACTTCGGGGTGGGTGCGGGTGAGGCCCCGGACATGGGCCTCGTAGATCACGGTGTCGGCGTACGGCCGTCGGGGCGGGCTGTCGTCGCCCCAGTCGAAGGCCGGGTCGGTCACCACGCCGAGCATGGTGTGTCCGGCGCTGTCGGCCGGGGCGGGTCCGTTCGCCGCCCGCTCGAAGAGGGAGGCGTGGTTGTCGACCTGTCCGTCCACGGCCCTGGTGTACGGGTCGAGGAGCAGCTTCTTCGGGTTGCACCGGTGGCCCGCGGCGGGGGCCCAGGGGCCGTGCACCCGGTAGCCGTAGCGCTGGCCGGGGCCGACGCCGGGGAGATAGCCGTGCCAGACGAAGCCGTCGACCTCGGTGAGCGGGACCGTCCGGTGGGTGCCGTCGTCGTCGACCAGGATCAGCTCGACGCGTTCGGCGACTTCGCTGAAGAGCGCGAAGTTGGTGCCCTTCCCGTCGAAGGCGGCACCCAACGGGTAGGGGTGCCCGCTCCACGCGGGCACCCCTGACTTCCGCTTCCGCTTCGCGGTCACCGGGCCTCCTCCAGGGCGCCGTCCGCCGTACGCACGGAGCCGGCGAGGACCGCCGCCGGCACCTCGCGGGGCACCTGGAGGACCTCCCGCAGGCTCGGCGCGGGGGCCGTCGGCACCAGCGGGACGCGTGCGCCGGCGCGGGCGCGCTGGGAGAACCAGATGACCTTGCTGCCGGTGTCCGTGGCGCAGCAGCCCCAGCCGTCGCTGGTGGCGGCGAGCCGTTCGAGGCAGGCGCGCAGATCCTGGTCGGGGCGCAGATCCCGGTCGTTGTCCCCGACGGCCGTGATGAGGTGCTGGCCGTTCCACCACATCTCGATCGACGTGTTCTTGTCCGTCGCGTGCTCGTCGATCGCCTTCAGCAGCATCTCGGCGCCGCCGCAGACCGGCTCGACGAGGGTTTCGAGGTCCCAGAACCTGAGGTGAGCTGCCAGGATGCGCCTGACCTGTCCGACGCGTTCCGGGCTGACTTCCACATCGAGGTGGTAGTAGCAGGCACTTGCGGTCTTCATCGTCGTTGGCTCCTCACCGGCGAAGCTCGCGCTCCTCCTCGTCCCTGCGGAACGGGCCCGAATACGAAGCGTGAGCGTTGATCGCTTCTGAGTCACCTCAAGAGTGGGAGCGCTACGCCATTCGTGCAACACGAGCGCACATCCGAGACGGGTGAGGCACATCCGAGGTGGTTGAAGGTCCAACAAGACGTTGAGTCATCGCGCGTGCACCATGTGTGAAGGCCCCGTCCGTGTGTCGGAGCCGCGATCCGGAGGTGAATCTGCGCCATGCTGCTCCCCGCCAAAGCCGAGGTGGCCCGGCAACTGCAGCGGTACCGGGCCTGGGAACGAGCGATGCTCGCGGCTCCCGCCGACCGTACGGTGCGGGCCACCTTCGAGGACTCGGGGTACACCCTCTGCGTCCTGATGGGCAAGCGGTGCGCGCGCGAGGCCGCCGACGCCGCCGAACGCTATCTGCGCACCGGCATGGTCACCTACCTGCGGGAACAGACCGGACGGGTCGGGCGGAGCGGTACCCGGCGGCGAGGTCCGCCGTGGCGGCGGAGGCGTTCCCCGGCGGGGAGATAGACCGGGAGGCAGGCGGAGCCCCTTCCGGCGCAGTTCTGAAACCACCGGCCGGGCGGCGTGCCCGGCCACGAGCATGGCGGAGGTGTCATCCCATGAGTCCCACTCCGGCCATCGGCCGCATTCCTGTCCTCGGCGTCCGTCCGGCCGTGGAGTGCGGCAGGCACCCCGCCAAGGCGGTCGCGGGGGAAACCTTCCAGGTCACCGCCACCGTGTTCCGCGAGGGCCATGACGCGGTCGCCGCGAACGTCGTCCTGACGGACCCCGAGGGCCGACCCGGCCCCTGGACACCCATGCGGGAGCTGGCGCCCGGCTCCGACCGCTGGGGCGCCGACGTCACACCGGACGCGGTGGGCCGCTGGACGTATCACGTCGAGGCCTGGAGCGACCCGGTCGCCACCTGGCGCCACACCGCCCGCATCAAGGTGCCGGCCGGGATCGACACCGGCCTGGTTCTGGAGGAGGGCGCCGAACTGTACCGCCGGGTGGCAGCAGGCGTGCCTGCGGACGCGGGCCGGGCGACGGTACTGACGGCAGCCAAGGCGATGCTCGACGACTCGCTGCCGTCCGCCGTGCGCCTGGCGGCGGCCTTCGGGCCGGAGGTGGACGGGGTGCTGTCGCGGTATCCGCTGCGGGAGTTGGTGACGGCGTCGGAGGCGTTGCCGTTGCTGGTGGAGCGGGAGCGGGCGCTGTTCGGGTCGTGGTACGAGTTCTTCCCGCGTTCGGAGGGCACGCCGGAGTATCCGCATGGGACGTTCCGGTCGGCGGCGCTGCGGCTGCCGGTGATCGCGTCCATGGGCTTCGACGTGGTGTATCTGCCGCCCGTCCATCCGATCGGCAGGACGTTCCGCAAGGGCCGCAACAACACCCTCGACCCGAGTGCTCAGGATGTGGGGGTGCCGTGGGCGATCGGGTCGCCGGAGGGCGGGCACGACGCGGTCCATCCGGAGCTGGGGACGTTCGAGGACTTCGACTGGTTCGTGGCCCAGGCGCGTTCGCTGGGGATGGAGGTGGCGCTGGACTTCGCGTTGCAGTGTTCGCCGGATCATCCGTGGGTGCACAAGCATCCGGAGTGGTTCCATCACCGCCCGGACGGGTCGATCGCGTATGCGGAGAATCCGCCGAAGAAGTACCAGGACATCTATCCGATCGCGTTCGACGCGGACATGGACGGGCTGGTCGCGGAGACGCTGCGGGTGCTGCGGTTGTGGATGGGCCATGGGGTGCGGATCTTCAGGGTGGACAATCCGCACACCAAGCCGGTGGTGTTCTGGCAGCGGGTGCTGGCGGACATCGGGCGCACCGACCCGGATGTGATCTTCCTGGCGGAGGCGTTCACTCGTCCGGCGATGATGCACACGCTGGCGCAGATCGGGTTCCAGCAGTCGTACACGTATTTCACCTGGCGTAACGGCAAGCAGGAGCTGACGGAGTATCTGACGGAGCTGTCGGGTGAGGCGGCGGCGTACATGCGGCCGAACTTCTTCGTCAATACGCCGGACATTCTGCATGCGTATCTGCAGCAGGGCGGGCGGCCGGCGTTCGAGGTGCGGGCGGTGCTGGCGGCCACCCTGTCGCCGACCTGGGGCGTGTACAGCGGCTACGAGCTGTGCGAGAGGGTTCCGCTGCGCGAGGGCAGCGAGGAGTACCTCGACTCGGAGAAGTACCAGCTCAAGCCCCGCGACTGGGAAGCGGCCGAACGCGCGGGGGCCACCATCACCCCACTGATCACCCAACTCAACACCATCCGGCGACGCCACCCCGCACTGCGAAGGCTCAGGAACCTCACCTTCCACGAGACCGACAACAATGCCCTCATCGCGTACAGCAAACGCACGGGCGACGACACGGTGATCGTGGTCGCGAACCTCGACCCTCACCACGCCCAGGAGGCCACGGTCTCGTTGGACATGCCGCAACTCGGCCTGGACTGGCACGAGTCGGTGTCCGTGCACGACGAGCTGTCGGGTGAGACATACCGGTGGGGCAGGACCAACTACGTCCGCCTGGAGCCCGGCCGGGCTCCCGCGCATGTGCTCCACGTGGAGCGGGCGCCCAACGGAGGGTCGGCAGCGTCATGACCGTCAACCAGCCCGTCCCGGACACCTTCGAGGACACTCCGGCCAGGGACCGCGACCCGGACTGGTTCAAGCGAGCGGTCTTCTACGAGGTCCTCGTCCGCTCCTTCCAGGACAGCAACGGCGACGGCGTCGGTGACCTCCGCGGCCTGACCGCCAAGCTGGACTATCTCCAGTGGCTGGGCGTGGACTGTCTCTGGCTGCCGCCCTTCTTCCAGTCGCCCCTGCGGGACGGCGGTTACGACGTCTCCGACTACACGGCCGTCCTGCCGGAATTCGGTGACCTCGCCGACTTCGTGGAATTCGTCGACGCCGCCCATCAACGCGGTATGCGCGTCATCATCGACTTCGTCATGAACCACACCAGCGACCAGCACCCGTGGTTCCAGGAGTCCCGCATCAATCCCGACGGGCCGTACGGCGACTACTACATGTGGGCCGACGACGACAAGCAGTTCCAGGACGCCCGGATCATCTTCGTCGACACCGAGGCCTCCAACTGGACCTTCGACCCGGTCCGGGGCCAGTACTTCTTCCACCGGTTCTTCTCCCACCAGCCGGACCTGAACTACGAGAACCCGGCCGTCCAGGAGGAAATCCTGGCCGCCCTCAGGTTCTGGCTGGACCTGGGCATCGACGGCTACCGGCTCGACGCCGTGCCGTATCTGTACGCGGCCGAGGGCACGAACTGCGAGAACCTCCCCGCCACGCACCAGTTCCTGAAACGTGTCCGCCGTGAGATCGACGCGCTGTATCCGGACACCGTGCTGCTGGCGGAGGCGAACCAGTGGCCGGAAGACGTCGTCGACTACTTCGGCGACTACGCGTCGGGCGGGGACGAATGCCATATGGCCTTCCATTTCCCGGTCATGCCGCGGATCTTCATGGCCGTACGCCGGGAATCCCGCTACCCGGTCTCGGAAATCCTCGCCAAGACCCCGGCGATTCCCTCCAACTGCCAGTGGGGCGTCTTCCTGCGCAACCACGACGAACTCACCCTGGAAATGGTCACCGACGAGGAACGCGACTACATGTGGGCGGAGTACGCGAAGGACCCGCGTATGCGCGCCAACATCGGCATCCGCCGCCGCCTCGCCCCTCTCCTCGACAACGACCGCCACACGATCGAACTGTTCACGGCCCTGCTGCTCTCCCTCCCGGGCAGCCCGATCCTGTACTACGGCGACGAGATCGGCATGGGCGACAACATCTGGCTCGGCGACCGCGACGCCGTCCGCACGCCCATGCAGTGGACCCCGGACCGCAACGCGGGCTTCTCCACCTGTGACCCGGGCCGGCTGTTCCTGCCGACGATCATGGATCCGGTCTACGGCCACCAGGTCACGAACGTCGAGGCGTCCATGTCCTCGCCCTCGTCGCTGCTGCACTGGACCCGCCGCATGATCGAGATCCGCAAGCAGAACCCGGCCTTCGGCCTCGGCTCGTACACCGAACTGCAGTCCTCCAACCCGGCGGTGATCGCCTTCCTGCGCGAGTACGAGGACGACCTGGTGCTGTGCGTGAGCAACTTCGCGCGGTTCGCGCAGCCCACCGAGCTGGACCTGCGCGAGTTCAGCGGCCGGCATCCCGTTGAGCTCTTCGGCGGAGTCCGCTTCCCCGCCATCGGTGAACTTCCGTACCTGCTGACCCTGGGGGGCCACGGCTTCTACTGGTTCCGGCTCGTCCGAGTCGCATCCCGCATCGGCCGACGCCACTGAGTGGGCGCCGAGGAAAGGACGCGTCACCATGCCGAAGACCGCATCGCTGCACCCCAGTCGTACGGCTGTCGCCGGGCCCATGGCCTCGCTCGCCGGGCTGCTGCGCGAATGGCTGCCGCGGCAGCGGTGGTTCGCGGGCAAGGACCGGCCCGTCACCGACCTCGCGCTGCTGTCCATGACGGAGCTGTATCCGGGCTGTCTGCACCTGCTGGTGCACGCCGGCCCTCCGGCCGTGCCCGCCCCCGGCGGCGCGGGTGCCGCTCCGGCCGGTGACTGCTACCAGCTGCTGCTCGGTGTGCGCAGGCATCTGTCGCCGCGTCTCGGCCGGGCCCTGATCGGGCGGGCGGAGGACGGGCCGCTGGCGGGCCTGACGGTGTACGACGCGCTGCACGACCCGCGCTCGGCGCAGCTGCTCCTGGAGCGGCTGCGGCATCCCGGCACGGTGGGCCCGCTTCGCTTCGAGGCCGACCCGGCCGCGGAGATCCCCGCCGGACTGCCGCCCCGGCTGCTGGACGCCGAGCAGTCCAACTCCTCGCTGGTGTACGGCGACGCGTACATCCTGAAGGTCTTCCGGCGCATCCAGCCGGGCGTCAACCCCGACCTGGAGGTACCGGGCGCGCTGGGCGAGCTGGGCTGCCGCCGGGTGCCCGCGCCGGTGGCCTGGTTCCGGACCACGCATCCGCAGGAGGCGACGCTCGGCGTGCTGCAGCCGTATCTGCGGGACGCGTCCGACGGATGGACCCTGGCGCTGCACGCACTGTCGTCCGGTGCCGACTTCACCGCGCAGGCGCACCAGTTGGGGCAGGCCATGGCCGAGGTGCACCTCGCGCTGGCGTCGGCCTTCCCGGCGGGCGCGCACGAGGAGCACGGCCGCACGGCGGCTGCGATGATCTCGCGGCTGGACGCCGCCGCGCACTGCGTACCGGCGCTGCGACCGTTCGTCCCCGGCCTGCGGACCGCGTTCTGCGCGCTCACGACCTGCGACACCGGGCCGCCCGCCCAGCGGATCCACGGCGATCTGCACCTCGGGCAGGTACTGCGCGCCGGGCGCGAGTGGTTCGTCATCGACTTCGAGGGCGAGCCGTCCCGGCCGCTCGCCGAGCGGTGCAGCGCCCAGTCGCCGGTGCGGGACATCGCGGGCATGCTGCGCTCCTTCGACTACGCGGCCCGGCAGCGCCGGCCGTGGCGTCCCGAGTGGGCCCGCCGCTGCCGGGAGGCCTACTGTGCGGGCTATGCCGCCCGTTCGGGCTGGGATCCGCGCAAGAAGCACGGGCTGCTGCGCGCCTACGAGACCGACCGCGCCGTGTACGAAGTGCTGTACGAAGCCAGAAACCGTCCGGACTGGCTCTCCGTGCCGATGGCGGCGATCGAGCGTCTCGCCGTGAGAGGAAGCTGAAGCCGTGGCCCTGCGTGACACCTCCCTCCCCGAGCCGTCCGGCCCGCTGCCACCCACGGCCGCGCCCCTGGACCCCGCCGACCGTGAACGCCTCCTGGCCGGCGCCCACCACGACCCGCACGCCCTGCTCGGCGCCCATCCGGTGCCGGGCGGGGTCGCCTTCCGGGCGTTGCGTCCGTTCGCCCGCGCGGTGAGCGTCGTGATCGACGGGCAGCGCACCGGGCTCGTCTCGGACGAGGACGGCCTCTTCTCCGCCGTACTGCCGCTGGACGCGATTCCGTCGTACACGCTGGTGGTTGCCTACGAGGACGATGAGTACGAAGTCCACGACCCGTACCGCTTCCTGCCCGCCCTCGGCGACCTCGATCTGCATCTGATCCGCGAGGGCCGGCACGAGCAGCTGTGGCGGGCGCTCGGCGCCGAGCCGATGACCCACCAGGGCGTCACCGGCACCCGCTTCACCGTCTGGGCGCCGAACGCTCAAGGTGTGTGCGTGGCCGGGGAGTTCACCTGCTGGGACGGTACGGCGTTCCCCATGCGGTCCCTCGGTTCGTCCGGCGTGTGGGAGCTGTTCCTGCCCGGCATCGGCGAGGGCACGCGCTACAAGTTCGAGATCACCTCCCGGTACGGCGGCCGCTTCCTCAAGGCCGACCCGATGGCCCGCCGTGCGGAGGTCCCGCCTGACACGGCGTCCGTGGTGACGGCGTCCGACTACGAGTGGGGCGACACTCAGTGGCTGGCGCGGCGCGGGGACGTGCCCGTGCATGTGGCGCCGTTCTCCGTGTACGAGGTGCACCTGCCGTCCTGGCGGCCCGGCCTGACGTACCGTCAACTGGCCGAGGAGCTACCGGCCTACGTCAAGGACCTCGGCTTCACCCACGTCGAACTGATGCCGGTCATGGAACACCCCTTCGGCGGCTCCTGGGGCTACCAGGTCACCTCGTACTACGCCCCCACCTCCCGCCTCGGCACCCCCGACGACTTCAAGTACCTGGTGGACGCCCTGCACCGGGCGGGTATCGGCGTGATCATGGACTGGGTGCCCGCCCATTTCCCCAAGGACGACTGGGCGTTGGCCCGCTTCGACGGGGATGCGCTGTACGAGCCGGGAGACGACCGGCGGGCCGAGCATCCGGACTGGGGGACGTACGAGTTCGACTTCGGGCGCACCGAGGTGCGCAACTTCCTTGTCGCCAACGCCGTGTACTGGTGCGAGGAGTTCCACATCGACGGGCTGCGGGTGGACGCCGTCGCCTCGATGCTCTACCTCGACTACTCGCGCGACTCCGGTCAGTGGACGCCCAATGTGTACGGAGGGCGTGAGGATCTGGACGCGGTGGCGTTTCTGCGGGAGATGAACGCGACCGTGTACCGGCGGGCCCCAGGGGTCGTGATGATCGCCGAGGAGTCGACGGCGTGGGACGGGGTGACCCGGCCGACCGACAGCGGCGGCCTGGGCTTCGGCCTGAAGTGGAACATGGGGTGGATGCACGACTCGCTGGGCTACATCGCGCACGAGCCGGTCCACCGCAAGTACCACCACAACGAGATGACGTTCTCGATGGTCTATGCGTACAGCGAGAACTACGTCCTGCCCATTTCGCACGACGAGGTCGTCCACGGCAAGCAGGCCCTGGTCTCGAAGATGCCCGGCGACTGGTGGCAGCAGCGCGCCAACCACCGCGCGTACTTGGGCTTCATGTGGGCCCACCCCGGCAAGCAACTCCTCTTCATGGGCCAGGAGTTCGCCCAGGGCGCCGAATGGTCCGAGGCACACGGCCCGGACTGGTGGCTGCTGGATCCTGACTACAGCGCCGAGGCCGACCACCGAGGGGTGCGAGACCTGGTCCGCGACCTGAACACGATCTACCGGGCCACCCCTTCCCTCTGGCAGCGCGACACCGAACCGTCCGGCTTCCAGTGGGTGGTCGGGGACGCCGCCGAGGACAACGTCTTCGCCTTCCTGAGGTACGACACGGAGGGCACCCCCCTCCTGTCCGTCTCCAACTTCTCCCCCGTCGTCCGCCACGACTACCGACTCGGCGTCCCCGACACCGTCCCCGCCTGGCACGAAACCCTCAACACGGACGCGGCGAAGTACGGCGGCAGCGACGTCACCAACCCCGGTCCGGTCACACCGCAGGACGGGCATCTCCGGATCACGCTGCCGCCGCTGGCCACGGTGTGGTTGACGCCGTACACCGTGTGACGCTCGGGCGGAGGCGACTTCTCCGTTCCCGGCACCACGGGCTGTCACCTGGGCTAGATTCGAGCCCGCCGATAACTGTGCTCGTCGGCGAAGTCACACCCCGTACACAGCAGCAGGAGCAGCGCATGCGCGACTTCGCCCTCGCTCCACCGTCCACCACGCCCATGACCGGCGGACTCGCCAACAGCATCTTCGAGACAGCGGACCTCCGGCCCACCCTCCCGGTGCTGGCGCGCCGCCCCCACCCTTCCTCCCAGGCCTGGGAGGAGGTGATCGCCGTCGAACTCCGCGACGAAGTGGTCGACTTGGCCAAGGGGCTCATCGCGTGCGGGATCCTGCCGGGCAACCGCGTGGCGATCATGGCGTGCACCCGCTACGAGTGGACGGTACTCAGCTACGCCCTGTGGGCCGTGGGCGCCGAGGTCGTGCCGATCTATCCGACGTCGTCGCGCGACCAGATCGAGTGGATCCTGCGGGACGCCGCCTGCGTGGCCATGGTCGTGGAGGACGAGCAGGCCATCATGACCGTCGGCTCCGTGTGCTCAGGGCTGCCGCTGCTGCGCCACGTCTGGCAGTTGGACGCGGGGGCGCTGGACCAGCTCACGGAACGGGGCGCTTTCATCCCGCTGGCCACGGTCGACTCACTGCGCCGCATCGTGATGCCGGACTCCACGGCCGTCATCGCCTACACGTCCGGCACGTCGGGGCATCCTCTGGGGTGCGCGCTGAGCCACCGCGCGCTGGCGAGCCCCTGCGACACGCTGCTCGCGGGCTGGGGCCACACGGCGGCACCGCCGGGCGAGCAGCCGTCCGTGCTCGCCTTCCTGCCGTTCTCGCACGTCTACGGCCTCATGATCCAGAGCCTGTGTCTGCGCGGCGGAATTCTCATGGGCCACCAACCCGACATCAGCGAGGCGGCACTTGTATCGGCCCTGCGGTCCTTCCGGCCGACGTACTTCTACGCCGTTCCCTCGGTCTTCGAGAAGATCTACAAGAACTTCCTGCGCACGGCCCAGCAGACGGGCCGTGGCGCCCTGTTCGAGAAGGCGGCCGACACGGCACGGGACTTCGCCACGGCATGCGAACGGCAACGGCTCGGCGAGGGACCGGGGCCGGCCTTCGACCTGCGGCTGCAACACGCGCTGTTCGAACGGACGGTGTACCGCAAGCTCAGGACGGCGCTGGGCGGCCGGGCACGCCGCGCGACGTCGGGCGGTTCACCGCTCAACCGCGAACTGTCCCTTTTCTACGAGGGCATCGGCATCTATGTCCACGACGGTTACGGCCTCACGGAGACCTGCGGCGGCATCACGATGCAGCCGCTGGGCCGGGAGCGGTCCGGAACCGTGGGGAAAGCGCTGCCGGGCACGGACATCCGGGTGGCCGACGACGGGGAGATCCTGGTGCACGGTCCCTCCGTCTTCCAGGGCTACGTCAACAACGAGGCCGCCACCCGGGCCGCGCTCCGCGGCGGCTGGCTGGCGACCGGCGACATCGGACGGCTCGACCCCGAGGGGTATCTGACGATCACCGGCCGCAAGAAGGACATCATCATCACCAGCAGCGGCAAGAGCGTGGCGCCCGCGCCGCTGGAGCAGCGGCTGCGGATGCATCCCCTGGTCCATCAGGCCGTCGTCGTCGGCGACAACCGGCCCTGCGTCGGCGCCCTGATCACCCTGGACCCGGAGTTCCTGGCGCACTGGCGCGGCGCGCTCGCCCTGCCGAGCGACACGCCGAGCCGGGACGCCCGGGAGGAGAACGCGCTGCGGGAGGAGATCGCGCGTGCCGTGGCGGCGGCCAACAGCGCCGTGTCCCGCTCGGAGTCCATCCGTGTCTTCCGGGTGCTGTCGGAGCCGTTCGCCCTGTCCAACGGGCTGCTGACACCGTCGATGAAGCTGCGCCGGGACGCGATCGTCGAGCACTACGCGTTCGAGATCGACGCCATGTACCAGGCGCGTTCACGCAGTTGGCGGCGGACCGCGCCGGACGAGACCGCGGGCTGGGAGGAGTCGGACAACGTGTTCCGGTGATCTGCCGCCTACTCCCCGGTAGTCAGCCGCACCACGTTGGACTGCTCACCGAGGACGAAGGCCCGGATCCGGTAGGAGGCGCGTTTCTCACCGGGCAGGGTGGCCGGCTCGGTCGAGGTGACGTCCGGGTCGAGCACCGCGATCGGTTCATACCGGGCGCCGAGGTGGGACCGCGGTAGGACCGCAGCCGGTAGTGGAACGTCGTGTGCGGTAGGAGGTCGGGGTGCCGGTAGGCCGTCACCTGCCGGGGCAGATACGGCAGCACGGTGTACGGGCCGTCCTCCTCGGTGGCGAACTCCAGGACGTGGCCGGCGACGCCGGGCCGGTCGTCGTGCCAGGTCAGGTCGGCGTCGGTGGGTGTGGTGAGGGCGGCCTCCAGCGGCCGGTCGGGTTGTGGCGCGTGGGTCGTGCAGGCCGACAGCACCAGGAACAGCGCTGCCCGCACCGC
Source organism: Streptomyces sp. DG2A-72 (assembly GCF_030499575.1). Taxonomy (NCBI): domain Bacteria; kingdom Bacillati; phylum Actinomycetota; class Actinomycetes; order Kitasatosporales; family Streptomycetaceae; genus Streptomyces; species Streptomyces sp. DG2A-72. The sequence continues at coordinate 489,013 of NZ_JASTLC010000001.1, forward strand.
GATACGTGACGTTCTGGGCATACGACTGCTTGCGCCTACTTGCGCCAGAACCGATGGAAGGTCTGTTTGAGGCTGATCCTGGTGCCGCTGAGGTCGGTGATGCGGAAGTAGCCCTCGAACTGCCGGGTGCCGCCGGTGTAGGTGGCGTAGCGCCGTTCAGCCCGTTGGTCTCCGCTCGCTGTCGAGCAGGTGAGCCGGAAGGTCAGGCCGTCGACCTGTCCGCACATCGCGGTGGTCACGGTGAGCGTCCGCAGGCGTGGGTACATCCTGCCTCCTGGGATGGGGGCGATCTAGATGGTCACGTACATGAATCTCGAACCCTGTCCTGAACGAACGTTTCCGGACGGTAGGACCAGACCAATCGCCCGTCAAGGCATCGCGCACACACCTCATTCACACCCGCCCGGTGCGACGGGGCACCGGGCGGGGCATGGTGGTCATCGACGCGTTCGTCTGCCTGCCGTACCCGGCTGGCGGAACGGCTGAAGGCACGGTGGGATCGATGAGGTGCGAACCAGTGATCCAGGGGCATACGAACCGCGTCCAGTGGGACCGCCTGGAGCCGCAGAAGGGATGGACACCGTGACACGACCCAGGATCCTGGTGGTTGGCGCAGGCTTCGCCGGAGTGGCGTGCGTACGCCGCCTGGAACGCAAACTCGCCCCCGACGAGGCCGACGTCACCCTGGTGACGCCGTTCGCCTACCAGCTCTATCTGCCGCTGCTGCCCCAGGTCGCCTCCGGCGTGCTGACGCCGCAGTCGATCGCCGTATCGCTGCGCCGCAGCAAGAAGTACCGCACCCGCATCCTCCCGGGCGGTGCGATAGGCGTGGACCTCAAGGCCAAGGTGTGCGTCATCCGCACCATCAACGGCCAGATCGTCGACGAGCCGTACGACTACATCGTGCTGGCACCCGGCAGCGTCACCCGCACCTTCGACATCCCCGGGCTCACGGACCACGCGTTCGGCATGAAGACCCTCGCCGAGGCCGCCTATATCCGCGACCACGTCATCTCCCAGCTGGACCTCGCCGACGCCAGCCAGGATCCGGCCGAACGCGCCGCACGGCTGCAGTTCGTGGTCGTCGGCGGCGGATATGCGGGCACCGAGACCGCCGCCTGCCTCCAGCGCCTCACCCACGCCGCCGTCAAGCGCTACCCCCGCATCGACCCGGCGCTGATCAAGTGGCATCTGATCGACATCGCGCCGAAGCTGATGCCCGAGCTGGGCGACAAGCTCGGCCGCAGCGCCCAGGAGATCCTGGGCAGGCGCGGGATCGAGATCTCCCTCGGCGTCTCCATCGACAAGGCGGGACCCGAGGAAGTCACGTTCACCGACGGGCGCGTGATCCCCACCCGCACGCTGATCTGGACCGCCGGCGTGGTCGCCAGCCCGCTCATCGCCACCCTCGACGCGGAGACGGTCCGGGGGCGGCTCGCGGTCACCGCCGAGATGAACCTGCCCGGCCACGACGGTGTCTTCGCGCTCGGCGACGCGGCCGCGGTGCCCGACAAGGCCAAGGACGAGGAGGGCGCGGTCTGCCCGCCGACCGCGCAGCACGCCATGCGCCAGGGAAAGCGCGTCGCCGACAACGTCATCGCGACGCTGCGCAACCAGCCGATGGTGCCGTACGTCCACAAGGACCTCGGCCTTGTCGTCGACCTCGGCGGAAAGGACGCCGTGTCCAAGCCGCTCGGCATCGAACTGCGGGGCGTGCCCGCGCAGGCGGTGGCCCGCGGCTACCACTGGTCGGCGCTGCGCACCAACGTCGCCAAGACGCGGGTCATGACGAACTGGGTGCTCAACGCGCTCGCGGGCGACGATTTCGTGCGCACCGGCTTCCAGTCCCGCAAGCCCGCCAAGCTCCATGACTTCGAGTACATCCATTCGTACCTGACGCCCGAACAGGTGCGGGCACATGTCGAGGGCACGGACCGGCAGGACCAGTGACGCCGCTGTCCGCGGCTGACCGGCGCTCCTGAGCGATCCCGCGGCGTGCGATGCTGAGCCCGGATCTTGGCGGGCGGCGGGAGTGAGTACGGCGGCGTGATAGGAGCGGGACAAAGGGAGCGGGCGCGGCTGCGGGACCTCGCGGCGGCGTCCGACCCCGGCCTGCTGCGGCTGACCGCCGGGCTGCGGACGGTGGGCGCCATCGCCCTCGCGCTGGCCGTGCTCGCCCTGCTGGGGTCCGACGTGACCCATCTGGTCGCGGGAGCCATGGCGGCGATGGTCGCCACCTTCGCCATCCGGGAGAAGCAGCGCGCCCAGCAGGCCGTCACGCTCGCGCTGGGGCTGCCGGTGGCGCTGGCCGCCGTGAGCCTGGGGGCGCTGCTGCACTCCCATGTGGCGGCCGGTGACGTCTTCTTCGTCATGCTGGTCTTCGCCGGTGTGTATGTGCGCAGGTTCGGCGACCGGGGCACCGCGCTCGGGCTGATCGGCTTCCAGGTGTACTTCCTGTCCCTGTTCGTCGGCGCCACCGTCTCGGCCCTGCCCGAGCTGTGCGGTGCGATCGTCGTCGCCTTCCTGTGCAGCGCCGCCATGCGTTTCGTGGTCGTGCCGCAGACGGCGGCGGGGACGCTGGAGCGGCTGCGGGAGGCGTTCCGCGCCCGGCTGGCCCAGCTCGTGTCCGCCCAGCTCGACCTGCTGGACGCCGGTCCCGACGACGTCGACAAGGCGCTGGAGGACGTACGCGACGGCACGGCGCGGCTGCACGAGACGGCCATGCTGATCCAGGGCCGGCTCGACGACGGGACGTCCGACGAGACAGTGGCGCGGCTGCTGCAACGCCGGGTCGCCGATGCCGAGATCGCCGCCGAACGGCTCGGCCTGTTGCTGCTGACCGCGCGCAGCGCCGAGCGGGCGGACACGCTCACCCTGCATCTGCCGGGCGCGCCCGCCCCGACGGGCAGCCCTCTTCCGGTGCGGGACGAGGCGACCGCGACGCTGCGCCGCGACCTGGACGCGCTCCGCCTGCTGGTCCAGCGGCCCGTCTCGCAGGACACCGGTACGGGACTGGCTCACGTGCGCAACCGGCTGCTCGGCTACCGCGAAGAGGAGAACCTGCCGCCCGCGCCGCCCGCCGTCCAGGACGTCTTCCGCGGCATCGGCGAGGCCGCCCGCGCGGTCCTCGGGCTGCGGATCGCCCTCGACGGTCCGCAGGACGACTCGGACGACAGCCCGGCGACGGCCCGTTCACGCGAGGAACTCGACGCCGAGGACGCGGCCATCACCGGCGCCGAGGAGAGCGAGCCGACGGAGTCGGGGCTGCGCCGCCCCACGACGCGGGCTGCCGTGCAGGTGGCCGTCGGCTCGGCGCTCGCCATCGCCGGTGGCGAGCTGCTCTCCAGCCAGCGCTGGTACTGGGCGGTGCTGACCTGCTGGATCGTCTTCATCAACACGGCGTCGACGGGCGAGATCCTGGTCAAGGGCTACCGCCGGCTCCTGGGGACCGTGCTCGGTGTCGTGGCCGGGATCGTGCTCGCGGGCCTCGTCGCCGGGCACACCTGGCCGGCGTTCGCGCTGGTGCTGCTGTGCGTCTTCGCGTCGTTCTACACGGCGCCGCTGTCCTACACGCTGATGTCCTTCTTCATCACCGCCGCACTCGGCCTGCTCTACACCTTGCTGCACACCTACAGCCTCTCGGTGCTGCTGCTTCGCGTGGAGGAGACGGCGCTCGGCGCGGCCTGCGGGATCGTCGCGGCGGCGCTGGTGCTGCCGGTCCACACGGACCGCCGTACGAACGACCTGCTGGGAACGGTGCTGGAGCGGCTCGGCGATGTCGCCGAGGCCGCCATCGACCAGCTCAGCGGCGGGCCGGAGGCCGATCTGCTGGACAAGGCGCGCGACCTGGACGAGGCGCTTGCCGATCTGAGCGCGGCCACGCAGCCGCTCACCCACCCGATCACGCCCCTGCGGACGCGACGCGACACCGCGCGCTATGTGGTGGCACTCCTGGAGACCTGCGCGTACCACACGCGGGCGCTGGCCGCGACCGCCGAACTCCTGCCCACCCACCCGTCGATCGCGGCGGACCCCCGGCTGCGACGGGCCGGACGGCGGATCGCGCACAACATCGAGGCCATCGCCGCGCATGTCGCGGACCAGCACAGCACCGCCGAGGTCGAGACCGGGCCCAGCATCGCCTCGCTGCTGGAGCCCGACATCCCCGGCACTCCCCGGTTCGGCCGGGTCACCGACCGCGTGCTGCGCCATCTGCAGCGCCTGGACGAGGGCTTGGTCGGTCTGGCACGACCGTTGAACGTGCCCGTCGAGGCGCGGTCGAAGAAATGACGCGGGCGTTCAGGACAGCGGCACCACGGCGGTGATGCACTTGCCGCCCGACGGCAGGTCCGCGACCCGTACATCGCGGGCCAGGCGGAGGACGATCGGCCAGCCGCGCCCTCCCAGCCGCTGCCGCCCTTCCGCGTCGACCGGCGGCTCGGTCACCGGCAGGGCGTCGCTGCGGTCGCAGACCGAGACCCGTACCGCGGGTCCCTCGACGTCGACACGGAAGTCCGTGACCCCGCCGCCGTGCAGGATCGCGTTGGTCGTCAGCTCCGTGGCGACGAGCAGAGCGTCCGACAGGGCGTCGGCGCCGCACGCGGTTCCGGTGGCGCGGCAGCATTCGGTCACCACACGCTCCACGGTTCTGCGCGCCTCGGCGGGTGCATAACTCCGCCCGGGGCGGCTCAGGGCCGACGCGCCGGGGCCGGTCCTGCGATCCTCGTACATTCCTCTGGCTCCTGTTCGGTACGGAAAGAAGCCGGGCCCGGCTGTGCAAGAGGTCACAGTTGTTCGGCTCACCGCTGCGCCTCCCGCCAAACCTCTGCCCGGGAACAGAAGTGCGTGTCGTCGCCGCCTGACATGGGGGTACCCGGATCGCATGACGGATGTCGTGGACTCGGACGAACTGCTGCGGCGCATCCAGCGGGCCAGGGCCTACGCGGAACAGGAGAAGCGGATGTGGCGGTCGCGCACCGACGCGCTCACGCCCGCCGACCCCGACAAGGCCCGGGACGCGGCCGTACGGACGCTGGCGTACGAGGCCGTGCTCGGGGTGCTGGACGAGATCGTCACCCCGGGCAGGCACAGCGAGGAGGGCTGACCCGGGGACCGGGGCGGATTGTCTGCCGTGCCGCCGGGAACCCGGATGCGCATGACGGCCGATCACGCACGCGCACCGGTCCTGGAGGCCCTGGACGACTATCGGCGCAGGGAGCGCCTGTCGTTCACACCGCCCGGGCACAAACAGGCTCGCGGGGCCGACCCGGCGGTGCGGGCGGTGCTGGGGGACGCGGTCTTCCTCAGTGACGTCCTGGCGTCGGGCGGTCTGGACGACCGGCTCCACCAGGGGCGGGTCCTGGAGCGCGCCGAGGAGCTGATGGCCGACGCGGTGCACGCCGAGCACACGTTCTTCACCACCTGCGGCAGCTCGCTGTCCGTCAAGGCGGCGATGCTCGCGGTGGCGGGTCCGCACGAGAAGCTGGTGCTGGGGCGCGACGTCCACAAGTCCGTCGCGTCGGGACTGATCCTGTCCGGGATCGAGCCGGCGTGGGTCGAGCCGCAGTGGGACGGTGCCCGGCATCTGGCCCATCCGCCGTCCGCGGAGGAGTTCGAGCGGGCCCTCGACCGCCACCCCGACGCGAAGGGAGCGCTGGTCACCAGCCCAACGCCGTACGGCAGTTGCGCCGGCCTGAAGGCGATCGCGCGGCTCTGCCACCGGCGCTCGCTGCCGCTGATCGTCGACGAGGCCTGGGGCGCACATCTGCCCTTCCATGACGATCTGCCGTCCTGGGCGATGGACGCGGGCGCCGACATCTGCGTGACCAGCATCCACAAGATGGGCAGCGGCCTGGAGCAGGGCTCGGTCTTCCATCTGCAGGGCGACCTCGTCCCGCCGGAGCTGCTGCGGCTGCGGGCGGACCTGCTGGGCACCACCAGCCCGTCGGTGCTGATCTTCGCCGGTCTCGACGGGTGGCGCCGGCAGATGGCCCTGAGGGGGAAGGAGATCATGGGCGCCGCACTGGAACTCGTCGCCGAGGTCCGGGATGCCGTCGAGCAGATCGACGGGATGCACGTCAACGACCGCGACGACTTCTGCGGTGCGGGACTCGCCGCCGACTTCGACCCGCTGCCGGTCGTGATCGACATCGACGGTCTCGGCATCACCGGGTACCAGGCCGCTGACTGGCTCCGTGCACACCGCGGCGTGGACGCCCACCTGGCCGACCACCGGCGGATCGGCATGCAGATCACCCACGGCGACGACGCGGAGACCACCGGCGAGCTGCTCGCCGCGCTGAAGGACCTCGCGCAGGCCGCGCCCTTGACGCCCCCGGCCCCGCGGGTCGACGTCCCGGCACCGGCGGAGCTGCGCCTGGAGCAGGCCATGACACCCCGGGACGCCTTCTTCGGACCCACCGAGGACGTTCCGGTGGACGCGGCCGCCGGGCGCGTCGTGGCCGAGATGATCACGCCCTACCCACCGGGGATCCCGGCCGCGCTGCCCGGCGAACGGCTCACCGAACCGGTGCTGCGGTACCTGGTCACAGGCCTGGCCGCGGGCATGAACCTCCCGGACCCCAGCGACCCGGCCCTGGACACGGTGCGAGTGGTGAAACCCGGGCCCGACGTGAAACGGGTCACGTGACCGGCTTCCAGGTGCGCAAAAGCCCCGGAGATGGTTTACGGTTCATTCATACGTGGTGACGGGGTCGACCGTATCCGTCCTCCGACACCACCCTTAACGGCCCTGGCTGGTCTCCCCCGTCCAGCCAGGGCTTTTTCATGCCCGCCGCGGGTACTCGGGGTTGTCGTCCGCAACTGCTGTCCGCCGAGGTGCTCCCGGCGTCGGCAGCGGCTGAAATGGGCGTAGGGAAAGCACCGGATCCGATCGCCGGCGAGGAGTCCCGCGTCATGACCAAAGCGATAAAACTGCTGACCGCCCTGCCTCCGCCCCAGCGGCAGCGTCTGATGGCGCTCGCGCGGGAGGTCTCCTTCCCGGAGGACTGCCGGATCTTCGAGGCGGGCGGCCGGGCCGACCGCTTCTGGGTCATCCGCTCGGGCGCGGTCTCGCTCACACAGCGGGTGAACTCCCTGCAGCGGGTCACCGTGGCGAGCCTCGGCGCGGGCGATCTGCTCGGCTGGTCCTGGCTGTTCCCGCCGCACGAGTGGGACTTCGGCGCGGAGGCGTTCAGCCCCGTACGCGCCTACGAGTTCGACGCGGCGGCCGTGCTCCAGCTGTGCGAGGAGGATGCGCAGCTCGGGCTGTCGCTGGTGCGCAACGTGGCGGAGATCCTCGCGCACCGGCTGGAGACGACCCGGGGCAAGCTCATGGAGCAGTACGCGATGCACCGGCGGGGCCTGTAGGGCGTCAGACGCGGTAGCGGCGCAGTGCGGGCATCGCCGCGGCCAGGCCCAGCATCACGGCGACGACCAGGATGCCGCCGCCCGCCACCGCCGTACGCGGACCGAAGGCGGAGCCCGCGGTGCCGTGCAGCAGGTCGGCGAGGCGTGGGCCGCCGGCGACGACGACCGTGAAGACGCCCTGCATCCGGCCGCGCATCTCGTCCGTGGCGGCGGACAGCAGGATCGCCCCGCGGAAGACCATCGAGACCATGTCGGCGACCCCGGCCACGGCCAGGAACGCCACCGCGAGCCACAGACTGCCGCTCAGTCCGAAGCCGGTGATGGCCACGCCCCAGGCGACGACCGCACCGATCACCATCCAGCCGTGCCGGCGGACCCGGGAGAACGTGCCGGAGAACAGCCCGCCCAGCACCGCGCCGATGGGGATCGCCGCGAACAGCAGGCCGAGCGCGAGCCCTTCGCCGTACGACGCGTAGGTCTCGGCGGCCAGCTGCGGGAACAGGGCGCGGGGCATGCCGAGGACCATCGCGACGACGTCGGCGAGGAGGGACAGCAACAGCACCTTGTGCAGCGAGATGTACCGGAACCCGGCCCCGATCTCACGCAGCCCGGCACGGCGGGCGGGCCGGCCGTCCAGCGGCGGCAGCGAGGGCAGTCGTACGACGGCCCAGACCGCGACGCACAGGGCGAGGGCGTCGATCAGATACAGCTCGGGCAGGCCGATGACCGGGATCAGGGCGCCGGCCAGGAGCGGGCCCGCTACCAGGCCGGTCTGCATGACGGTGGAGCCGAGGGCCTGCGCGGCGGGCAGTTCGTCCGCGGGGACCAGGCGGGCGATCGAGGCGCTGCGGGCCGGGGCGTTGAGGCCGAAGAAGGCCTGCTGCAGGGCGAGCAGCACCATCAGCACCGCCACCGAGCCCAGCCCGGCGGCGGCCTGGATCCAGAACAGCAGCGAGGTGACGGCTATACCGCTGTTGGTGATCAGCAGCAGCCTGCGGCGGTCCATGGTGTCGGCGACCGCGCCGCCCCACAGCGCGAACACGACCAGCGGCAGAAGGCCGGCCAGGCTGGCGTAGCCGACCCAGGCCGACGAGCCGGTGATGTCGTAGATCTGCTTGGGCACGGCGACAGCGGTGAGCTGGCTGCCGACGGCGGTGACGATGGTCGAGCTCCACAGGCGGCGATAGGCGGGGCGGCGCAGCGGACGGGTGTCCAAGGCCCAGCGGCGCCAGCCACGGCGGGGCGGTCCCGCCTTCTCGGCGGCCTCGGAGTCGGAGTGGGGGCTGCTCTCGCTCGTGTCCACGGGGTCCCTGGATGCTCGCTACATCTTTCGAATCGAGGGATCACTATGGCACCACTGGCTCAGCGCACGGTCCGCGGCCTCAGGTTCCGGCAATGAGCGTCGCGCCGAGGGCGATCATCGTCGCGGCGACCAGAGCGTCCAGGACCCGCCAGGCGGCGGGCCGGGCGAGGAAGCGGCTGAGCAGCCGGGCACCGAAGCCCAGGGCCGCGAACCAGCAGAGGCTGGCGCAGACCGCGCCGAGTCCGAACGTCCAGCGCAGCGGGCCGCGGTCGGCGGCGACGGAGCCGAGCAGGAACACCGTGTCGAGGTAGACATGCGGGTTGAGCCAGGTCATGGCCAGGCAGGTGAGCACGGCACGCCTGCGGGAACCAGCGGCCTCCCCCTCCACCTTCAGGGCGCCCGGCCGGAACACCCGCCGTGCGGCGAGTGCGCCGTAGCAGAGCAGGAACGCACCGCCGATCCAGCCGACGGCGGTCAGCGCCCCCGGCCAGGCGACCACCACGGCACCGACACCGGCGACGCCCAGCGCGATGAGGGCCGCGTCGGAGAGGGCACAGATCGCGACGACGGGGAGGACCGCGTCGCGTCGGATGCCCTGGCGCAGGACGAAGGCGTTCTGGGCGCCGATGGCGACGATGAGCGAGAGGCCGGTGCCGAATCCGGCAGCCGCGACGGACAGTGCGTGGGACATGGCATCGACGCTAGAGAAGGCGCCGCCTGGAGTACAGCTAAAGATTCTTACGTATCATTAGCGTTCGTGATGACAGACCTGCCTCTCGACCAGGTACGGACCCTTCTCGCCGTGGTGGACGAGGGCACGTTCGACGCTGCGGCATCCGCTCTGCATGTGACGCCGTCGGCGGTCAGCCAGCGCGTCAAGGCACTGGAGCAGCGCACCGGGCGGGTGCTGCTGACGCGGACGAAGCCGGTGCGGGCGACCGAGTCGGGCGAGGTGGTCGTGCGGTTCGCCCGCCAGCTGGCCCGGCTGGAGCGCGATGCGCGCGCCGAGCTGGGCATGACGAGCGCCGGGGAGCCGACCCGGGTGTCCATCGCCGTGAACGCCGACTCCCTGGCCACCTGGTTCCTGGGCGCGCTCAACCGCCTGCCCGCCGAGCCCCGGCTCTGCTTCGAGCTGCACCGCGAGGACGAGGACCACACGGCGGCGCTGCTCCGGGAGGGCCAGGTGATGGCGGCGGTGACCTCCTCGCCGGACGCCGTGGCGGGGTGCTCGGTGCGGGCGCTGGGCCGGATGCGCTACGTCGCGGTGGCCAGTCCGGAGTTCGCCGAGGCGCATCGCGGCGGGCCGCTGCGGGACGCGCCGGCGGTGAATTTCGACCGACGGGACGACTTCCAGGACGGCTTCGTGCGGCGATTGCCCGGCGGAGATGGGGACGGACACGGCGGAGCGAGCCCGGTGCGGCACTTCATCCCCACCTCGGAGGGCTTCGCGGCGGCCGTCGCCGCCGGTCTCGGCTGGGGCATGCTGCCCGAGGCACAGGCCGTGCCGCTGCTCCGTGCGGGGCGGCTGGTTCAACTGGCGCCGGAGCGGCCGGTGGACGTGCCCCTGTACTGGCAGCAGTGGAAGCTGGATTCGCCCGCACTGGCGGCGGTGGCGGACGCGGTGTCGGCGACGGCTGCTGAGACGCTGCGCTCCTGAGGCGTGTCTGAGATGTGATCACAGTGCCGGCCGTATCAGGACGGCGCCCGGCTCATCGGTCTGTCAGGCGGCCGTCCCGCCCGCGTTGCGGATCAGCCGCTGGAGCACCTTCACCGTGGTGACGTAGTCCGTGTCGTCGATGCCCTCGTGCAGGGCGGCACGGATCGCGGGGGCGTTGCTCGCGAGATCGACGCGGGCCTGTTCCCCCTCCGCGGTGAGCCACAGCCGGTCCTCGGAGTCCCGGGTCAGCCAGCCGCGCTCCACGAGCACCTCGGCCTCCGCCGCCAGATCGTCCTCGGGCCGGATGTAGGAGGCCATGGCCGCCCGCAGCTCGGACAGGGTCATCCCCTCGCCGTCGGGCGAGATGTCGTTCTCCGACAGGTTGCGCAGCAGCCAGAACTGGGGCTGGGTGTAGCCCTTTTCGGCCTGCCGGGCCCGGGTGTACGCGATGAGCGCCTCGTAGGCGACACCGGTCCAGTAGGCGGCGGGCTGTCCGGCGAGTTCGGCGTCGGAGATCTCCTGGGTCGTCATGGGGTGTGTCCTCCAGTACGCCGGGTGCGGAGCTCGCACGCCGTGCAGGTCATGCGGAGACCGTAGGACCTCAAGTGCGGTTGAGGGCAAGGGCGTGATCTTCCTCGCCCCGGGGCCGGAGGCTACGAACCACTACGCCGTCGGACCGCCCGGCAGCCGCAGGGTGAAGACGCTGCCCTTGCAGGGCTCGCTCACCGCCTCTGCCGCTCCGCCGTGGGCCGCGACCAGATGGCGGACGATGGGCAGGCCGAGCCCGCTGCCGCCCGTGCGACGGCTACGGGACTTCTCCGCTCGCCAGAACCGGTCGAAGACGTGCGGCAGTTCCTCGGGCGTGATGCCGGTGCCGGTGTCGGCGACCTCGATGACGACGTGGTCCCCGTCCTGGCGCGCGGCCAGGGTGACGATGCCGCCGGCCGGGGTGTGCCGCAGCGCGTTGGAGACCAGGTTGCCGAGCGCCTGCCGCATCCGGACCGGGTCGGCGTCCAGCCAGGGCGTGCCGTCGATGTCGGTGCGCAGTTCGACGCCGGCCGCGTCGGCGGCGACGTGGTGGGCCGCGGCAACCTGGTGGAGGAGTTCGTCGCAGCGCACGGGCTCGCGGTACAGGCGCAGGGTGCCGGCGTCGGCGTCCGCGAGGTCCCGCAGGTCGTCGATGACGCGCTGGAGGACGACGGCCTCCTCGTGCAGCGCGGCCAGCAGGGCGGGGTCCGGGTCAACGACTCCGTCGCGGGTGACCTCCAGCCAGCCGCGGATATTGGTGAGCGGGCTGCGCAGTTCGTGGGCGATGTCGCTGACCATGGCCTTGCGCTGGGCTTCCAGGCGTTCGCGGCGTTCGGTCAGGTCGTTGAAGGCCGCGGCCAGGATGCCGGTCTCGTCCCGGGTGGTGACGGGGACGCGGACATGGCGGTCCGGGGGCTGCTGGGCCGCCGCGGTCAGCGCGCGCAGCGGCCGTACCAGCCGGGTGGCGACCACGGCGGTCACGGCCACGGTGACGGCGAGCACCAGCCCCGCGGTGCCCACGACCTTGGCCTTGTTGGCCGGGGACATGTCGAACCGCACGGCAGGGCTGCCCCCGCCGCCCAGGAACAGTTCGGCCACCGGCGCCGTATAGGGGTCGAGCTGGGCGCGACGGGCGTCGTCGACACAGGACTCGGCCTGCCGCATGTCCTTGACGCCTGTCTTGTCGTAGCCGGACGTGATGGACGGGCTCCGGAAGAGCAGGCCGGGCAGGGCGTCCCCCAGGGACAGGGGCAGCCGGGGATCCACGCCCGCCCGGATCAGACAGCCGCGCGCGAGCGTGTGGAGCGCGGTCAGCGCCTTTTCCTCCGTGCGGGTCGGCGTGTTGAGCAGGCCGTCGCCGCACGGCTCCGGCACATAGCCGGGCTGACCCGCACCGTCCGCGTCGGCCAGGACCGGGCGGCCGCTCGGCGTGCGGGTGAGGCGGGTCTCCAGGCCGTAGTGGGCGAAGCAGCTCTGTCGTTTCCGGGCCAGGAGGTCGAGCCTCGTGCGTTCCGCCGTCGTGAGCCGGTACGGGCCGACCACGCGCGGGTCGGTGCCGCCGAGTTGGGCGCCCCGCTCGCTGGAGGTGTCGGTGCGCAGCGGGTCCACGGTCGCGGCGGCGGTCGGTGGCAGGGAGGTGCCGGGCGGCGCCGAGTCGGCGATGGTCCTCCGGTCGGGGGTGGTCAAGGCGATACGCCGGCCTGTCCGCGCCGACAGCTCCCGCACGGTCGTGGCGACTCCCCGCCAGTCGCGATGGGTGGCCGCGTAGCCGCTGAGCTCGGCCAGGACCTCCATGTCCGCGGCGAGGGCCTGGCCCTGTTCCTCTCTCAGCGCGCGGGTGGTGGTCGCCACGGCCAGCCATGCGGTCGCCGCCACCGAACACACGGCGATGAGGCCGGAGGCGATCAGCAGCCGCACCAGGAGGCGCTTGCGCAGCGGGATGCGCTCGCTCATCAGCGGCCGCCGCTGAGCTTGTAGCCGACGCCGAACACGGTCAGCAGCCGGGCCGGGCGGCGCGGGTCGGCCTCGATCTTCTTGCGCAGGTTCATGATGTGGACGTCGACGGCCCGTTCGGTGGAGGCCCGGTCGGTGCCCCGGGTGATCTCCAGCAACTGCCGCCGGGAGAACACCCGTTCCGCTTCCCCGACCATGGCCAGCAGGATCTCGAACTCGGCCGGCGTGCACTCCACCGGCGCCGAGTCGCAGCGCACTTCGTGCCGTACGGGATCGACCGAGAGACCCGCGGCGTGTACGACCGGATCCTCGCGCCGGTCCGCGGGCACCCGTCCGCTGCGCCGCAGGACGGTCCGGATGCGGGCCATCAGCTCGCGCGGACTGTACGGCTTGGTCATGTAGTCGTCCGCGCCCAGCTCCAGGCCGAGCAGGATGTCGTCCTCGGTCGAGCGGGCGGTGAGCATCAGGACGGGGATGTCGTCGTCCGCGCGCAGCACCCGGCACACCCCGAACCCGTCGATCACCGGGAGCATCAGATCCAGGACGACAAGGTCAGGGGCAAAACGCCGCGCCGCGTCCAGCGCGGCCCGTCCGTCGTGGACCACGGTGGCGGTGTGACCCTCCGCGAGCAGGGAGCGTCGTATCAACTCGGCCTGCATCTCGTCGTCCTCGGCGACCAGCACATGTGCGCACACGCGGCGGATCCTAAGCGGTTCAGCGGGCCAGGGACGCGGCGTCGCCCATGACGACGACGGGGTTCAGCCGCGGGTCCAGCGCCAGCAGCAGCTCCTTCATGTGCTCCTTGGCGATGCTCACACAGCCCTGCGTGGGGCCGTCGTGGTCGACGTGTAACCAGATCCCGCCGCCGCGGCTCGCACCGAGCGGGCGGGTCCAGTCCAGGGGCGAGGTGCCGGGCTGCCGGTTGTAGTCGATGGCGATGACGTAGTCGAAGGAGCCGGCCAGCGACTCACCCTCGAAACCGGTGCCGGGTGAGGTGAAGGCGGTGGAGCGGTCGTACGGCAGCTTGGTTCCGGGGTCGTCGAGCAGGCCGCCGGCGTCCGTGAGGGTGTAGACGCCGATGGGTGAGCGCAGGTCGCCGATCCGGTGGTCGTCGGTCCAGCCCTTGAGGGCGTTGTGGGCGGGCCGGCTCGTGCCCGCCTGCCAGCCGTCGGCGGTGCGCTCGTACAGAACGACGGTGGAGCGCGAGGAGTCCTTGCCCCGACCGGTCACGACGACGGCCTGCCGGGCGTCGGACGGCACCTTCGCCCAGGTCTTCGGCCCGAGCCCGGGCAGCTGCTGTGGTGCCGTCTCGACGGAGATCTTGGGGGCGGGGGTGTCCGGCGCGGTGGGCTGGGCGGTCACGGTCTCGTGGTCCGGTGCGGCCGAGGCACCGCCGCCGCATCCGGTCAGGAGCAGGGACACGGCGAGCAGGGCCACGCCGGGCTTGCGTGTGATCATGGCTCGACCTTGACCAACACTTGTGAGGAACTCGTCAGGTTCTGAGGGGTGTTCGGTCACGAGTCTTCGGCACTTGCGGGTCGGGGGCGGGCTACAGCTTCAGGGTAGGCGTCGCTCCGTCCATGTTTCGACTCCGTTCAGGTCAAGTCGTACCGCCTTGCCCGCCGCACTCCGCAGTACGCTCCCGGCACGTCCCCGTCGAAAGGCCCCACCGTGAGCGTTCGCGTCCGTCGCGTCTACGATCCGCCCGAGCCGCAGGACGGCGTGCGTGTCCTGGTCGACCGGCTGTGGCCGCGCGGACTGTCGAAGGACGCGGCGCGGGTGGACGAGTGGCCGAAGGCGCTCACTCCGTCGACCGAACTGCGCCGCTGGTACCACGCGGGCGAGGGGTCGTACGAGGAGTTCAGCCGTCGCTACGAGGCAGAACTCGCCGCGCCCGAGGCCGCTGAACTCCTCGATTCCATCCGGGAATTGACCCGCAAGGGGCCGGTGACCCTGCTCACCTCGGCCAAGACTCCCGAGGAGAGTCATGCCGCCGTGCTGGCCCGCCTCCTCCAGAACTGAGGAGACGGGCCCAAAGTCTCAGCCCGTCTGCTGCGCCGCCGCCCGCCCCGCCGCGCGCCCCGAGAACAGGCAGCCGCCGAGGAAGGTGCCCTCCAGGGCGTTGTAGCCGTGGACGCCGCCGCCGCCGAAGCCGGCTACCTCGCCGGCCGCGTAGAGGCCGTCGACCGGCTGTCCGTCGGCGCCCAGGGCGCGGGATTCGAGGTCGGTCTGGATGCCGCCGAGGGTCTTGCGGGTCAGGACGTGCAGCTTGACGCCGATCAGGGGTCCTGCGGCCGGGTCGAGGATGCGGTGCGGGGTCGCGACCCTGCCGAGGCGGTCGCCGATGTAGCGGCGGGCGTTGCGGATGCCCTGGACCTGGGAGTCCTTCGCGTAGGGGTTGGCGATCTGCAGGTCGCGTGCCTCGATCTGGCGCCGTACCTCGGCCGCGTCGAGAAGCGGCTTCTCGGTCAACTGGTTCATCTTCTCGACCAGTTGGTCCAGGGTCGGGGCCACGACGAAGTCCGCTCCCTTGCGCAGGAACGCGTCGACCGGTCCCGGCGCGCCCTTGCCCAGCACGCGCTCGCGCAGGAACGCCTTGCGGTCCTTGGAGGTGATGTCGGGGTTCTGCTCGGAACCCGACAGGGCGAACTCCTTCTCGATGATCTTCTGGGTGAGGATGAACCAGGAGTGGTCGTATCCGGCGATGTCCCCGGTGGTGCGCAGATGCTTGAGGGTGCCGAGGGTGTCGTAGCCGGGCAGGCACGGGTCGGGCAGTCGGCGGCCGAGAGCGTCGAACCACAACGAGGACGGGCCGGGCAGGATGCGGATGCCGTGGCCGGGCCAGATCGGGTCCCAGTTCTGCAGGCCCTCGGTGTAGTGCCACATGCGGTCGCGGTTGACCAGCCGTACGCCGGCCCGGTCGCTGATGTCGAGCATGCGGCCGTCGACGTAGGCCGGTACGCCGGTGACCATCTCCGTGGGCGCGGTGCCGAGGCGTTCGGGCCAGTAGCGGCGGACGATGTCGTGGTTGGCGCCGATGCCGCCGGTGGTGACGACGACGGCCTGGGCGGTGAGTTCGAACTCGCCGATCCGGTCGCGGTTGGAGGCGACACCGCGGGCCGAGCGGTCCTCGGCGAGGACCGTGCCGCGCACGCCGCGCACCGAGCCCTCCTCGACGACGAGTTCGTCCACCTGGTGCCGGTGGTAGAAGGTGAGCAGCCCGTCGCGCGCCGCCTGCTTGGCGTGGCCGACGAAGGGCTCGACGACACCCGTGCCCGTGCCCCAGGCGATATGGAAGCGGGGGACGGAGTTGCCGTGCCCGTCGGCCCGCAGGTCGCCGCGCTCCGCCCAGCCGACGGTGGGCAGGAACGAGATGCCGTGCCCGGCGAGCCACGAGCGCTTCTCCCCCGCCGCGAACTCGACGTAGGCCCGCGCCCAGCGCACCGCCCAGGAGTCCTCGTCGTCGACGCGGTCGAACTGCGCGCTGCCCTGCCAGTCGTTCCAGGCGAGGTCGAAGGAGTCCTTGATGCCCAGGCGCCGCTGTTCCGGGGAGTCGACCAGGAACAGCCCGCCGAAGGACCAGAACGCCTGGCCGCCGAGGTTGGCGGCGTTCTCCTGGTCGACCAGGGCGACCCTGCGGCCCCGGCTGGTGAGTTCGTGCGCCGCGACCAGGCCGGCGAGGCCCGCTCCGACGACGATGACATCGGCATCCATGGCGAGAAGTCCCTTTCCTCATACGGCGGCGTCGCTGCCGTCGGTCAGCAGCGCGGTGAGCAGTTGCTTGAGCCAGACGCGAGCGTGCTCGACGTCCCGGTCCAGCAGCAGTTGGGTGGTGACCCCGTCGTACGCGGCTACCACCGCGTGCGCGGCGGCGTCGATGTCGCCCAGTACGGCGGGCAGTTCGGTGTGGCCCCGGGCGCGGGCGAGCCGTTCCGCGATGGCGCCGCGCAGCCGCGCCCGGTGCTCCAGCAGGGTCCGCGCGACGTCCGGGTCACGGGCGGCGTGCACCAGGAAGTCCGTCTTCACCAGCAGCCAGTCCCGGTCGAGCAGCAGCACCTCGGTGACGCGGTCGACGGCGGCGGGCACGTCGAGGTCGGGGCCGTCGAGGGCGAGCGCCCCGGACACCTGCTCGGCGATCAGGTCGGCGCGCTGCCGGTAGAGGGCGAAGAACAGCTCGTCGAGGCTGGCGAAGTTCGAGTAGAAAGCGCCCCGGCTGTACCCGGCCGCCTCGCAGACCTCCTCGATCGAGACCCGGCCGAAGCCCTTGGCCGCGAAGACCGCGAACGCGGCGTCGAGCAGGTTCGCGCGCGTGCGGACACGGCGCCTGGTCACGCGCCCGGTCGTCGCCTCCGCCACCATGCCCCGCCTTTCGTTCGATACGGGAATGTATCCGATACACGAACGTATCCAAAGGGCGGGGACATCAAGAGTTCACGCATTCTCATGGGAACAAATTTTCGAATAAGGGGTACGCTGGATCCATGACCACGCACCTCCAGGGCTCGCTCTTCGACCAGGCGGACCGGCTCCGGCTCGGCTCCCTCGACGGGATGCGCCGCACCGAGCTGGGCCGCGGCGCGTGGATCGACGTCCTGCCCGGGTGGCTCGAAGGCTCCGACGCCCTGTTCGAACAGCTGGCGGACGAGGTGCCGTGGCGTGCGGAACGGCGCACGATGTACGACCACGTAGTCGACGTACCTCGACTGCTGGCGTTCTACGGCGCCGACGACCCGCTGCCGCACCCCGTGCTGGACGAGGCGCGCGACACGCTCTCGGCGCACTACGCCGACGAACTCGGCGAACCCTTCACCACGGCCGGCCTGTGCTATTACCGCGACGGCCGCGACAGCGTCGCCTGGCACGGCGACCGGATCGGACGGGGCGCCCGGGAGGACACGATGGTCGCGATCCTCTCCGTCGGCTCACCCCGTGATCTGCTGCTGCGTCCCCTGCGCGGCGGCGGCGACACGATCCGGCGTCCGCTGGGCCACGGGGACCTCATCGTGATGGGCGGCTCCTGCCAGCGGACCTGGGAGCACGCCGTACCGAAGACCGCACGGGCCGCGGGACCGCGCATCAGCGTGCAGTTCCGCCCGGACGGCGTGCACTGAGGCGGAGAGGCGGCCGCTTCGGATGCGCGCGGGGGCTGCCTCCGGGGGACGGTGCCGGAGGCAGCCTCACCCCCTGACGGAACCCTGTCGTCCCTTCGCCGGGCTCGGCTCCCGGTACTCGATCCGCAGCCGCGGCCCGGGCGGTTTCGCCCGTGAGCGCCTGCCTTCGGCGACGAACCAGGCCGGGCATGGTCCGCTGCTGTGCTGCAGCGCCGTAAAGGGTCGCGGGGCTGTATTGATGTGCGGCTATCGCCGCCCGGCCGGTCGGGGGCGCGTTGCTGCCGGCTGGTGCAGGGTGGGACGCGTCGATTCCCTCAAGTACCCCGTGATCGTGGCCTGTTCCCCAGGCGGTGACCCTCCGGGCGCCGGGCCGCTCGCCTTCTGCTTTGCTGGTGCCGTCGGGCAGGGACCTCACACGCGGGACGATCATGCGGGCAGCAGTGGAGCAAGTCGCCGACGGCACCTACCTGGTGCACGGCAGCAACACGAACTGGGTGATCCTGAGCGAGGGGGACGCCGTCACGCTGATCGACACGGGCTACCCCGGGGACCGGGAGCTGCTTCTCGCTTCCCTTGCGGAGGTGGGCAGTTCGCCGGAGGCGGTGACGGCGGTACTGATCACGCACGCCCACAACGACCACCTGGGTTCCGCCGAGCACCTGCGTGGCACGTACGGCACGCCCGTCTACCTGCACGAGGCCGAAGTGCCGCACGCCCGCCGTGATTTCCTGCACCAGGTGTCCGTCGGCCAGGTCCTCGGGAACGGCTGGCGTCCGGGCGTCCTGCCGTGGGCCGTGCATGCCCTGCGGGTCGGCGGCACCGCCCATGTCCCCGTCGCCGAACCGCAGCCGTTCCCGGCGCAGGGGCCGCTCGACCTGCCCGGCCGCCCCGTCCCCGTACACACGCCCGGCCATACGCTCGGCCACACCGCCTACCACCTCCCGGGCACCGGAGTGGTGATCTCCGGCGACGCCCTGGTCAGCGGCCACCCCACCTCGCGCGCCACGGGGCCCCAGCTGCTGCCGGGCATGTTCCATCACGAACGCGCCCGCGCCGTGACCTCGCTGGAGACCCTGGAGGGCCTCGACGGCGACGTCCTGGTCCCCGGGCACGGGCCGGTGCACCGCGGTCCAGTACGTGAGGCGGCACGGCACGCACGGGAGCGCGCACTCTAGAGTTCTGGCCATGGCATTGCAGATCAGCGCGACCAACCCGGAGCACCCCGCGCTCCTCCTCGAGCTGCCGTGGGACGTGCCCCTGGAGAAGTGGCCCGAGGAGTACCTCGTCCCGCTGCCGCGCGGCATCTCCCGCCACGTGGTGCGCTACGCCCGGGCCGGCTCCGAGGTCATCGCCGTCAAGGAGCTGGCCGAACGGCCCGCGCTGCGCGAGTACGAGCTGCTGCGCGACCTGGACCGGATCGGCATCCCCGCGGTCGACCCCCTCGCCGTGGTCACCGGCCGCGCCGACAAGGACGGGGCGCCGCTGGAACCGGTGCTGATCACCCGGCATCTGGGCGGCTCGATGCCGTACCGCTCGATGTTCGAGACGACGATGCGCCCGGCCACCATGCACCGCCTCATGGACGCCCTGGCCGTGCTGCTCGTCCGGCTGCACCTGGCCGGGTTCGCCTGGGGCGACTGCTCGCTGTCCAACACGCTCTTCCGGCGGGACGCGGGCGCCTACGCCGCGTATCTCGTGGACGCCGAGACCGGTGATCTGCATCCGCAGCTCAGCAGCGGACAGCGCGACTACGACCTCGACCTCGCCCGGGTCAACATCAGCGGCGAGCTGCTGGACCTGGAGGCGTCGGGGGCGCTGCACCCGTCCGTCGACCCGATCGAGTTCGGCACCGAGATCTGCGGACGCTACCGGGACCTGTGGGACGAGCTGACCCGCACCTCGGTCTACCCGGCGGGCAAGTACCACTACATAGAGCGCCGGATACGCCGCCTGAACGAGCTCGGTTTCGACGTGGCCGAGATGCAGATCGAGCACAACTCCAACGGTGACACGGTCACCTTCGTGCCCAAGGTCGTCGACGCGGGCCACCACCAGCGCCAGCTGCTCCGGCTGACCGGCCTCGACACCGAGGAGAACCAGGCGCGGCGGCTCCTGAACGACCTGGAGAGCTGGATGGCCACCCAGGACGACTACGCCCCGGGCGACCCCCTCGGCGCCCGCCCCGAGGTGCTCGCCCACCGCTGGGTGCGGGACGTGTTCCGTCCCACCGTGCGCGCGGTGCCGCCGGAGCTGCGCGGCTCGATGGACGCGGCCGAGATCTACCACGAGCTGCTCGAACACCGCTGGTACCTGTCCGAGCGTGCCCAGCACGACATCGGGCTGGACACGGTGGTGGCGGACTACGTGAAGAACATCCTGCCCAAGACGCGCGAGACGCTGCAGCCGACAGGCGAGTGACTCACGCGGGCGGGACCACGGCCACCGGGCAGTCCGCGTGATGCAGGATCCCGTGGGCGACCGAGCCGATCCGTGCGCCGACGGCGGTACGGCGGGCCCGGCGGCCGACGACCATCAGCTGGGCCTGCCCGGCCACCTCCAGCAGCACCTGCCCGGCGCTGCCCATCTCCACGTGCTCCACCACCGGGACGTCCGGGAAGCGGTCCCGCCACGGCTGCACCGCCGCGGCCAGTGCCTTCTTCTCGTACGGCTCCAGGCCCCCGGCCTCGTCGAGCAGCTTCAGCGAGGCCGGGCTGTAGGAGAACACCGGCGGCAGCGTCCAGGCGCGTACGGCACGGACGGTCGCCCCGCGCGCGGCTGCCGTCTCGAACGCGAACCGCAGCACGGCGGCACTGTCGTCCGGGTCGCCCTGCTGGCCCACGACGACCTGACGGCCCGCGGCCTCGGCGGCCGGCTCGTCCTCCGCCCGTACGAGGACGACGGGACCGGTGGCCCCGGCGATGACCTGCTGTCCGACCGAGCCGAGCAGGAAGCCGACGACCCGGCCGTGGCCGCGCGAGCCGAGCACCAGCATCTCGGCGTCGGCCGCCGCGGCGGCCAGGGTGTCGACCGGGCCGCCTTCGAGGACGTCGGTCGTCACGTCGAGCTCCGGGTGCCGCTCGGTGACGGTCCGGGCGGCCTCCGCCACGGCCGTGCGCACCCATCCGGCCTGGCTGTCGGCGTCCCCGGCGTCGATCGCCTCGTGCGGCTGGAACCGCCAGGCGTGCACCACCCGCAGCGGCAGCCCGCGACGGACCGCCTCGCGGGCTGCCCAGGCCAGCGCGGCGTGGCTCTCCTCCGTACCGTCGACCCCTGCCGTGATCGGGCGTGTCATGCGGCTGCCTCCCTGTATTGCGGTCGCTGTATTGCGGTCGCTGTATTGCGGTCGCTTCGTCGGAACAGTCTTCACTACGCTGCCCGGATGGGCCTCGAATGGGAGCAAGTCAACGTCGACGCGGCCGACGCGGTTGCCCTGGGCCGCTGGTGGGCCGAGGCGCTGGGGTGGGTGGTGATCAACGATTCGCCCGAGGAGTTCGAGATCCGGCCGCGGGAGGACCGCCTGCCCGGGCTGATCTTCGGCCCGGTTCCCGAGGGCAAGACGGTCAAGAACCGGCTGCACCTCGACTTCCGCCCCGACGACCAGGAGGCCGAGGTCGCCCGTTTCCTCGCGCTCGGCGCCCGGCACGCGGACGTCGGCCAGACAGGCGAGGAGAGCTGGGTCACCCTTGCCGACCCGGAGGGCAACGAGTTCTGTGTGCTGAGCTCGCGGCGCCGCTGACGGGCTCCGGCCTCCCGCATGCCTGAGCGAAGCGGGACGATCGAACATACGATGGGCGGGAGCCGGCGCGGCGGGACGGGGTCGCCGTACCGCGAATCCGAACGCTCTCGGGGTGGGAGACGTATGGCACAGGCCGCCGACGCAGCGCGGACCGTCATCATGACCGTCGACGACGACCCGGGAGTCTCCCGCGCCGTCGCCCGCGACCTGCGGCGCCGCTACGGCGGTTCGTACCGGATCGTGCGCGCGGAGTCCGGCGAGTCCGCGCTGGACGCCCTGCGTGAGCTGAAGCTGCGCGGCGATCTGGTGGCCGTGATCCTGGCCGACTACCGCATGCCGCAGATGAACGGCATCGAGTTCCTGGAGCAGGCCCTGGACGTCTATCCGGGCGCACGGCGGGTGCTGCTGACCGCGTACGCGGACACGAACGCGGCGATCGACGCGATCAACGTCGTCGACCTCGACCACTATCTGCTCAAGCCGTGGGATCCGCCCGAGGAGAAGCTCTATCCGGTCCTCGACGATCTGCTGGAGGCCTGGCGGTGCAGCGACTACCGGCCGGTGCCCAGCACCAAGGTGGTCGGGCACCGCTGGTCGGCGCGTTCCTCGGACGTACGGGAGTTCCTGGCCCGCAACCAGGTGCCGTACCGCTGGTACTCGGCCGACGAACCCGAGGGGCGGCGGCTGCTGGCTGCCGCCGGTCAGGACGGGCAGCGACTGCCGGTGGTGATCACCGCGGACGGCACGCTCCTCGTCGAGCCGGACGCGCCGGAGCTCGCCGCCCGTGTCGGGCTGGCGACCACGCCGACGGCCGACTTCTACGACCTCGTCGTGATCGGGGGCGGTCCGGCCGGGCTGGGCGCGGCGGTGTACGGAGCCTCGGAGGGGCTGCGGACGGTGCTCGTGGAGCGGTCGGCGACCGGCGGGCAGGCCGGGCAGAGTTCGCGGATCGAGAACTACCTGGGCTTCCCGGACGGCGTCTCGGGGGCGCAGCTCACCGACCGGGCCCGGCGGCAGGCCGCCAAGTTCGACGCCGAGATCCTCACCGCGCGCGAGGTGACGGGGCTGGAGATCAGCGGCGCGGCACGGGTCGTACGGTTCTCGGACGGGTCGGCGATCGCCGCGCACAGCGTGATCCTGGCGACGGGAGTGTCGTACCGGCAGTTGCAGGCGCCGGGCACGGCCGATCTGACCGGGTGCGGGGTGTTCTACGGTTCGGCGCTGACCGAGGCGGCTTCCTGCCAGGGGCACGACGTGTACATCGTCGGCGGCGCCAACTCCGCCGGGCAGGCGGCGATGTACCTGGCCAGGGGTGCCAAGTCGGTCACCCTGCTGGTGCGCGGAACGGACCTGTCGGCGTCGATGTCGTACTACCTGACCCAGCAGATCGACGAGGCGCCCAACATCTCGGTCCGCACCTGCACCGTCGTGGAGGCCGCGCACGGTTCGGAGCGCCTGGAGCAGCTGACCCTGCGGGACACGGAGAGCGGGCGGACCGAACTCGTCGACGCGCAGTGGATGTTCGTGTTCATCGGCGCGGCTCCGCTCACCGACTGGCTGGACGGCACCGTGCTGCGGGACGAGCACGGGTTCATCCTGGCCGGGCCCGATCTCTCCCCGGACGGGCGGCCGCCGGCGGGCTGGGAGCTGGACCGGCCGCCGTACCACCTGGAGACCAACATCCCCGGCGTGTTCGTGGCGGGCGACGCGCGTGCCGAGTCCGCCAAGCGCGTCGCGTCCGCCGTCGGAGAGGGAGCCATGGCCGTGATGCTCGTCCACCGGTATCTGGAGCAGTCGTGAGCGGGCAGCCGATGCCGTGCAGCCCCGCGGAGATCGGTTCGCTGTTCCTGTTCGAGAAGCTGTCCGCCGATCAGCTCGGGCAGCTGTGCAGTGCGGGGCGGGTGGAGAAGTTCGAGCCCGGGCCCGTGTACACCGAGGGCGAGCCGGCCACCTGCTTCTACGTGATGATCGAGGGCACGGTGGTGCTCTCCCGCCGGGTCGGCGTCGACGACGTGGAGGTCACCCGCACCTCGCAGCGCGGGGTGTACGCGGGGTCCATGCAGGCGTATCTCGGGGACCGGGTGCGCCAGGTCTACAACAGCTCCATGCGGGTCACGGAGCCCACACGTTTCTTCGTGGTGCCCGCCGAGGAGTTCGCGGCCTTCATGCAGCAGTGGTTCCCCATGGCGGTCCACCTGCTGGAAGGGCTCTTCTTCGGCTCGAAGAACACCCAGCGGGCCATCGGGGAGCGCGAACGGCTGCTGGCGCTCGGGTCGTTGTCGGCCGGTCTGACGCACGAGCTCAACAACCCGGCCGCGGCGGCCGTACGAGCCACCGCGACGCTCCGGGAGCGGGTGGGCAAGATGCGGCACAAGCTCGCCGTCATCGCCCAGGGCTCCTACTCCCCCGAGGTCATGGCGAACCTCATCGACATCCAGGAACGCACCGCCGAACGCGTCGCCAAGGCACCAGTGCTGACTCCCCTGGAAGCCGCCGACCGGGAAGACGCCCTCACCGACTGGCTCAACGACCACGGCATCCCGGAGGGCTGGCGGATCGCGCCGACCTTCGTGCAGGCCGGTATCGACACCGACTGGCTCGACCAGATCGCGGCGGCCGTGGACGAGGAGATCCTGCCGAACGCGATCGGGTGGCTCAACTACACCGTCGAGACCGAGCTGTTGATGGACGAGATCAACGACTCCACCAACCGCGTCTCCCACCTCGTCGACGCCGCCAAGCAGTACTCACAGCTCGACCGGGCGCCCTACCAGGTCGCCGACGTGCACGAACTCCTCGACAGCACACTGCTGATGCTCTCGGGCAAGATCGGGGAGCGGATCAAGGTCGTCAAGGAGTACGACCGTACGCTCCCGAAGATCCCGGCGTACCCGGCGGAGCTCAACCAGGTGTGGACCAACCTGATCGACAACGCGGTCCACGCGATCAACGACGCGGGCGACGAAGGGACGTTGACCGTGCGGACGGCGCTCCAACACGAACGGTTGCTGGTGGAGTTCCGTGACACCGGGCCGGGCGTGCCCAAGGAGATCCGCAGCCGTATCTTCGACCCCTTCTTCACCACCAAGCCGGTGGGCGAGGGCACCGGGCTCGGCCTGGACATCTCCTGGCGGATCGTCGTCAACAAGCACCACGGCACGCTTCAGGTCGAGTCCGAGCCGGGCGACACGCGCTTTCAGGTGCTGCTTCCGCTGGTCGCGTCCGCGAACGACCTGCCCGAGGAGGCCGTATGACGAGCGACAACATGATCGACCCGACTGTTCCGCCCAGTGGCATGGGGTGTGTGGAGTGCGACGAGGTCGGCGGGTGGTGGTTCCATCTGCGGCGGTGTGCGCAGTGCGGGCACATCGGTTGCTGCGACTCGTCGCCGGCGAAGCATGCGACCGCGCATTTCCGGGAGACCGGGCATCCTGTGGTGCGTAGTTTCGAGCCGGGTGAGGAGTGGTTCTGGAACTATGCGACGTCCGAGATGTATGAGGCGGGGCCGGAGCTCGCACCTCCGGTGAGTCATCCGGCTGATCAGCCGGCGCCGGGCCCTGCCGGGCGGGTGCCGGAGGATTGGGCGCGGGTGTTGAAGGGCTGAGCGCCTACGAGCTCGGGGGGTTCTGTTTGGCGGCGGCTGCGGGTTGTTTGTGGCTGGTCGCGCAGTTCCCCGCGCCCCTTACGGGGCGGACCAGTCAGCCCTGGATTCAGAAGTGCTGTCAGTGGGTCGTGCCAGGATGGGATTGTGCTGCAGACCACCGCGTTTACCTCGCCCATCGTTGGCCGGGAGGATGAGCTTGCTCGTCTTTCCGGTGTGCTGGAGCGTGCCCGGGGTGGTGAGGCTCGGGCTGTTCTGATTGCCGGGGATGCCGGGGTCGGGAAGACGCGGGTGTTGGATGAGGTGTCGGCGCGGGCTGCTGGCGCTGGGATGACGGTGCTGACCGGGCATTGTGTGGATCTCGGTGACGTGGGGCTGCCGTATCTGCCGTTCAGCGAGGTGCTGGGGGTGCTTGCCGCTGACGAGCGGTTTGCGGCCGTGGTGGCGGCGCATCCGGCGGTGGAGCGGTTGCTGGGTGGCGGGTCGGACGACGGTGGGCGGGTGCGGCTGTTCGAGGGTGTGGCGGGGCTGCTGGCCGATCTGGCGGATGTCGCTCCGCTGCTGCTCGTGCTGGAGGATCTGCACTGGGCGGATCAGTCCTCGCGGGATCTGCTGCGGTTCCTGCTCAGCCGCGGCATCCTGCAGCGGGCCGCGGGCGGTGCGCCCACGCATCGGCTGGCGGTGCTCGCTTCGTACCGGGCGGACGATCTGCATCGGCGGCATCCCTTGCGTCCGCTGCTCGCCGAGCTGGTGCGGCTGCCCGCTGTCGAGCGGCTGGAGCTTCGGCCCATGGCCGATCCCGACGTGGCCCGGCTGGTGCGCGGGCTGCGGGAGCGTCCGGTGCCGGACACGACGGTCCGCCGGATCGTGGAGCGCGCCGAGGGCAACGCCTTCTACGCGGAGGAGCTGCTGGCCGCCACGGACGCGGAGGCGGGCGGGGTGCCCAGCGGGCTGGCCGATGTCCTCCTCATCCGTTTCGAGCAGCTGACCGACACGGCCCAGCAGGTGCTGCGTACGGCCGCCGTCGCCGGGCGGCGGGTCGAGCACGATCTGCTGCGGGACGCGGTCGGGCTCCCCGAGGACGAGCTGGAGTCGGCGCTGCGGGAGGCCGTGGAGCGGCAACTCCTGGTCTCCGGGGGCGGCGACACGTACTCCTTCCGCCATGCCCTGGCCCGGGAGGCGGTGTACGCCGATCTGCTGCCGGGTGAACGGGCGCGGCTGCACGGTGCGTTCGCCCGGCTGCTGTCCCGCCGGGGGCACCGCGCGGAGACCGCGGCCGAGCGCGCCCACCACTATCGCGCGAGTCATGATCTGGCCGAGGCCCTGGCCGCGTCGCTGGAGGCCGCCGACCACGCCCATCGGCTCGGTGCTCCCGCCGAGGAACTCCGGCACCTGGAAGCCGCGCTCGACGTGTGGTCGTCGGTGGACCCGGCCGCGCGGCCTTCCGGCGAGGGCATCGACAGGGTGACGCTGACCTTGCGGGCCTCCGCCGCGGCGGCGCACGCCGGGGAGACGCACCGCGCGGTCTCCCTCACCCGTGCCGCGCTGGCGGGCATCGGCCAGGACGCGGACTCCGAGCTCGCCGCCCGGGTGCGCTACACGCTCGCCGGGAACCTGATCAGCGTCGACAACCTGACGGCGGCGTTCGCGTACAGCAGCGAGGCGCTCGCTCTGATCCCCGCCGAACCCGCCTCGCGGACCTGGGTGTGGGCGGCGGCCACCCATGTGATGGCGGCCCGCCAGGTCGGAGAGACCGAGATCGCGCTGCGGGTCGCCCGCCAGGCGCTGGGCATCGCGGAGCAGTTGCGGGTGACCGACGCCCAGGCCGACCTGCTGATCTCGCTGGCCACGCTCGAAGGCGGCCGCCGACGCACCCCCGAAAACCGCGCGCGGCTGAAGGAGGCCCGGGAGCTGGCTCGGAGGTCGGGCAACGCGCCGGTGGAGTTGCGTGCCCTGTTCAACCTCGCCATGGGCTTTTTCGAGTCCGGCGATCTGGAGGAGTGCCTGCCCTGGCTGACCGAGGGCCTGGACCGCGCCCGCCGCGCCGGTCTGCTGTCCTCGCCGTATCCGCTGGAGATGCGCTATCTGCACCTGCTGGTGCTGTACACCCTGGGCCGCTGGGACGAGTGCCTGCGCGCGGCGGCGAGTGACGCCGCGGTGCTGCCGACGGCCGGCGGCTATACGGCGGGTCCCGCGCTGAACGTCGCCTTGGCGCGCGGCGACTTCAAGGCAGCCGACCGTGCGCGCGCCCTGCTTCAGGGGCCGTTCGACTGGATGGCCACGCTCGTCGCGGGAATCGTGCTGACGGACACCGCCGCGCTGCTCGGCGATGCGGACGAGGCCGTGGCGCAGATGCGGTCCACCGTCGCGGCGCTCACCGATGACGCGGGTACGCCGCCCGACGTGACGGTCCGGCTCGCCGCGCTCGCCCTGTCCGCCGTCGCCGACTCGGCCGTCGATCTGCGCCGCACCGGCGACGAGGCGGGGGCCCGCCGCCGGGCGCAGACGGCGGGCGAGTTGGTGGAGCTGGCGCGAGATGTGGCCGGGCACGGCGACGACGGCATTCCGCAGGGTCCGGAGGGGCAGGCCTGGCTGGCCCGGGCGGAAGCGGAGTGGGCGCGGGCCGTGTCCGGTCCGGACGCGGAGGCGTGGGGGAAGGCGGTGGCCGCGTTCGACTACGGCGACGCGTATGAGCGGGCGCGCTGCCGACTGCGGTTCGCCGAGGCCCTGTTGGCGGCCGAGCGGCGCGAGGAAGCGGCCGTCGAGGCAGGCGCGGCCCGGGAGACGGCCGCCGAACTCCGCGCCACGCCGCTGTTGGAGCGGGCGGACGCCCTCATACGCCGCGGCAGGCTGTCGGACCGGGACGACCACGGCACGTCCCTGCTCACCTCCCGCGAGCAGGACGTCCTGCGGCTCCTCGCCCTCGGCCGCAGCAACCGGCAGATAGGCGAGGAGCTGTTCATCACCGGCAAGACGGCGAGCGTCCACGTCTCCAACATTCTCGGCAAGCTGGGCGCCGCGAGCCGCACCGAGGCCGTGGCGATCGCCTACCGCCGGGGCCTGATCACCCCGGAGCCGACGGCATCCGGCTGACCAGCCCGGTCAGCCGACCAGCAGGGCCAGTTCGGTGCCGCCCAGCAGGAAGGCGCCGACACCGAAGTCCGCGGTGCTGTCGTACGTCACGGGCTGGCCGGACTCCGGGCGGTCGCCGACCTTCTGGACGTACCCGAGGAAGCCGTCGGGGTGGACGGCGGTGGTGCTGGATCTGTTTTTCCGTCGTCAAGAGAAGAAGCAGGCTTGGGGCCGTGGGACCCGGCAGCCGGGCGTGCGCCGCGCGGCTGCCGGTGTCGCGTCAGTGCCTTTCGGCCGGTGTGTTGGCCTTGGTCACGTTGACGGCGGCCCAGGCCCGGTTCACCGTCTTGTACTCCGTGCTGTTCAGCCCGTGGAGGTCCTTGGCCGCCTTCAGCGTCGCGGTGCGCGCGTCGTGGAAGTCGGTCGTGGAGACCATGTAGCGGGTCAGGGCGCGGTAGAAGATCGCCGTGGCCTTGGCGCGGCCGATGCCCTTGACCGGCAGGCCGTCGTAGGTCGGCGAGTCGTAGGTGACGCTGCCGATCTTCTTGCGGCCGCTGCCCTCGGCGAGGAGGTAGTAGGCGTGCGAGGACACACCGGACCCGGCGTGCACCTCGGCGTCGTAGACGGCCGGTGACCAGTAGTCGATCGCGCCCTCGAGCACGTCGAGGGAGGGGCGGTCGAGGCGGCGCAGGAACTTCTGGTCCAGGCCGAGCTTCTCGCCGACGAGGTAGTTGGGCGGGTTCTTGGGGTTGTTGGCGCTGAACTCCACGGCGGAGCCGAAGATGTCGGCGAGGGACTCGTTGAGGGAGCCCGGTTCGCCGTACTGATTGCCCTGGGCGTCCACGCGGGTGGGCTCCAGGCGGGCGGTGGCGTCGACGACGCCGTGGGTGAGTTCGTGGCCGGTGACGTCGAGGACGACGAGCGGTTTCTTGAACATCTCGCCGTCGCCGTCGCCGTACAGCATGCAGCCGCAGGAGGGGTCCCAGAACGCGTTGGCGACCTTGTTGCCGAAGTGGACCAGGGCGCGGGCGCCCTTGCCGTCGTTCTTGATGCCCTTGCGGCCGAAGGTCTTCTTGTAGAAGTCCAGGGTCTTGGTGATGCCGTACTGGGCGTCGACGGCGGCGCTGGCGCGGTTCGAGACGGTGCCGTTGCCCCACTTGTTGGTGGTGCTGGTGAACGTCTTGCCGCGGGCGAAGCTCGTCGGCTCCCCGCCCTTGGCGTCCCGCGTCTCGGTGCCCCAGCGGCTGGGGTCCTTGAGGACGTAGCTGGTGCGGGCGGTCCGGGTGGTGGTCAGGGCGACCTTGCCGGCGAAGAGGGACGTGCCGGTGCCGGTCGCCGGTGCCGGGTAGCGGGCCGCGCCCGGCGCGGGGGTCGCGGCGAGGCCGGTCGGCTCCGGGGCGGTGCCGGTGGCGGGGTCGAGCGTCTCGCCTCGCTCGCGCAGTGTGTCCACCAGGTCCGGCGACAGGAACTCTTCGCTGTCGGGCGTGTTGCTGCGGACCTTGCCGGTGCGGGCATCGATGACGACGGTCCGGGAGCCGCCGCCGTCCGCGGTGCCGCTGCCGCCGACGTGCACCTCGTAGGCGAGGGCCGACGCGCCACGGCGGGCGTCGACGACGAGTTCGACACTCTTCACCGACCCCTTGGCGACATCGGCGGCCTTCTCCTCCGCCTGGCGGCCGGTCACTTGGGCCTCGGAGGCAGCGGGCGCGACGCTGTGGTCCGCGGCCCGGGTGACACCGGCGTACTTCAGGCGCTCGGTGAGGTGGACGACGAGGTCGCCGCCGAGCACCGGCATCCCGCGGTGGGCCCGGACGAACCGCACGTGCCGTGCGCCCTCCGGGTCGAGCAGCACGTCCTGGGCGCGCAGTTCGTCGCCCGGTGCGACACCGGTGGCCCTCGCGTGAGCGAAGGCGGCGGCGCGGGCCGCGTCGACTATGGAGGAGGCGGAGGAGACGGAAGCGGAGGTGGGCTCGGTCCCCGTGACCGGGCCCGCGAAGGCCGTTCCGGTGAGCCCCGTCGCGGCGGTCGTCACGGCGACGGCGACCGCCAGGCTGCGTATGTGAGCTCTACGCACTTGAGGGTTCCTTCGTGCGAAGGCGGCCGGGGTCACCAACCGCCCTGAGGCATGGCGCAGTTGAGACGCCATGGGGGCTGGTCGGGCCCCCGGTGCACAACCCTTCCGGATGAGTCATGTCCATGTAAAGCATGAATCGTCGATTACACGCATTTCATGGCGATACCGCCCGCATCCGTACTGCTCAGTGATCGGTCGGCGGTCAACTGTGCGTCGACAGTGGAGAGGTGACGGGACGCACGGAGGTTGCCCGGCTTCGGTGTGACCGATGTCGCATCGACCGCGAGCGCGTCCTTCGCCGGCGTCTCAGTCCCGGTAGCCGCCGCCCTCGACCACGTCGTTCGCGAAGAGTTGGGCCTTCTCCAGCGCCTCGTCGACCGACTGCCGGCCGGCGATCGCCGCGGAGATCTCCTTGGCCACCCGGCCGCCGAGGCCCGCGTACTCCGGGATGCCGACGTACGAGGTTCCCGTCCACGGCTGCTTGTGCAGGCCGGGCCGGGTGAGGTTGACGGCGTTGAGCGCGTCCAGCGTCGGCTGCAGAAAGGCCTTGGCGGCCTTCCTGTACGGAGGAAGGCGGTACGTGGACAGCCGGCTGCCGGGTGGCACTCCGACCCAGCCGAGCCTCTTGCCGTAGAGCTTCAGATACCGCTTCGACGTGGCCCAGGAGGCGAAATCCCACGCGGCCTTCGGGTGCTTGGACGTGACGGGGATCGCCAGCGCCCAGGTCCACAGCCATCCCGAGCTGCCGGTGCGCATCACGGGCGCGGGAGCGTAGCCGAGCTTGCCGGCGACCTCGCTGATCCTGGGGTCCTCGAGACCACCGGCGAAGGAAGTGGTGTCGTACAGCATGGCCGCCTTGCCCCGCAGCATCGTCGCCTGGCACTGGGCGGGCCCTGCTTCGTGCGCCCGAGGCTCGCCGGAGCTACGGACCAGGTCCACGTAGAACTTCACCGCCCGCCTGGTTTCGGGGGAGGTGAATTGGGGGTTCCAATGCTCGTCGAACCACCGGCCGCCGAAGGTCAGGATCACGGTGTTGAGAGACACCAGGTTCAGCCAGACGGGACCGCCGCGCAGGCAGATTCCGGCGATTCCGCGCCGGGGATCGTGGAGTTCGGCCGCCAGTTCGGCGACCTGCGACCAGGTCGGGCGTTCCGGCATGGTCAGCCCGGCCTTGTCGAACAGGTCCTTGCGGTACATCAGGAAGGACGACTCCCCGTAGTAGGGCACCGCGTACAGGCCCTTTCGGTAGGACAGCGCCGTACGCACCACGGGAATGAAATCCTCTACGTCGTAGTCACCCCGGCTCGCCAGGACATCGAGTCGGGTGAGCCATCCTCGCGAGGCCCAGATCGGCGCCTCCCACGGGCCGATGGAGACGACGTCGTAGCGGCTCTCCTCGTCGGCGACGTCCTTGGACAGCCGATTCCGCAGCACCCTCTCGGGGAGAAAGACGAACTTCACACGGATACGGGGATGGGTGCGCCGGAAGTCGTCGACGAGCTTCTCCATATCGCGGGTGAAGTCGACGGACGCCACCGTGATCGTCGTGTCCTGCTCGTTCCCGGCGCAGGCAGCAGTGCCGAGCGCAAGTGAAGCGAGCAAGGCTCCCACGACGGGGATACGGGTGAGCCGTGTGATGTTCACTGCGGAAGCTGCTCCGAGCTGGCGAACGAAACGTAGTCGGCCACGTCCAGGAGGCAGCCCGGCACCCGCTCCCTGCTCGACACCCCGAAGTACGTGGTGATCTGCTCCTGTCCCTCGGGAGGCACTCCCATTCCTTGCGTCAGCGCGACCTTCCAATGCGTCAGGTCGATCGCGTTGCTGTCCTGGAGAGGGTGATCCAGCGCGATGATCAGGGTGATGAACAAGCCGATGAAGAACGACAGCAGGCCGGTCAGGGCCACATGGTCGATCATTCTGACGCCGACCAGCGCCCAGGTCGCCGCAATGGTCACGAACGCGCCGCCGAAGAGGACGAGATACAGCACCGGCAGCAGCCCGATGCTCACCTCGCCCTGCCGTTCACGGCGAAGGTTGTTGTAATCGTTGAAGGCTTCGAGGGTGACGGACTGCGCGTTCGACTCCTCTTCGTTCTGCGGTTCATAGAACATCAGGGATTCGAATACGGCGTCCAGCCGCCCTTGGTCCTCGACGATCTCGCCCCGCTGCTGTTGCGGCCAGACCTCGTTGATCACATTCTCGGCGTAGTTCCGCACCTGGGACTGAATACGGCATCTACGGCTGTTGGGAAACGCCTCACCGGCGCGATAGACCGTGGTGAGCTGCGAAGCCTCCTCATTGACAAGCTTCTTCACCTCCACATAGTGGTCGTACGCCCCCACGGCAACCAGCCCGATCAGCAAGGCGTAAAAGCCTCCGACGACTTCGACCAGGAATTTGACGCGTTCGTTGTGCTCGGGATCTTCGCCGAACCAATCGCGGATCCGGGCTCGTACGAGCAGGCCGCTGAGGCCGAAGGCGAGGAATCCGCCCACCATCAGCAGAGCCTGGGACCAGATCGGCACATGCGAGAACCAAGCAGGCATCCGCCGATCTCGCCCCCTGTCCGCCCTTCACACCCCAGTTCACATCCCACTGCGATGGTCCTCACCTGACCGCTGTCATCACCAGGGCGCGCGGGGCCGGCAAAGAGCAGTCACCACCCCACGGCACACACACATCGCGCATGCGTACGCCACCCAGCGCCACCTGGTACGACGAACGCCCCCGAGGGGGAACCCGCGGGCCCTGGTGGACGTTTCCCGGACAACCCCGACCGGGGCCGGATCCACGACCATCAGGGCGGCGTCATGAGCGAGTTGGTCCCCGGAGGCAATCTGCCCCTCCCGGGCGGCGCTGTGAGCGTCCAGGTGCCCGGCCCCTTCGACGTGTCCGCGCTCATCACCGACGACAGCGGGAAAGTCCGGGGCGACGCCGATTTCGTGTTCTACAACCAGCCTTCCGCACCGGGCGCCCGGCTGCACGGCCACACGCTCACCGTCGACCCGTCCGGCCTGCGCACCGGCGCCACCAAGGTCACCGTGGTCGTCAGCCCCGCCGACCCCGGCACTCCCCTGGGCCGCCTGCCCGCCCCCACCCTCCTGGTCACCGGTCAGGGCGGCCGGCTGATCGCCCGGTTCGCCCCGCCACGCCCGGGGCAGGAGACGGTGCTGCTGCTCGCGGAGATCTACCGGCGCGGCAGCGGGTGGAAGCTGCGTGCGCTCGGGCAGGGGTACGCGGACGGACTGGCCGGGCTCGCCCGTGACTTCGGGGTCGACGTCACCGAGGACAGCGCGGCCACAGCGGCGCCGCACGCCCGCTCCGGCGCGGCGCCCGCGTCGCCCTTCCCCGCGCCGCAGCGTCCCGCCACCGCACCACACCAACGCGCTGCCGCGCCGCCCACCCCTTCCACCACGCCACAGCATCCGTCCACCGCGCCCCGCCGACCCACTGCCGTGCCCTCCACGCCCGACCCCGACGGCTTCCTCGGCCTCGTCAACTCCGCCCGCGCCAGGGCCGGTTCACCCCCCGTCTCCCTCGACGCCCGCCTGACGTCCGCCGCGCGAGCCCACGCCTGCGCCATGGCCGCTGAAGGACAGCTCGGTGTCGAAGGCCGGGACGGTGTCTCCGTCTACCAGCGCGTCACCGCGACCGGATTCACCTATGTCACGGTCGGCGAGCACCTCGTCTCCGGCCCGCGCACGCCCGCCGAGTTCGTGGACTACTGCCTGGGTTCGAGGGAGCCCAGCCGCACCCTGCACGACCCGGCGTTCACCCACGCGGGCCTGGCGTACGTCACCGGGGGCCGCTCCGGCGACACGTACTGGACCGCGCTGTGGGCGAGGCCGCTGACGCCTCAGGCGCTGGCGCGGACGGCGGCCGACGTCGTCGACCTCACCAACCGGGAGCGTGCCGGGGCAGGTCTGCCGCCCCTGGCCGTCGACCCGGTCCTCACCGCCGCGGCGCAGGCACACAGCGCGGACATGATCGCCCGCGCGTTCTACTCGCACACCTCGCCCGACGGCAGCCAGCCCTGGGACCGGGCCGCCGCCGCGGGCTCCACCCGGCGCTCGATCGGCGAGAACATAGCCTGCGGCCAGCGCTCCCCGGCCGAGGTGGTGGAGGGCTGGATGAACAGTCCGGGCCATCGGGCCAACATCCTCAAGCCCACGTTCACCCACATCGGCGTCGGCTTCGCGGGCGGCGGCGCGGCGGGCACGTACTGGACGCAGCTCTTCGGCGCCTGACGGAAAGCCGTGGAAGACCCGTTGCCCCGCGATCTTGGCGGAAGGACCCGCTCCGGGAAAGGATGCCGATATGAAGGGTGATCTGTTTTCCAGCGAGCACATGGTCCAGCCCGCCGCGGCGCCGGGCATGACGATCGAGAACTCCAAGTGCATCAAGTACGCGGTGAACGGCGAGATGATGGCGCGTCAGGGCGCGATGATCGCCTATCGCGGCAACCTCCAGTTCGAACGCAAGGGCCAGGGCGTGGGCGGGATGCTCAAACGCGCGGTGACCGGCGAGGGGCTCCCGCTGATGGCGGTGCGCGGGCAGGGCGAGGCCTGGTTCGCGCACGAGGCGCAGAACTGCTTCGTCGTCGATGTGAACCCCGGTGACGAGTTCACGGTCAACGGCCGCAATGTGCTGTGCTTCGATGCCTCGCTGTCGTACCGGATCGCGACCGTGAAGGGCGCGGGCATCACGGGCGGCGGCCTGTTCAACAGCGTCTTCTCCGGACAGGGCAGGCTGGGCCTGGTGTGCGACGGAAGCCCGCTGGTCATCCCGGTCTCGCCGCAGTATCCGGTGTACGTCGACACGGACGCGATCGTCGGCTGGACGGCCGGCCTGCAGACCTCGCTGCACCGTTCGCAGTCCATCGGGTCGATGCTGCGCGGAGGTTCCGGGGAAGCGGTGCAGCTGATGCTGCAGGGCCAGGGCCATGTGGTCGTACGACCGAGCGAGCTGACACCGCAGAAGGCGCAGCACTGAGAAGTCCAGTGAAGTGATCTGCGCCTCACGGGCAACCTGGTCGGTCCTGCCGACGTCAAGCTGTCGAGCGCGCTGGCCTACAACCACAAGATGCGCGACAACGTCCTGTACCGCGCCGGGCGTTACACGCAGGCCCGGGATCTCTACGAGGAGGCGCTCGCCGAGTTCCGCGCCATGAGCGAGCCCCGCGAGGAGGCCCTGTCCCGGCTCGGCCTGGTCAAGTCGCTGGCGCACCTGGGCCGCGACCGTTCCGAAACGGCGGCCGAACTCGCCGAACTGGCCCGGGAGTTGGAGCGGACAGGGCTGCGGCACGCGCGGGAGATGGTGGCTCGGGCGCAGCAGGAGTTCGGGGTCGCGGAGGGCGTACGGTGACGGCGCACGGCTTGGCGGTGCAGTCACCGCCCTCGGCGGCCGAAGTCCTCGACCGCTGCCGGGGGTTGGTGCGCCCGGCGCTGCGGGAGGCCGTGGGCCGGCTGCATCCGTGGGTGGGCGAGATGGCCGCGTACTCCTTCGGCTGGTGCGAGGTGGGCGGCACTCCGGTCGTCGCGTCCGGCGGGAAGGGCGTCCGGCAGGCGCTGGCCGTGCTCGGCGCCGAGGCGGCGGGTGCGCAGGGGCGGGCCGGCGTGCCCGCAGCCGTGGCGGTGGAGCTGGTGCACATCTTCTCGCTGCTGCACGACGACATCATGGACGGCGACACGGACCGGCGCCGCCGCCCCACCGTGGAAGGCGTACGGCACGGGTCCCGCGGTCCTCGCGGGCGACGCGCTGTTCGCCCTGGCCGTCGGGACCCTTGCCGCCGTGCCGCAAAGACCGCAAGGACCGCAGACCGTACGCCTGTTGTCGGTCGCGCTCGGCGACCTGGTGCGTGGACAGGCGGACGACCTGTTGTTCGCCGCCCGGCCGTGGACGGGACCGGGGCGGGTGCGCCCGGACGAGTACCGGCGGATGGCCGAGCACAAGACGGGCTCACTGCTGGGCTGTGCGGCGGCGCTGGGCGCGGTGCTCGGTGGAGCCCCGCCCACGGCGGTCGCCGCGCTCGACCGGGTCGGCCGGCATCTGGGAATCGCCTTCCAGATCGTCGACGACGTCCTGAGGATCTGGGGCGATCCCGCGGTCACCGGCAAGCCCGTGCACGGCGACTGCGGGAGCGGAAGAAGACGTTCCCGGTGCTGGCCGCGCTGGACTCCCCGCTACCGCGGCGAGCCGGCTCGCCGCACTCCTCGAAGCCGACGGCGAGCCCGCCGAGGCGGCCGCGCTGATCGACGCGGCGGGCGGCCGGTCGGCGGCCCTGGCCAAGGCCCGCCGGCATCTGGTCGCGGCGGAGGTCGCGCTCACGGACGTACTTCTGCGGCGCGGCGCCGTCGACGAGCTGCGGTCATTGATCGACTTCCTGGTGCGGCGCGACCTTTGATACCGAGTTGACCTGCCGCCTCCTCTCGGGTCAGGGTTCGATGCGGACGCGGACTCAGTCACCCGCGCCGAAAGGTGATGGTCATGATCGGGATCACGGACATCGAGGCCGTCGAGGCCGCCGCCGCACGGATCGCCGGACACGTCGTCCGCACCCCCACCGTGCCCAGCCCGGGCCTGTCCGCGCTGCTCGGCGCCCCGGTCACCGCCAAGCTCGAACTCCTGCAGCGCACCGGGTCGTTCAAGGCCCGCGGCGCGACGGCGAAGCTGCTCTCGCTGAGCGAGGCCGAGCGGGCCGCCGGGGTCGTGGCGGTCAGTGGCGGCAACCACGGCATCGCGCTCGCGGTCATGGCCGCCGCCCTCGATGTGAAGGCCACGGTCGTGATGCCGCGCTCGGCGCCGGCCCGTTCCATCGAGATCGCCCAGGACACGGGTGCGTTGGTGCGGCTGACCGATGACATGGACGGCGCGTTCTCGCTGGTGACGCGGCTCAGGGACGAGGGGCTGACGCTGGTCCACCCGTTCGACGACCCGGTGGTGATCGCCGGACAGGGCACCGTAGGGCTGGAGTTCGCGGAGGACGCCGGAGAACTGACCGATGTCCTGGTGAGCGTCGGGGGCGGTGGGCTGATCGCCGGTGTGGCGGCGGCGCTGCGTGCGCGCCGGCCCGGCGTGCGGGTGTGGGGCGTGGAGACCGAGGGCGCGCAGGCGATGTCCGAGGCGCTGGCGGCGGGCGGACCGGTGCCGGTGGCGCTGTCGTCGATCGTGACCACGCTCAGTGCCCCGTCCGTGTCGCAGCTGACGTACGACCATGTGTCCGCCCTGGTCACCGAGGTGCTCGTGGTCCCGGACCGGGAGGCCGTGCAGGGCGTTCTCGACCTCGCCGACCACGCCAAGCTGTGGACCGAGCCGGCCGCCGGATGTCTGCTGCCCGCGGCCCGCCGGGTCCTGGAGCGGGTGGGCGAAGGGGCACGGCTCGGTCTGGTGGTGTGCGGCGGCAACGCGACGACCGGGGACGTGATGGAGTGGACGGAGCGCTTCGGTCTGCGCTGAGCTGAGTCTCGGTCGAATTCCTCGTCGAATACGGCCAGTTCCGCACACCTCGGGCACAAGCCGAAAGAAGGTCACCGGAGTTGCGGATTCGTTGAACGCACACCATTGCACCCGTCGTACCTCTGGGAAAGGTGAGAGCCAGGGGTTCAGCGAGGGATGACCATGGTCAAGGCGCACGTCTCCACGCACGAGTTGGTAGCCGGAAGGTACCGCCTGCTGGAGGTCCTCCATCGCGAGACGAACCGCATCTGCTGGTACGGCGAGGATGTCGAGGCCTCACGGCCCTGTCTCCTCACGCAGACGGTGCTCCCGGCCGACTCCGACGGGGAGACCGTGCGGCGGGCCACCGCCCGGGTGATCCGCATGTCCGAGACCATGGGGCTGCTGCGTCCGGGCAAGGTGGCCACGGTCGTCGACGCGATCGAGGAGAACGGCACCCTGTGGACCGTCACCGAGTGGATCGACGGCATTCCACTGGGGGAACTCCTCGCGCAGGAGGGCACGTTCAACCATGCACGGGCGGCGCGGATCGGCCTGGAGCTGCTCGATGTGCTGGAGGCGGCGCACGGCGAGGGCATCACGCACGGCGAGCTGAGTCCGGGGCAGGTGTTCGTGCGGGAGCAGGGGCCCCTGGTGGTCACCGGCTTCGGCCTGGCCGGCGCGACCCTCGTGCCACGCGTGACGGCACCGTCGTACGCCTCCCCGGAACAGGCCCGTGACGAGCGCATCGGACCGGCGGCCGACCTGTGGGCCCTGGGTGCGCTCCTCTACACGATGCTGGAGGGCCGCCCGCCCTTCCGTGAACGTGACCGGCCCGAAACGACGTTGAAGGGCGTCGACCGGCTTCCGCTGCGCACACCGCTGCGCGCCGGACCGCTCACCCAGCTGGTGCAGGGGCTGCTCCGCAAGAACTGCCGGGAGCGGCTGACCCGGCCGGTGGTCCGCGAGGCACTGGTCCGTGTCCTCAGCGAAGACCCCGAGATGGTCGCACGGTCGACGTCGCGGCCCCGGCTGCGCGGGGTGTACGCGGCGGCCCTGCACGCGCGTGAGGGGTGGAGCCGGCGCACCATGGTCGCCGGGACGGCGCTCGCCGTCGTCACCGTGTCCGTCGCCGTCCTCGCCGTGTCCCGCCAGGTCTCCGACAACGACAGCACGTCCGAGGCCGGTACGGCACCCCGGCCACCGGCTTCGGCGTCCGCCCCGGGGGAGCAGACCCCCTCGCCGTCCGTGACACCCTCCCCCTCCCCCACCCCCACCCCGACGCCGACACCCACGCCCACGCCCACTCCGACGTCGGCGTCCCCCTCCCCCACGGGCACGCCCCTGCCGCCCGGCTTCAGCCGCTACCAGTCCCCCAAGGGGTTCTCGCTCGCT
Source organism: Streptomyces sp. DG2A-72 (assembly GCF_030499575.1). Classification (NCBI taxonomy): domain Bacteria; kingdom Bacillati; phylum Actinomycetota; class Actinomycetes; order Kitasatosporales; family Streptomycetaceae; genus Streptomyces; species Streptomyces sp. DG2A-72. The sequence continues at coordinate 528,245 of NZ_JASTLC010000001.1, forward strand.
CTCCCCCAGGGCTGGAAACCGCTGCAGACCACCCGCCAGGCCGATCTGGCCTACCGGGTCGTACTGGGCAAGGACGACGACCCTCGCACGCTCGCCGTCACCTACAGCGAGGCGGTGGGCCCGGATCCGGTCGCCGTGTGGCGGGACGACGTCGAGCCCGAGTTGAAGCAGGGCCACGACTACCGGCGGATCGGCGACATCCGCGCGACGACGTACCAGGGCCGCGAGGCCGCCGACATCGAGTGGCTCATCGATGTCGACGGCAGGCGCGTGCGCACCTTCGGGCGCGGTTTCCTCATCGGCGAGCACCGGGGCTTCTCACTGCGCTGGACGACCCCCGCCGCCGACTGGGACGACGCCGCCAACCGTGAGGCGCTGGACACCTTCCTGCGGACCTTCCGGGTGCCGTCAGAGTGAGGCGCGGGGTGCGCGCATCCTGCGCAGCGCACCCTGGTGCAGCGGCTGCATGAGCCACCGCGCGGTGAACGTGCCGTCGGTGAGCGAGCACGTGACGACCAGGTGGTGCGGTGTCTCCAGGAAGGCGATGTCCACGACGAGGGTGTCCGCTTCGCTCCACCCCCCGCTCACCGCGATGGGGACCGGTTCCTCGATGACGGTCCAGCCGTCGTTGCCGATCGGCACCTGCAGCGGCTGCCCGTCGTCGATCAGCGCCAGGTTCCGGCCCTCCGTGATGTGCACCGCGGTCAGTGTCGGCTGGGCCTCGCACACACCGCCGTGCGGCGTGAAGTCGACGGCGGACCAGGCCTCCGCACGCTCCGGCGGTGCGGGCTTGCCCGCGGCCGGCGGCAGTGCGAGCCGCGCCAGCCGCGCGGCGAGGGCGGTGTCGCGCTCCTCGTGGGCGGACAGCGGCGTGGGCCCGAACGCGGGCAGCAGATGGTCCCAGACCAGGTTCAGCAGCTTCTGCATCTGCTCGGTCGCCGCGGTCGTCGCGATCACCGCGTCGTGCTCCGGCAGCACCAGGCAGTACTGTCCGTACGCGCCATCGCCGCGATAGCCGTGCCGGGACATCCAGAACTGGAAGCCGTAGCCCTGCTGCCAGTCGGTCCCGCTCATCTCGAACTCGGCGGTGGAGATCTGCGCCCGCGTGGCCTCGGCCACCCACTCCTCGGGCAGCAGCCGTTCGCCCTCCCACACGCCGCGCTGCAGATACAGCTGGCCCAGCCGGGCGACGGCGTCGGTGGTGGCGTGCAGTCCGCTGAAGCCCAGCTCGGCCCCTGACCCGTCACGCAGCCACGCCGTCTCGCCGGTGCCGAGCGGATCGAACAGCCGGGGCCGCAGATAGTCAGTCAGCGACCGACCGGTGACGCGCCGCACGATCGCGCCGAGCGTGTACGTGGTGGGCTGGTTGTACGCGAACACGGTCCCCGGATCACGGTCCGGCGGCAGCAGCAGGAAGCCGCGCACCAGGTTCTGGTGGTCGAGGGCGAGAGCGGGGTACAGGGTGTCGGTCCCATGGCCGCTCGCCATGGACGCCACATGCCGTACGAGCATCGCGCGGCTGCGCGGATCGGTGATGTCGGCCTCGAACTCCGGGAAGTACGAGATCACCGGGGCGTCGAAGTCGAGCAGCCCCTCGGCGGCGGCGAGCGCGGCGGCCGCCGCCGTGAAGCTCTTGCTGAGCGAATAGAGGAGATGCGGGCGGTCTTCGGTGTACGGCGCCCACCAGCCGGACGCCACGAGGTGGCCGTGCCGCATGATCATCAGGCTGTGCGGCTCGATGTCCGGGGCGGCGTCGAGGGCGTCGAGGAAGGCGTGGACGCCGGATGCGTCGACGCCCTGGGCGGCGGGGGTGCTCAGAGGCAGGGGGCGAACACTCATGCCCGCATCCTCTCCCGGCCGGCCGTCATGATCGAGGGGTCGGCCGGCGAACGGGAGGAGAAACACACGGATCCGAGGCCGGGAAAAGCCTCGTCATGAGCCCCTATAGGCTTCCTGTCGCACCTGTTCCAGCCCCCGGCAACACCTTTCAGGAGAGTCACCCGTGACCCTGGCGACCGTCCCGTCCGAGACGTCCCCCGTGCCCCTGTCCGATCTCGTGGCGCGGGACGCCCGCGAGTTCGGGGTCTATGCGCGGACCGGAGGCTGGGCCTTCGGCCTGATGGTGGCGCGCAGCGTACGGCCGGGCGGTCAGGGCGCGGACGAGACGCCGAAGGTCTCCGCGAAGGAGTTCGCCGAGCTCGCTGGCTGTTCCGCCGACCGCGTCATGCGCTACTACAAGGCCTGGGACCGGGCCGCCGACGACGGTCTCGTCCCGCACTTCGAGGAGCTGGCGCCCGGCCAGGAGGTCGAGCTGCCCGACGCGGACGTCTGGCTCAGCTACTACGTCTCACGTAACGGCGCCGCCTCGGAGCGCGGCACCGCCATCACCGAGGCGGCCGAGGCCGAGGGCATCCGGCCGACGAAGGCCCTCGAAGTCGCGGAGAACCCCACCGCACTGCGCGCGGCGATCCTCGCGGACCCCTCCACCGCCCTGGCGGCCCGCCGGGCACTCCTGGACCGAGTCCGCGAAGACCCGGAACTCCAGGCCGAGTTGGCCCGTGACATCGTGCGCACCGACGACCTGAAGAAGGCCGTCGCCGCCGAGAGCAGGGCTGCCGACCGGATCGGATACGTCCGCCAGATCGCCGAGTCGGGCCAGATCAAGACCCCCGCCGGGCAGACCGTCGACGCGCCGGTCGACGTACGCCAGGAGGCCGAGCGGCATCTGTCCCTCATCGACGAGCTGGACGAGGCGGAGGACCCCGGCGAGTGGGCCGGCGAGGCCTACGACACCATGAAGTCCCTCGTCGCCGAGACCGTGGAGGCCGACCCCGAACTGCGCGTGCAGGAGCGGCGGACGAAGTTCTACAGCAGTCTCCAGCGGGCGACGAAGGTGTTCGAGGAGCTGACCTTCGACGACGCGCAGGACTTCTACGAGGACGACATGGTCCAGCAGCTGGAGGAGCTTCAGCAGGCGATCAGCACATGCATCGTGGCGCTGCGCGGGGCCCGTGGCGACACTGACTGATCACACCGGGTGACACGCGCGATCTCACCGTGACGAGTGGCGGTGCCGTGTCCACCACGGCACGCCGAACCAGCACAGCAGGTACCACGCCACGATGCCGGCGACGAGCCACGGCACGTAGTCGTCGTGGCCCGTCGCGACCCTGAGGATCAGCAAAACCGCGGCGGTCATCGTGGCCAGCAGCAGCAACAGGCCGACGAGGGTCAGCCGGGAGGCCCATTCCACTGCCTGCGGCTTGATGCGCCGACCGGACACGAGCCGGTGCAGGGACACCGGGCCGATCAGTGCCCCGGTCGAGGCGGCGCCCAGGACGACGGTGACGATGTAGATGTTCTCGTCCGTGGCGTCCAGATCCACGAACCTCGGGGCGAACACGACCGTCAGCAGAAAGCCGAACAGGATCTGCACCCCGGTCTGCGCGACCCGGACCTCCTGGATCAGCTCGCCCCACTTCCGGTCGGCCCGCTGCTCCGGGGTCTCACCGCGACCCCAGTCCTCGGTGTCCGCACTCTTTCCCGTGACCGACAAGGTTCCTCCCTGATCGATCGAACCCGCATCTGTCTCGGCCCCGAGTGCCCAGATTCGCGCGGTTCGATCGGTCAGGGCGGCACGCCCCTGCTACCAGCGGCTCTCCACCTGGTCCTTGATCCGGCGGTCGTAGAGATCCCGGATCGCGGTGAGCGTCTCGTCGGACAGCTCCGGCAGCTTGGCGGCGGCCGCGTTGGCGCGGGCCTGCTCGGGCGAGCGGGCGCCGGGGATGACCGTGGTCACGCCGGGCTGCCGGATGATCCAGCGCAGCGCCAGCTGGGCCGGCGTGTACCCCTCCGGGGCCAGCGCGGAGAACTCGGCCGCGGCCTCCACGCCCGTCTCGAAGTCGACGCCGGAGAACGTCTCACCCTGGTCGAAGGACTCTCCGTGCCGGTTGAAGGTGCGGTGGTCGTTCTCGGCGAAGACGGTGTCCTTGGTGTACTTGCCGGAGAGCAGCCCCGAGGCCAGCGGAACCCGGGCGATGATGCCGACGCCCGCCTCCCGCGCCGCCGGCAGCACCTCGGCGAGCGGCTTCATGCGGAACGGGTTGAGGATGATCTGCACGCTCGCCACGTTCGGGCGGGCGATGGCGGTCAGCGCCTCGGCGCAGGTCTCCACGCTCACTCCGTACGCGGCGATCCGCTCCTCGGCGACCAGCGTGTCCAGGGCGTCGAAGACTTCGTTGGTGGAGTAGACGGGCGTCGGCGGGCAGTGCAGCTGCACCAGGTCGAGGCGGTCGACGCCGAGGTTGCGGCGGGAGCGGTCGTTCCAGGCGCGGAAGTTGTCCAGGACGTAGTTCTCCGGGATCTGGTCCACACGGCGGCCCATCTTGGTGGCGACCAGGACATGCAGATCGGGGCGCCCGCGCAGGAACGTGGCGATGGTCTGCTCGCTGCGTCCGTCGCCGTACACGTCGGCGGTGTCGAAGAACGTTACCCCCGTCTCGGCCGCCGCCTCCAGCACCGCCAGGGCTTCCTTGTCGTCGACGTCTCCCCAGTCGGCACCCAGCTGCCATGTGCCGAGACCTACGACGGATACCTGCTGACCCGACCTACCGAATACGCGCTCGTCCATGGTGTCAGTCTGTCATCCGTGATCCGCGCACGCGGAGCGGGCCGGCCCGTCCCCACCCTGCATCCGAGGAGAGCCGCCACGCACCTGACGGCGGCGTGCCACCTCGTGCCGCGCCCGTTACGGTGCGCGGGACGGCGTGCGTCCCGCGCACCGTAACGGGTTGATCATCTGTCACTTCCCGCCGCTCTCCTCCAGCAGGGTGCCCGTGCGGGCCACGTCGGCGTACCACCGCGCGCTGGCCTTGGGGATGCGCTTGCCGGTCGGATAGTCGACGTAGACGGCACCGAAGCGCTTGCTGTAGCCGTAGCCCCACTCGAAGTTGTCCAGCAGGGACCACAGGAAGTAGCCCCGGACGTCGACGCCGGCCACGATCGCCCGGTGCACGGCCGACAGGTGGCCGTGGAGGTAGGCGATGCGATCGGGGTCGGCCACCTCGCCCTCCGGGTTGACGTAGTCGTCGAACGCGGCCCCGTTCTCGGTGATCATCAGAGGCATCGCGGGGAAGTCCGCCTTGAGCCGCATCAGCAGGTCGTACAGACCGCTGGGGTCGACCGCCCAGCCCATCGCGGTGGTGCTGCCCGGCGGCCGGTGGAAGGCGACGTTGTCGGCGCCCGGCCAGGGGCTGTGCTCGCTCATCCCGTGTCCGTCGGAACCGTGGCTGGCCTCGCCGGTGGCGGCGGAAACGAGGGTGGGTGTGTAGTAGTTGACGCCCAGGAAGTCCAGCGGCTGGTGGATCGTGGCGGTGTCACCGTCCCGTACGAAGGACCAGTTGGTCAGGCTCGCCGTGTCCTGGAGGAGATCCTGCGGGTACTGGCCTTCCAGCAGAGGGCCGGTGAAGACGCGGTTGGCCAGTGCGTCGATCCGGCGGGCCGCGTCGAGGTCCTCGGCAGCCTCGGTCAGCGCACGGACATGGTGAATGTTGAGTGTGATGGACGCCTGCGCGCGGGCGGGCAGTTCGGCGCGCAGTGCCTGAACGGCCTTGCCGTGGGCGAGGTTGAGATGGTGCGCCGCGCGCAGGGCCGCGACCGGGTCGGTGCGCCCGGGCGCGTGGACACCCGAGCCGTATCCGAGGAAGGCGCTGCACCAGGGCTCGTTGAGGGTGATCCAGGTCTTCACCCGGTCCCCCAGCGCACGTGCCGCCAGGGCCGCGTAGTCGGCGAACCTGTCCGCGGTGGCGCGCTCCGGCCAGCCGCCGGCGTCCTCCAACTCCTGCGGCAGGTCCCAGTGGTACAGCGTGACGACCGGTTCGATGCCCTTTTCCAGCAGTGCGTCGGTCAGGGCGCGATAGAAGTCGAGACCCTTCTCGACGGCCGGGCCGCGGCCGGTCGGCTGCACACGCGGCCACGACAGGGAGAACCGGTACGCGCTCACCCCCAGGTCGGCCATGATCGCGACGTCCTCGCGCCAGCGGTGGTAGTGGTCGGTGGCGATGTCACCGGTGTCGCCGTTGCGCACCCTGCCGGGTGTGTGCGAGTAGGTGTCCCAGATCGAAGGGGTGCGTCCGTCCGCGGAGGCGGCACCCTCGATCTGGTAGGCGGCGGTCGCCGTGCCCCAGGTGAATCCCTGCGGGAACCTGATGGCGGTGGTGTTCTCCGAGGCGGGCGCGACACGTCGGGTTGCGGTGGTCACGTGGGTCCTTCCAGATGTACTGCGGGGCGGAAGCGGCGAAGTGGGATGGCGGGCGTCGAAGGGCCGCGGCAGCGGGGGGACGGTGGGGCGCTCATCCCTTGACCGCTCCCTGCATGATTCCGCCGACGATCTGACGGCCGAAGACGACGAACAGGGCGAGCAGGGGCAGCGTGCCGAGCAGCGCGCCCGCCATGATCAGCGACTGGTCGCGCACGTATCCCGCGCTGAGCTGGGTGAGGGCTACGGGGACCGTCGGATTGGTCATGTCGAGCACGATGAACGGCCAGAAGAAGTCGTTCCAGGCGTGCACGAACGTGATCATGAACAGCACGGCCATGGGAGGCCGGGCGATCGGCAGCACGATGCTCCAGAAGATGCGCAGCGAGTGCGCACCGTCCACCCGCCCGGCCTCGACGAGTTCGTCGGGCAGCGCCTCGGACAGGTACTGCCGCATGAAGAACACGCCGACGGCGCTGACGAGCGTGGGGAAGATGACGGCGGGCAGCTTCTGGCCCCAGCCCAGTTCGGTGATCATCATGAACAGTGGTACGACGCCGAGTTGGGGCGGCACCATCATCGTGCCGATCACGAGCATCAGCAGGATGTTGCGGCCCTTGAAGCGGAGTTTGGCGAACGCGAAGCCGGCGAGGGTGGCGAACAGCACCGTGGACAGGGCGATCACCCCGGCCACGATCAGGCTGTTGAGCATGGCCTTGCCCAGCGCGGCGTCCTGCCAGGCCTTGCCGAGGTTCTCCAGGAGGTGAGGTCCCGGCAGGAACGGCGGAGGCGTCTGGGTGACGCGCGTGTTGTCGGTCGACGCCGCCACCATCGTCCAGTAGAGCGGGAAGAGCGAGAACAGCGCCGCGATTCCCAGCAGGATGTAGGCGACGGGACCCGCGTGGTGCTGACGTCCGGCACCCGGGTGCCGGAACAGTTGGCGGCGCCGTCCGCCGGACGGGGTGGCTTTGCGGGCCTTCCGCGCGGTCCCTGGGCGTGCGTCGGCCGTCTGGACCGGGATGCTGTCTGTGGTCATGGAAACCTCCCGGTCAGGCCTTGCGCGCCAGGACGCGCTTGACGACTCGTTGGACGACGAACACGAGGATGAGCACCAGGAACATCGCCCAGGCGACCGTGGCGGCCCGGCCCATCTGGTAGTTCTTCCAGCCCTCCTCGTACAGCAGCAGACCCAGCGTCTGGTACTGGTTGTCCGCTCCCCCGGTGATGCCGTTCGGGCCCTGGCCGAAGATCAGGGGCTCACCGAAGAGCTGGGTGGCGCCGATCGTGGACAGGACGATGGTGAACACGATGGTGGAGCGGATGCCGGGGACGGTGACCTTCAGGAACTGCTGCCACCGCGAAGCGCCGTCGATGGCCGCGGCTTCGTAGCGGTCGCGCGGGATCGCCTGCATCGCCGCGAGGTAGAGCAGGGCGTTGTAGCCGGTCCAGCGCCAGATGACGATCGAGGAAATCGCCGTCTGCGCGGCCCACTTGTTGTTCTCCCAGTCGATGTTGTCGACACCGACCAGGCTCAGCATCCAGTTGATCATGCCGAAGTCGCGTTCGAAGAGCATCGTGAACACCAGGGCCGCGGCACCGACCGACGTGGCGTACGGCGTCAGGGCGGCGACGCGGAAGAACGTCGAGCCGCGCAGCCGGTAGTTGAGCAGGTGCGCCAGTCCGAGCGCCATCAGCAGCTGCGGCACGGTCGACAGGACGCCGATGGTGAAGGTGTTGAACAGCGCGTTCCAGAAGCGGTCGTCGTCCCACAGCGCCGTGTAGTTGTCGAAGCCGACCCACTCCATGAGGTTCAGGGTCGACAGTTCTACGCGGTGCAGCGAGATCCACGAGGTGTAGATGAGCGGGTAGAAGCTGAAGGCGGCGAAGACGACGAAGAACGGGGCGACGAAGGCGTACGGCGCGCCCCGGACGTCGAGACGGTGCAGCAGCGTACGGCGCCGCTGACGCTCCGCGCCGATGCCGGGCGCACCGTCTGGTGGTGTCGAGGTGGAGATGGCCACCGGAAGGCGTCCTTCCTGGAGGGTGAGAGAGGCGAGCCGGAGCCCGGCGGCCCACACGGGCCTTGCGTGGGGCGCCGGGCGGCGGAGGCGCCCCAAAGGGGCGCGGGGCTGTATCAATATGCGGCTCCGCCGCGATGGGGGTCCCCCCGCTCGAGCGAAGCCGAGAGTGGGGGAGCGACCAGCCACGACGGACCCGCGGCCGACGCACCGGACTTCCAGCGAAGCGCCAGTCAGCCGGCGGCCTTCTCGATGCGCTCGTCAGTGGTCTTCCACGCCTCGTTCGGGCTCTTGTTCTGCGCCTCGATCAAGGTCAGACCCTGCGAGAAGATGTCCTTGATGGTGCCGTCCTTACGGCCGAGTACCTGCTCGTCGGGGATCTCCTGGGCCGCGGCGCCGAAGATCTGCCCGATGGGCGCGCCGCTGAAGTAGTCCGACTTGGCATCGACCACTTCGGGCATCTCCAACGCGGTCTGCGACGAGGGGAGGTTGCCGAGCTTCTTGAAGATGTAGGCCTGCTGCTCAGGGGCGGTGAGCCAGGCTACGAGCTCCTGCGCCTCCTTCTTGACGGGGCTCTTCTCCATGACGCCGAGGAACGCTCCGCCCCAGTTGGCGCCCTTGGGCGCCTTGGCGACGTCCCACTTGCCCTTGTTGTTCGGGCCCGCCTTCTCGCTGATGTGCGCGAGCATCCACGCCGGGCAGACGGTGCTGGCGAAGGTGCTGTTGGCCAGGCCGGGGTCCCAACCGGGCTGGAACTGGCGGAGCTTCGCGGTCAGATCGGACGTGGCCGCCTCGGAGGCCAGCTTCCACGCGTCCTTCACGACAGGGTTGGTGGCGTAGATCAGCTCGCCCTCCTTGTCGTAGAACTGCTGGGAGTCGCCGTAGATCATGGCGTTGAACAGCCCGCTGGAGCTGTCCATGAAGGCGACCTTGTCGTCCTTCGAGTTCTGCTTGAACCGCTTGCCCGCGTCGACGTACTTCGACCAGTCGCCCTCCCACAGCTTGGCGACCTCGTCGCGGTCGGTGGGCAGGCCGGCCTGCTCGAAGAGGTCCTTGCGGTAGCAGACCGCCATCGGGCCGATGTCGGTGCCGAGGCCGATGACCTTCTTGTCCTCGGTGGTGACCTGGCTCTGCTTCCACGGAAGGAAGTGTTCCGTCCCGGCCACACCGGCCAGATCGACGAACTTGTCCTTCTGCGTGTCGGACAGTTCCTTGGCCCTACCAATCTCTATGCCCTGGATGTCCTTCAGCCCGCTGCCGGCGGCCAAGTGGGTCTGCAGGGCGGTGTAGTAGGTCTGCTCGTCGCCCGCGACGTCCGCCTTGATGGTGACGTTCGGGTGCTCCTTCATGTACTTGTCGAGCAGATCGGTCTCCTTGAAGCCCATGACGCCGAACAGGCCCATGGTGATGGTGACCTTGCCGTCCTTCTTCCCCCCACCGGTCCCCCCGTCACTGCTGCCCCCGCAGCCCACGACCAGACCGAGAGCCGACGCGGCCGATACTGCGGCCACGACTCTCATACGCAACTTCCTTCGTAACTTGTCCATTTCGTCCTCCAAGCGGCGGCGCTGACGCACCGGAGTTCGAGCCCCACGGACCGCTCCGCAGGCACGATTTGTCCGGTGGGTACGTTCCCAAACAGCGATGGGAACGTACCCACCCAGGAGCCCGCAGCCTCGCCGCCGCGGAAGGCGTCTGTCAAGAAGTTGAATCCACTTCGTTGCGGAAAGATGTCGTGAGCCCGCGCTCGGACCCTGCGGGCGCTCTCCTCGGATCTGGCACAATGCGCAGGTGAAAGCCGTCCGGGCAGCGCCGAGCTAGGGAGGCGTCATGGGGGACAGACAACTCCCGACCATCAAGACCGTGGCCGCGCGCGCCGGTGTCGGACGCACCACGGTTTCACGAGTCATCAACGGCTCCGAGCTCGTCAGCGAGAAGGCCAGGGCCGCCGTGCTCGCCGCGATCGCCGAGCTGAACTACGTCCCGAACTCGGTTGCCCGGGGGCTGGTGACGAGCAGGACGAACTCCGTGGCCCTGGTGATCCCCGAGTCGGAGAGCAGACTGGGCTCGGAGCCCTACTTCTCGGCGGTCATCCGCGGGGTCAGCACTGCCCTCGCGGAGACCCGCACGCAGCTCCAACTGGTGCTTGTCCGCGACCAGGCCGAGCGGGACCAGCTCACCCAGTCGGTTGCGGAACGCCGTGTCGACGGAGTGCTCCTGGTCTCGGTGCACGAGCACGACCCGCTGCCGGGCCTGCTGGAGGACATGGGGCTGCCCACGGTGCTCGCCGGGCGCCGTTCCCCCGACGAGTCGCTCAGCCATGTGCACTCCGACAACGCGGGCGGGGCCGCGGCGGCCGTCGATCACCTCCTCACGCGAGGGCGGCGAACCGTCACCACCATCAGCGGACCGCTCGACATGGACGTGGCGCGCAGCAGGCTCCAGGGCTGGCGCGAGGCCCTCGATAAGGCGGGCCACGAGGCCACGGACCGGCTCGTGGCCTCGGCCGACTTCACCGAGGAGGGCGGCAAGGCGGCGATGCGTTCACTCCTTGAACACGTCCCCGAGCTCGACGCCGTGTTCGTCGCCTCGGACGTCATGGCGGCGGGGGCACTGGCGGAGCTGCGCAGGCGAGGGAGGAGCGTCCCCGGCGACGTGGCCGTGGTCGGATTCGACGACTCCATCATCGCCCGGCACACCAATCCGCCCCTCAGCACGGTTCGTCAGCCCGTCGAGGAGATCGGCAGCATGATCGCCCACATCCTTCTGGAGGAGATCGGCGATCCCGAGGAGCCGCGTCGGCGCGTCACGCTTCCCACTGAGCTCGTCGTACGCGAATCGTCATGAGTCCGGACGCCCCGGACGTCATCGACATCAACGAGACGATGAAGCCGTGGCAGGACGTGCGGCCGGTCTGATCAGGCGTCCGCCGTACGGCACTCCGGGTGGCCCCAGCCCTGCGCGTTCTTGGCGATGGGCTCCCCGGCGGCGTAGGAGCGGCCGCACAGGCAGCGGCCCGCGAACTTCGCCTTGATCGTGCGGGAGGAGCCCCCGCCCTTGCGCGGCCGGGCCGCGGCGGCGGCCTTGCGGCGCGGGGCGCCGGCGGCCGGAGTGTCGGGCGAGGGCGGCGGCTCGGGTGAGCCGAGGTCGCTGCCCGCGGGCTCCTGGACGATCGCGGCCTGGCTGGCGGCCCGGTCGGCGAAGTCGTTGAGCGGGTCGCCGTCGACCTGGTGGGCGGGGACGTAGCGGAAGTCGACCTTGCGGCCGTCGAGGAGTTCGTCGATGCGGACGACGAGATCCTGGTTGGCGACGGGCTTGCCGGCCGAGGTCTTCCAGCCGTTGCGCTTCCAGCCGGGCAGCCAGGTGGTGACGGCTTTCATGGCGTACTGCGAGTCCATCCGGATCTCCAGCTGCACGTCCGGGTCGACAGCCGTCAACAGGCGTTCCAGCGCGGTGAGTTCGGCGACGTTGTTGGTCGCCTTGCCGAGCGGCCCCGCCTCCCAGCGGCTCGGGGTCTCGGCCCCGTCGGCGACCACCCAGGCCCAGCCCGCCGGTCCGGGGTTTCCCTTCGAAGCCCCGTCGCACGCGGCCACCAGTCGTTCACGCATGTGCCGATCATGCCATGGACGGGCCGGGCCCTGAATGTGGTGTGGGTCAGACGTCGGTGAGCTTGGGCATCTCACCCTGGATGTTCGTGGTGTCGATCACCGAGAAGTTCGCGCCCTGCGGGTCGGTGAGGGCCGCGAACCGTCCGAAGGGGCTGTCCATCGGCCCGAACCGCAGGATCGCGCCGAGCTTGGTGGCCTTGGCGACGGCGTCGTCGCAGTCGGTGACAGCGAAGTAGACGTTGATGTACGGCGGCACCTCGGGCGGGAATTCCTCGGTCATCTTCATCCGGCCCAGGGCGGGGTTGCCTCCGACGTTGTAGACCCGGAAGTCCATCGCGTCGTCGTCCATCTGCTGGGACGTGTACGGGAAGACGGCGGGGAAGAACGTGTCCGACTTCTCGGGTTCACGGGTGAAGATCTCCGCCCAGCAGAACGCGCCCGGCTGGTCCATCGGCGCCTCGAACCCCTCGTGGGTGCCCGCCTGCCACACGCCGAACACGACGCCGCCGGGGTCGCTCGCCAGGCACATGCTGCCGAAGTCGCTCACCGCCATCGGCTCCATCACCACCTGGCCACCGTTGTCACGGATCTTGGCCGCGGTGGCGGCCACGTCCGGCGACGCGAAATACAGACACCACTGGGACTGGTCTTCCTGGCCGGGCATCGGCGGTACGACGGCGGCGACCGCCTTGCCGTCCACGTAGGCCTGGGTGTAGTTGCCGTACTCCGTCGCCTCTTCGCCGAACGTCCAGCCGAGGACGTCGCCGTAGAAGCTCTTCGCTCCCTCGACGTCGCTGAACATCGCATCGGCCCAACAGGGGGTTCCCTCAGGTTGTACCGCCATGACTGCGGCCCTCTCGGTGTGTTGGCTTGTCCGAATCGGGTGGGTTGGCTGTCCGGATTCTCACGCTAGCCACCCCTCGGCCGGACCGCGCGCCGAATGCGTGACTCCGTTCCAGACTGGAGGGGGACGGGGGCGGACTTCGGGCGGACGGGGTGCGGGATGGCGGACGGGACGATGCGGGCGTGGGCCGTGGTGCGGCCGGCGCCCGTCGAGGAGGGGCCCCTCAGGTTCGTGGAGAGACCGGTGCCGGTGCCAGGGGACGACGAGCTGCTGGTGCATGTGCGCGCGTGCGGGGTGTGCCGGACCGACCTGCACGTGGCCGAGGGAGACCTGCCGGTCCATCGGCCGGAGGTGACGCCGGGGCACGAGGTCGTCGGCGTGGTCTCGGCGGTCGGGGCGGCGGCGAGCGCAGCGAGATGGGGGTCCCCCCGGCCGAAGGCTGGGGGAGGGTTCGCGGTCGGCGACCGGGTCGGCGTGGCCTGGCTGCGGCGGACCGACGGCACCTGTGCGTACTGTCTGCGCGGGGCGGAGAACCTGTGCCCGCGCTCCGAGTACACCGGCTGGGACGCCGACGGCGGTTACGCGGAGTACACGACGGTTCCGGCCGCGTTCGCACACCGGCTCCCCGAGGGCCTCGACGACGTGGCGGCGGCGCCCCTGCTGTGCGCCGGGATCATCGGCTACCGCGCGCTGCGGCGGGCGTCGCTCCCGCCGGGCGGGCGGCTCGGGCTGTACGGCTTCGGCGGCAGCGCCCATCTGTGCGCGCAGGTGGCACTGGCCGAGGGCGCCACCGTGCATGTGCTGACCCGGGGTGCGGCGGCGCGGCGGCTGGCGCTGGAGCTGGGGGTGGCGTCGGCGCGCGGTGCGCACGAGGCTCCGCCGGAACCCCTGGACGCGGCGATCCTGTTCGCACCGGTCGGCGACCTGGTGCCGGTCGCGCTGCGCGCCCTCGACCGCGGCGGCATCCTGTCGATCGCCGGAATCCACCTCACCGACATCCCGTCCCTGCGCTACGAGAGCGAACTGTTCCACGAGAAGGAGCTGCGCAGCGTCACCTCCAACACCCGTGAGGACGCCCGGGAGTTCCTGGCACTGGCCGCCCGGCACGACGTCCACGCCACGACGCACGCCTATCCGCTGTCGGCGGCCGATCGGGCGCTGGCCGACCTCAAGCACGGCCGCTTCGACGGGGCGGCGGTGCTGGTGAACGACGTGGCGCGGTGATGGCGTACGCCCCCTACTCGCAGGGCGGCGATGATGTCCGGCCAGGAGCGTAGGGAGGCCGACCGTGTGGCGGGGCTGGAGATCGGCGTCGACGACTACCTGGTCAAGCCGTTCTCGCAGCGGGAGCTGGTGGCCCGGATCCGGGCCGTACTGCGCCGCTCGCAGCCTGCAGAGACACCGGAAGTCCTCCAGGTCGGGTCATTACGCGTCGACACGGGCGCCCGCCAGGCCACCGCCGACGGCACGATGCTGACGCTGCGCCCCAAGGAGTACGCGCTGCTGGAGGTGTTGGCCGGTGCTCCCGGGCGGGTGTTCTCGGCGCAGCAGTTGCTCGAACGGGTCTGGGGTGCCGCCTGGCAGCAGTCCGCGACCGGGCCACCATGTCACCGCCGTGCACACGGGCGCCGACGCGCTCACCGCCACACGGTCCGACCTGTCCGACGTCGTCCTGTGCGACCTGGGCCTGCCCGACATCGACGGCTACGCGGTCGCGCGGGGCGTGCGGGCCCGGCCGCACGGCAGGCGGATCCGGCTGATCGCGGTGTCGGCCTTCGGCCAGGGCACCGATCGCGCGCTGTCCCGCGCCGCCGGATTCGACACCCACTTGGCGAAGCCGCTGCCGCTCACCGATCTGCTGGACCTGCTGGACCTGCTGGACCTGCTGGAGCATCCGTGACATGTGTCTTCCCCCTCGGGCCGGGCTGTGCTTGCCTGGGGAGCCGCTTTTCCGTGTCCGGGGCGGGAGTTGCTGTATGCGGAGCTCGTGGATCGTGGGGGTGCTGCTGGCCGGGGTACTGCTCGGCGCGTGCGGGGATCCGGCGTCCGAGCCGGAGAAGGCACCGCCCACACCCTCCGCGCCCGGGGGCACTACACGACAGCAGGCGCCGGCCACACCGACGACGCCGATGAAGGCTCCCACCGTGCTCTACCTCGGTGACTCCCTCGCGATGGAGAACCAGAAGGTGCTGGGGCAGGAGCTGCGCAAGGACCTGGACGCCGAGTACACCAGCGCCCCGTACTCGGGCACCACGCTCTGCGACTACCTGGAGGGCACGGGCAAGCGCTCCCTCGTCCCGGACGCGCACAAGGCGGCCGCCCTGGTGCGTTCCCTGCACCCGGACTACGTGGTGCTGCAGTTCTGGGGCAACGCCTGGGGCTACACCTGGTGCATGGACGGGATCACGCACGCCAAGGCCCCGAGCACGTACTTCGCGCGGTACGCCGCCGACGCCGAACGCCTCACCGAACAGATCGCCGCGGCCGGAGGATCCGGGCGCCCGCGGATCGTCTGGGTGTTGCAGGGCCCGGACCCGATCACCCCCGACCGGGTCCGGCGCGTGAACGCCATCTACGAAGAGCGGGCCGCCACTTCGGGTGACGTCGTCGCCGACGCGGGCAGGACGGTCAGCCCGGACGGCGCCCGCTACACCTGGGCGAAGTACCTGCCCTGCACGCCGTACGAGCGCGAGCATCCCGACTACTGCACCCAGCCGGGCGGCGACCGGACCGAGCTGCATTTCGGCGACGACTATCTGCACTTCTGTCTGGCGCCCACGACGTCCACCCCGAAGCCGTGCCCGGTCCGCTCCCCCGGCATCCTGCGCATCGCCAGGGAGATCACTCGGGTGATCGGCGAACGAGCTCGGTCTCGATGAGCCGGTTGATCAGCCGGTTGAGACGACGGCGGGCGTCCGCGGTGGGCGCTGGGGCCGGGAGTCGGCCGCGCGTCGAAATCGTTGGACAGCAGGGGCCGTTGACCAGTGGGATGGCGCTCATGTGTGCCCAGAAGATACGTCCGGACGAAGTGGACATCGACGCCGCGCTGGTGAGCCGGCTGATCGCCCGGCAGTTCCCGGAGTGGGCGGGGCTGCCCGTGGCGCGGCTGGAGTCCTCCGGCACCGAGAACGCGATGTTCCGGCTCGGCGACGAGCTGGTCGTACGGCTCCCCCGGCATCCCGGTGCCGTCGCGGACGTCGAGCACGAGCAGCGCTGGCTGCCCCTGCTGGGGCCGCTGCTACCGGCCGCGGTGCCCGAGCCGGTCGGGCAGGGTGTGGCGGGCGACGGATTCCCGTGGGCGTGGTCGGTGTTCCGGTGGCTGGACGGGCGTAATCCGGCCGTCGACGCGCTCGACGATCCCGAGACGCTGGCCGGGGAGCTGGCGGCGTTCGTCGGTGCGCTGCGCCGTGTGGACCCCATGGGCGCGCCGGTCGGCTACCGGGGGATTCCGCTGGCGGCCCGGGACGCGCCGACGCGTGAGGCGATCGTCCAGCTGGCGGGCGCCGTGGACACGGACGCGGTGACGGCGCTGTGGGAGGCGGCCCTGCGGGTCCCGGAGCACACCGGGCCGCCCGTCTGGGCGCACGGGGACCTGTCACCCGGAAACGTGCTGGTGGCCGACGGGCGGCTGAGCGCCGTGATCGACTTCGGGACCCTGGGCGTCGGCGACCCGGCCGTGGATCTGATCGTGGCCTGGAATCTCCTGCCCGCGTCGGCCCGCCCCGTCCTCCGTCACGCTCTCGGTGCCGACGACGCCCAGTGGGCGCGGGGCCGGGGCTGGGCGCTGTCGATCTCGCTGATCCAGCTGCCGTACTACTGGGAGACGAACCCGCCGCTGGCGGCGAACTCACGGCATGTGATCAAAGAGATCCTGGCCGAGGCCGGGTAGCGGCGGACCGGCCGCCAGGTGCTCGGCGACCGGTCACCGCACTGTGTGCCCTACTCCCCCGCCGCCGCCTTCTCCAGGGCGGCGATGTCGATCTTGCCCATCTTCATCATGGCGCCCATCGCGCGGGTGGCCTTCTCCATGTCCGGGTCGGTGGTCAGCTCGATGAGGCGGTCGGGGACGACCTGCCAGGACAGGCCGTACTTGTCCTTGAGCCAGCCGCAGGGCCCGGGCTCGCCGCCGCCCTCGAGGAACTTGTTCCAGTAGAAGTCGACCTCTTCCTGGTCCGCACAGGCGATCATGAAGGAGATCGCTTCGGTGAACTTGAACTGCGGGCCGGCGTTGAGAGCCAGGAACCGCTGGCCGTTGGCCGTGAACTCGACGGTCATCACGGATCCGGCGGGCTGCATGGCGCCCTCGGTGTAGCGGGCGACCTTGCCGACGCTGGAGTTCTTGAAGATCGAGACGTAGTAGTGGGCGGCTTCCTCGGCCTGGTCCTCGAACCAGAGACACGTGGTGAATCCGTCGGTGGCCATGAGTACCTCCTGGGGCATGGAACGCGGTCACCTGTATCGACCGATCCTGCACCCGGAACTCATCGGCCGGGCGGCCGATTAATCCACGTGGCCGCTACACCGTCCCGGCATAGCATCGCGAGCATGACATCGACGCCCGCCGACGGCATCCGTCCCTTCCGTATCGACATCCCGCAGAGCGACCTCGATGATCTCCACGACCGGCTCGACCGCACCCGCTGGCCGGACATGCTTTCGGGGGTGGGCTGGTCGTACGGCGTCCCGCGCGACTATCTCCAGGAGCTCGCCCGGTACTGGCGGCACGAGTACGACTGGCGTGCGGCCGAGGCTCAGCTCAACGAGTGGCCCCAGTTCACGACCACCATCGACGGCGCGAACGTGCACTTCGCGCATATCCGCTCCCCGGAACCGAACGCCACGCCGCTGATCATCACGCACGGCTGGCCGGGCTCGATCGTCGAATTCCTGGATGTCGTAGGGCCGTTGACCGATCCGGCCGCACACGGGGGCGATCCGGCCGACGCGTTCCATGTCGTCGTACCGAGCGTTCCGGGGTTCGGGCTGTCCGGGCCCACGCCGGACACCGGCTGGGAGGCGGGGCGGGTCGCCGACGCGTGGGCCGAGCTGATGACGCGGCTCGGCTACGAGCGGTTCGGCGCGCAGGGCGGCGACTGGGGGTCGGCCATCTCCCGCGAGCTGGGCCGCGCGTACCCGGACCGGTTGATCGGCGTGCACCTCAATCTGCTGCCGGGCGCGCAGGCGACCCATGAACCGACGGCCGAGGAGCTGGACGCGCTGAGTCCCGAGGAGCGGGAGCGCACGCTCGCCTCCTGGCGCGGCTGGAGCGCCTGGTCCCGCGAGGGCACCGGGTACGCCATCCTGCAGTCCACCAAGCCGCAGACCCTGGCGTACGGGCTCACGGACTCCCCCGTCGGTCAACTCGCCTGGATCGTCGAGAAGTTCCAGGAGTGGACGGACTCGGCGGAGCTGCCCGAGGAGGCCGTCGACCGGGACCGGCTGCTGACCAACGTGATGCTGTACTGGCTGACCGGGACCGCCGGTTCGTCCGCCCGGATCTACTACGAGCGGGCGCACGCCCCGGCCGACCGGGCCGGAGCGCCCAGGCAGCCGTCGACCGCGCCGACCGCGCTCGCCCTCTTCCCCGCCGAACCGCAGATCGCGCTGCGGCACAAGGCGGACCGCACGGAGAACATCGTGCGGTGGACGGAGCTGGACCGCGGTGGGCACTTCGCCGCGATGGAGGAACCGGATCTGCTGGTCGAGGACGTGAGGGCGTTCTTCCGGCAGTTGCGCGAGAAGGGTGACGGCTGACCGTACGCGAGCAGGGCTCTGCCCACGGCGAATCTGCCGCGGGCAGAGAAATCCCCGGTGAGGGCGGTTCCGGGCCGAGAGTGGAGAGCGCAGGCCACTGCGACTCGACCCATCGACATCTCGACATCTCGACTAGGAGCGCGCCGATGTCTCCACTCATCGCCGGCCGGGGGCCGGACCTCATGCCACGGGCCGAGGAGGGCGACACCCCTCCGACCCGGCTCGACGACCACCTCGCCGCCCAACTGCTCGGTCAGCGGATCGTGTTGCTGGGCACCCAGGTCGACGAGGTCTCCGCCAACCGGATCTGCTCGCAACTGCTGATCCTGTCCGCCGAGGACCCGCGCACGGACATCAGCCTGTACATCAACAGTCCGGGCGGCTCGGTGTACGCGGGCCTCGCCATCTACGACACGATGCGGCTGATCCCGAACGATGTGTCGACGCTGGCGATGGGTTTCGCGGCGAGCATGGGCCAGTTCCTGCTCTGCGCGGGCACGCCCGGCAAGCGGTACGCCCTGCCGAACGCGCGGATCATGATGCACCAGGGGTCGGCGGGCATCGGCGGCACCACCGCCGACATCGAGATCCAGGCGGAGAACCTGGACCACAGCAAGCGGACCATGGAGCGGCTTCTGGCCGAGAACACGGGCCAGACACCGGAGACCATCGCCCGGGACGGCGACCGCGACCGCTGGTTCACGGCCGAGGAGGCGATGGAGTACGGCATGGTGGACCGGGTCCTGGAGTCGCTCGCCGACGTCCGCCCGGCCGCCTCGAAGCGACGGATGGGGCTGTGACATGGGGAACTACACGATTCCGTACGTCGTCGAGCGGACCGCGCACGGCGAGCGGTCCTCCGACGTCTTCAGCCGTCTGCTGTCGGAGCGGATCATCTTCCTCGGCACCGAGATCGACGACGGCGTGGCCAACGTCGTCATCGCGCAACTGCTCCATCTGGAGTCGTCGGCGCCGGAGAACGAGATCGCGATCTACATCAACTCGCCCGGTGGCTCGTTCACTTCGCTGATGGCGATCTACGACACGATGGCCTTCGTGCAGGCGCCGGTCTCGACGTTCTGCGTGGGCCAGGCGGCCTCCACGGCGGCCGTACTGCTGGCCGGAGGGGATCCCGGCCGGCGGTTCGTGCTGGAGCACGCGCGCGTGCTGCTCGGTCAGCCGGCCAGCGGCGGCAGCCGGGGCGCGATCTCCGATCTCGCGCTCCAGGCCAAGGAGATGGTCCGGATCCGTTCCCAGGTGGAGGAGGTGCTGGCCCGGCACACGCACCACGACATCGCGACGCTGCGCGCGGACATGGACCGCGACAAGGTGTTCACGGCCGAGGAGGCGGTGGCGTACGGGTTGGCCGACGAGGTGGTGAGCCGGCGCCTGGTGGGAGTCTGAGGCGCCGGTCCCGTCAGGCGGCCAGGCAGAGACCGTTGTACGACGACATGCCCGTGGCCCGGCTCCGAGTGAGCTCACTCTGCGCCAGCGAGAGCAGATCGCCGAGGCCCAGGCCGAGGGCGTGGGCGGCGGCCGCGAGGACCTCCGAGGAGGCCTCCTTGCGGCCGCGCTCCACCTCCGACAGATAGGGCATGGAGATACGGGCGGCGTCGGCCACGTCCTTGAGCGTCCGCTCCTGCGCGAGCCGCTCGCGCCGCAGCACATCGCCGATCAGGTCGCGCCAGAGAGGTTCCCTGGGTTCCTTGGGGGCGACGGGCGAGGTGGATCGGTCCGGCGCGGGGGCGACGGGCGCGAGGGGGCGGGCGGACGCTGGGCGGGCGCTGGTCTCCGGGCGTGTCACCGACGGGTGCTGGGACTGCGGACGCTCGGCTGACGGGCGCTCGACCTGCGGACGCTGGGCCGATGGGCCCTCGAGCTGCGGGCGTTGGGCCGCTGGGCGCTGGGCCGGCGGGCGCAGAGGGATCACGCGGGCTTGGTTCGGCGCTTGGTTGCTCACCTTCCCAGACTAAATTCCCTCGACTCCAGGGGAAGGGATCAGCATTCTGCCCTGGGTGGAATCGTCGAGACGGGGGTGGGCGGCGGACGTGCTGTGCGCACTCGACGACGCGCCCGGCAGGGGCTGTTGGCCTGTTCCTCGCCGCCCGCCGCTGAGCCCACCTGTCCCACACCACTCAATTTCCGCCGCACGGCGGCCCGATGGGCATGCGGTGTGCGGACCGGGGTAGTCGCTTGTGGAGGACCGAGCCGGAGTCTCAGGTGACCCGCGTGGGGAGAGGACGACATGGACACCGCCGTGATGCGGTCGGAGGCAGAGGTCGAACAGACCGCCGGGACCAGCACGGGGAACGGACCACTGCCGGACATCGAGAACCCGCGGACCGTGGCTCCGCGGGACGCGCGGGAGTTGTCCCGCCAGTTCTTCCAGCGCCTGTCGGAACTCGACGAGGGCACACACGCCCACCAGTACGCGCGCAACACGCTCATCGAGATGAACATGTCCCTCGTGCGGTTCGCGGCCGGCCGGTTCCGGGGCCGCGGGGACGACATGGAGGACATCGTCCAGACCGGGATGATCGGCCTGATCAAGGCCATCGACCGGTTCGAACTCAGCCGCGAGGTGGAGTTCACCTCGTTCGCGCTGCCGTACATCGTCGGTGAGATCAAGCGGTTCTTCCGGGACACCACCTGGGCCGTGCACGTACCGCGCAGGCTGCAGGAGCTGCGCGTCGACCTGGCCAAGGCACGCGACGAACTCGCCGGCCGGCTCGACCGGGAACCCACCGTCGCCGAACTCGCCACGCTCATGAACATCGACGAGGACGGGGTCATCGAGGCCCAGGTCGCCTCCAACGGCTACAACTCCGCGTCGCTGGACGCCGCGCTCACCGGCGACGGCCCGGAGGACGGGGAGGCGGTGCTCGCCGACTTCATCGGCGTCGAGGAGGACGGGCTGCGGCTCGTCGAGGACTGCCAGTCGCTCGCCCCGCTGATGGCCGAACTCAGCGAGCGGGACCGGCAGATCATCCACATGCGGTTCGTGGAGGAGGCCACGCAGGCGGAGATCGGCGCCCGGCTGGGCTGCTCCCAGATGCATGTGTCCCGGCTGATCAAGCGGATCATCGCGCGGTTGCGGCACGGCATGCTGGGCGAGCTCGGCTGCGCCTGACCCCGGGCCGCCAGGGGGCCAGGGCCGTCACTCGCAGCTCAGGCCCACCACGACGCGCACGCGCTTACCGACCGGCACGCGCTCGACGGCGACCTCCGTCGCCAGCGCGTGCACTATCTCCAGCCCGTGCCGGCCCACGCGCTCGGGATCCCGGGGGAAGCGCCGGGGCAGCGCGGCGCTGCTGTCGTAGACGCTCACCGTGACCGCGGCGTCCGTGCCCTCCAGGTCCAGGATGTACGGCCCGTCGCTGTGCCGGTCCGCGTTGGTGACCAGTTCGCTCACCACCAGGAGCAGAGCTCCCTCGGCCCGCTCGTCGATCTCGGCGCACCACTCGGTTCTGAGCTGATCGAGGAAGAACGCGGCGAAGGACCGCGCCTCGGCGATGCATCCCGGCTCGCCGGTGTAGTGCGCCGCCCGCCGTAGCGGTTCCACGGGCACGTCGAAACCAGTCGCTACCACTGCCCCGTCCAGGTTGTCGATCATGCGTTTCTCTCTCGGAAGCCGGGCTCGCCGGACGCTGCTGCATCAGTGCTCGTACCCCGAGTGGCGCGCGGCAGTCCCCGCAACCGCACAGCCGGTCAGCCGGCGGGCGCTTCCGGCGTGCTTCGTCGGGTCCGAGGCCGGCGGCGGCTGGGCCGGCTGGGCCGGCGGGGTCTCGGGGGACGGCGGTTCGACGCTTGTCTCAGGCTCCGAGGTCGGCGGTTGGGAGGGCGGGGACTCGGGGCTGGGGGTCACCGAGGAGGGGGCGCTCGACGTCGGCGGGCACGAAGTCGCCCCGTCGGCGGCCTTCGAGTCGCAGGGCGACGGCGAGGCCGGCGTCGACACGCTCACCGAGGGCGAGGGCCGGGCCGGCGGTTCGGTCTTCCGGTCCTTCTCGCCGGTGTCACCGCGGTGCCTGGCGAACCAGTCGCCGCGCTCGGGGTCGTACACGACGAAGATGGTGATGACCGTCGTCGCGGGCGTGACCACGACGACGTTGGAGGGCCGGTACGACGGCCAGGAGTCGCCCGTCTGCCGCGGCATCGTCCGCTGGGCGACCGGTGGGGTCAGCGGGTTGCCGCAGGCGCAGCGCACGCGGGGCACGCCGCGGTCGTCGGCGAGGACGGCGGTGCCGGACTGCAGGACGGCCTGGTAGCTGGTGGCGGCGCCGTCGCGGTAGCCGTGGTTGGTGACGCGGGTGTCCATGCGCAGCTGTACGGGGTGAGCGAGCGGAGATGGGCGGGCACGGCGGACGGGTCGACGCCGGCGACGGAGGCGAACGCCCGGTTCTTGTCCGGGTCGGCCCGCAGCGCCTTGATCCGCTTTTCCACGTCACAGCCGGCGACGTTGCGCGTGCCGCCCTACAGGCCGGGCGCCCCGCCGTCGACGCCGCGCACCGCGTTCGAGGGCGCCGGCTGGGTGGGCGAGGGGGAGACGGGTGGGGCCGAGCTGTCGGTCGCCGTCGACTCCGTGAAGGGGTCGGGGCCCGTCTTGCCCGCGGCCTGGAGGAAGACCTCGCTGTCCTTGCCCGAGCCGCCGTCGGAGCGGCTGAGGACGACGGCCAGGACGACGGCGGCCACCACGACGGTGGCCAGCACCGCGATCCGGGGCACCGACCTTCACCACGGCCGACCGGGTTCGGGCGTCTCGCCACCGCCGCCCGGCTGCGACGGCGGTCCCGGGAGGCGGCGGCTGGGAGGGCCCCGACAGCGGACCGGAGGGTGGTCCTGTGGGACGGTCTGAGGACGGCGGTTCGACGCTCACGAGCCCTTCTTCCCGACGTCAATTGTCAGTATCCGCGGGCGATTCCGCTATTCATCCGCAACATCCTCATTGTGTGCCCCGGTGCAGTGGCCCCCGCAAGCCGACGCGGACGGACCTCCCGGCGGGCGAGCCCACCGGCTCCTGCTTAGCGTGGCAGCGTGAGCGCTCGTACCCCCTCCGGCCTGGCGGTCGCCCGTCACGGCTGGGTCCAGGCCGTTGCCGTCGTGCTGGCCGGGCTGATCGCGATGGGAGTGACCGCCGCTCTGGGACTCTGGGCGGCCGGCGCGGCCGACCTGCCGGACGGCGCGTTCCCCCGGGTGGTGGCGGCGACGGTCGTCACGTCCGTCGGAGGGACCATCGAGCTGTCGGGCAACGCGGGGGACCTGGCCGACAGTTCGGCAGGGCTCACCGTGATCCCGCTGTCCGTCACGCTCGTCGGGGCCCTGGTCGTCGCCACCGGTTTCCTACGGCCGCTGCGGCACCGGGCGGTGGCAGGTGCCCGGGAGCTGGCGGGCTGGGCGGGCCGGATCGCCGCGCTGTGGGTGCTGGGTCTGCTCGGCCTCGCCCTCGCCGCGCGCCAGACCTTCACGATCACCCTCGGGGACGACACACTCGGGGAAATCGGCGACCTGTTCGGCGTCACGCCGAGAGTCGGCTTCGAGACCGATGTGCCGCTGACGCTCCTGTTCGGCCTGCTGTGGCTGGCCGGTGTGCTGGTGCTGGCGTTGCTGGTCGCACGCGGAGCACCGCTGCCGCCCCGGCTGCTGCGCTTCCAGGAGTCGGTGCGCCCGGCCGCGTACTCCATGGTCGTCCTGCTCCTCTCCTACGTCGCTCTCGGCCTCGTCATCGCAATCGTCACCGCCGCGACGCGCGGGCATGCCGCGGAGACCTTCGCCGTGATCCTGCTCGGCCTGCCGAACCTGGTCTGGCTCAGCTTCACCATCGGCCTCGGCGCGACCTGGGAGGGCCAGGTCGAGGGGCCGTTCGGGCTGCCGATGCCGCGTGTCCTCGACGAGGTGCTGCGCGGTCCGGATGTCTCCACTCTCAACCTGAGCACGCTCGCCGAGCAGGACGGGCGGGTGTGGTGGCTCGTGGTCGTCGACGCCGTACTGCTGCTGGCCGTCGCGTTCCTGATGGCGGCCCGCTCACCGCGCCGGATGCGGGCGTGGCAGCACGCGGTGCACCTGGCGGTCGCGCTCGCCCTCACGGTTCTCATGGTCTGCCTCGTCGGCCGGATCTCCGCGCACTACGGCCTGTCCGTACTCGGCATCGGCGACCTGGGCGGCGATCTCGGCGGGGAGCTGCTTCTGCGACCGGAGTTGTGGCCGGCGCTGGGCTTGGCGGTGCTGTGGGGGCTGGTCGCCGGTTTCCTCGGCGCGTTGCCGGCACGGCGGGTGCGGCGGCGGGGTCAGGCCTGACGCCGTTCTTCGTCTGCGGCACCGTCGTGGCTGGTCGCGCCCACGCGGCGGTAGCCGCACATCAATACAGCCCCGCGCCCCTACGGGGCGCTGCCAAACACCGGCGCGGCCCACCGCGGCGGCGGCTTCGCCGCCCTCAGATCGACCTCCGTCGCCGGGTGACCGGACTCCGGCCCGCCGCGCGTGGCGACACGCAGCGCGGTGACGAAGGCCAGGCACGTGTCGTACCGGTCGTCGGGGCGCTTGGCCAGCGCCTCGGCGAACACCGGGTCGACGAGAGGGGCGAGGTCCGGGCGGGAGTCTGTCAGCGGGGGCGGTTCGTCGTACTGGTGGGCCCACAGCAGCGCCATGTCGTCGTCGCGCCGGAAGGGCGGGCGGCCGGCCAGGCACTCGTAGACGACGCAGGCGAACCCGTAGACGTCGCAGCATGCGTCGACGGGCTTGCCGGAGATCTGTTCGGGGGGCGACGTAGTCGAGCGTGCCGACGAACTGGCCGACGGTGGTGAAGCCGGTCAGGGACAGCGACTTCTTCGTCAGGCCGAAGTCGGTGAGGTAGACGTGCTCGGGGTGGTCGCTGTCGGTGCCGCGGGAGACCAGGATGTTGCCGGGTTTCACGTCCCGGTGCACCAGGCCGTGCTCGTGGGCCGCGTCGAGCGCGGAGGCGATCTGGGCGGCGATGCGCAGGACGGTCGGGGACGGCAACTGGCCCTGACGGTCGAGGAGATGGCGTAGATCGCTGCCGGCCACGTACCGCATCGCGATGTAAAGGACGCCGTCCGTCTCGCCCGCCTCGAAGACCGGGACGATATGCGGATGGTCGATCGCGGCGGCCGCCCCGGACTCGTGGGTGAAGCGGCGGCGGAAGGTGTCGTTGCGGGCGAGTTCGGGGGCGAGGAGCTTGAGGGCGACGGTGCGTTCCAGGCGCAGGTCCCGGGCGCGGTAGACGACGGCCATGCCGCCGCGGCCGATCTCGCGCTCGATGCGGTAGCCCGCGACCTGCCTGCCGATGAGTTCGGAGGGGCGGCCGGAGAAGAGGCTCGTGTCACGTGCCATCGGGTGTCACCACCTGCGTGGGGGCGCGGTCGGCGGCGCGGGGCGCGTCGTCCGTCGCGAACGTGCTCGCCCGCGCCCCGTCCGCGTAGACCCAGCGCGCGTTCTCGACGTCGTACAGCCACACGTGCTCCCCGTCGACGACGATTCCGATGCGCAGCCCTTGTGTGCGGCTGCGGAAGGCCTCTCCGTCGAGGGCACCGGCGGCGAGTTCCCCGACCGCGGCGCGGTAGTGCGCGAGGGTCTGTTCGGCGTGGGCGAGCAGGGGGCGTGGGTCGTCGCCGCGGGTGAGCGGTCCGCCGGGCAGGGGTGGATCGTGGGGTACGGCGACCAGGCAGCGGCCGTCGACCCAGGCCGACCAGCCGTTGGCGCACAGGACGTGGCCCCAGTCGCCGCGCCGCTCGACGAGCTGGACGGGCAGCAACGGGCCGAGGGCCACGGTGGGCCGGGCGGGGTCGGGGGTCTCCCAGGCGGGCATGCCGTGCTGCGGGACGACGTGGGTGGGGCGGAAGCCGGGGGTCGCCGTGATGGCCGCCTACTTCCGCATCACGACGGGTTCGTGCCGGCGCAGCAGCCGGGACACCGCGTAGCCGAAGACCGCCGACAGCACGACCAGCATGCCCACATTGAGCAGCCACACGCCCGCCGTGTGCTTGAACAGGGGGTCGCCGGTCAGCTCGCCGGGCACGATCCGGGCGAGGCCCACGGTGCCGGCCATGGCGCCGAGCGCCCACCGGGAGGGCACGATCCACGACAGCTGCTCCAGGCCGGACACGCCGTGGAGTTTCAGCAGGGCGCCGCAGAAGACGACTTGCACGATCGCAAGCAGCACGAGCAGTGGCATCGTCACCTCCTCCTTGCGTACCAGCGCCGACACCAGCAGGCCGAGCATCATCGCGGTGAAGGCGAGCAGGGCGACGGCCACCGTGATCTCGATGAGCGGCGGCATCAACACGCCTTTTCCGCCGGGCGCGTTGAGGTCGACGCCGAGCAGTGCGACGAGGGTGAGCACCACCGCCTGGAGGACGGTGACCGTCCCCAGCACGACGACCTTGGACATCAGGTACGCCGATCTGGACAGGCCCACGGCTCGCTCGCGCTGGTAGATGACGCGTTCCTTGACGAGTTCGCGCACGGCGTTGGCCGCGCCGGTGAGAACGCCGCCGACGCACAGGATCAGCAGGGCGTTCATCGCCGTCTCCTGCGTCAGCTTGCTGCCCGCCAGTGCGCGGGCCATGGCGCCCATCACGAACGGCAGGGCGATCATGATGGCGAGGAAGGTGCGGTCGGCGCCGAGTGCCGCGGCGTACCGGCGGATCAGGGTGCCCAGTTGGGCGCCGCGGCTGCGTGGCCGGGGCGGCGGGGCGACGGCGACCGGGGCGGAGCCGTCCAGCAGGGGCTGCGCGGTCGCGTCGGTGATGTACCGGCGGTGGAAGGGCGAGACACGGAAGTCACCGGCCCAGTCCCGGTCGGTGTCCCGCTCGAACGCCTCGAAGGCCTCCGGCCACTGCTCGAAACCGAAGAAGGCGAGGGCGTCGTCGGGAGGTCCGTAGTACTCGTCCTGCCCCCGGGCGCGAACACCAGGAGCCGGTCGCAGACGTCGAGGCTCAGGACGCTGTGGGTGACCACGATGACCGTCCGGCCGTCGTCGGCGAGGCCGCGCAGCATGTGCATCACCGAGCGGTCCATGCCGGGGTCCAGACCCGAGGTCGGCTCGTCGAGGAAGAGCAGCGACGGCTTGGTCAGCAGCTCCAGGGCCACGCTGACCCTCCCCCAGTGCCTGAACGGCCTGGGGGGACCCCCATCGCTGCCCGCCGGACAGACTGTGCACGGGCTGCCGGGAGCGCTGCTCCAGGCCCAGTTCACGGATCACCTCGTCGACCCGGTCCCGGCGCTCGGCCTTGGCGGTGTCCTGCGGGAAGCGCAGTTCGGCGGCGTAGGACAGGGCGCTGCGGACGGTCAGCTGGGCGTGCAGGATGTCTTCCTGCGGGACGAGGCCGATGCGCTGGCGCAGTTCGGCGTAGTCGCGGTAGAGGTCGCGGCCGTCGTAGAGGACGGTGCCGTGGTCGGCGGGGCGCTGGCCGGTCAGGGCGTTGAGCAGGGTGGACTTGCCGGCACCGCTCGGGCCGACGACCGCGAGCAGGCACTTCTCCCCCACCGGGAACGACACATGGTCGAGCAGTGTCTTGCGGCCGCGGTCGACGGCGACCGCGAGGTCCTGTACGTCGAGGGAGACCTCGCCGGTGTCGACGTACTCCTGCAACTGGTCGCCGACCAGGCAGAACGCCGAGTGGCCGATGCCGACGATGTCGCCGGGGCCCATCGGCGCGCGAGTCACGGGCAGGCCGCCCAGAAAGGTGCCGTTGTGGCTGCCGAGGTCGACGATCTCGAAGGTGCCGTCCGGGAGGGCGCGCAGCTCGGCGTGCCGGCGCGAGACGACCAGGTCGTCGATGACCAGGTCGTTGTCGTCGGCGCGGCCGATGCGGACGGTGCGGGTGGGCAACGGCCGTACGGTGGTGGGCCGGCGGAAGGTGCCGGTGCGAGACGGCATGGAGACGGCGGAGGGGCGCTCCGGGGCCGGTGCGGCGGGCCCGACCAGGACGGCACGGGGGCCGTCGGAGGGGTTGCCGAAGCGGATCTCACAACCGGGGCCGACGTCCCCTGCCTGGATACGGCGGCCGTCGGCGTAGGTGCCGTTGGTGCTGTGCTCGTCCTCGAGGGTCAAGTGGCCGTCGTCGGCCCGCAGTACCGCGTGGTGCCACGAGACCCGGGCATCGTCGATGACGATGTCGCTCAGTGGATCGCGCCCGACGTGGTACTCGCGGCCCGGACTCATCACCGTGGAGCCGGTGTCGGTCTCCAGGACGAGTTCAGGCGCCGTCGGCGCGACGGCCGCTCCACCATGCCGGAATTCTATCGATTTGTTTACATATGCGCTCGACGCGAAGGCTTCAGGCGACCGGCGCGAACAGGGCCGCGGCGGTCCGCTGCATACGCAGGGCGTCCACGGACTCCGCCAGCAGCTCGTACTCGGTGGTGTCGTCGCTGACGGCCACCCTGATTAATCGACCCTCGGCCAACGCCTCGGCGATGAGTTCCTGCTGGTCCACGTCACGGCACCAGCCGCGGAGCACGGCGGGCACGTCGGCCACGGTGTCGCCGACGGGGACGAGCGCGCCGGGCGGCAGATGCTCGGCCTCGGGCTGCGGATCCAGCCGGTCGGCGATCCAGGAGGCACGGTCGCGCAGCCACCACAGGGCGAGGGCGAGCGTGGGAGCCCGATAGGTCCCTAAGGGCACTCCGATACGCCGACCGCCGCAGGTGCCGTACCCCGTGACATGGCACAGGAATTCGTCGTGCACGATCCACTCCCCGTTCGTTCCGCTCGCCGGTCGGCCGTTCCTCGCTTTCCTGCGGCTCTGGTGCTGTGCGCGGCTCATGCGCGGTGCGTGACGGATGCTGCGCCGACTGTGAAGGCCCTGAAGTCGAGTATGTTCACTACCGAATCACTGTCACCATGAATTTCCGGCCACTCTCCCGGCATATTCACCGCTGTTATTGGCCGAAAGGCGGCGGGCGCGGCCATTACCCGAGGGGTAATCGACGGTCTCCCCCGAGCCGGGCATGGTTGCGGTACCGGGTCAGCGCGACCGCGATCCGGCTCTGACCAGCAGGTACGACCTTGATGGAGGCTGATTCCGCATGTCCGCGAACACCGACCGTTACGAGAGTGCCGTCGCCCGTTACTTCGAGGCATGGAACGCCGTCGAGCCGGAGGAACTGGCCAAAGCGGTCGCCGCCGCCTGGACCACGGACGGCGGCTACACCGACCCGCTCGCCGACGTCAGCGGGCACGAGCAGATCGCGGCCGTGATCGCGGCGGCCCACGAACAGTTCCCCGGTTTCGCATTCCGCCTGCTCGGCGCCGTCGACGGGCACCACGACACGGCGCGCTTCTCCTGGGAGCTGGTGAGCGAGACCGACGGAGCAGCACCCGTCGCCGGATTCGATGTGATCACGCTGGACGCGGACGGCCGCATCCGGTCCGTGCTGGGCTTTCTGGACCGGGTGCCCGCCGGCGCGTGAGGCTCGCGATGAGTTTCTCCGCTCACGGTGGTCCTCTCCCTACGAGGACCACCGCGAGCGGAGGCAGCATCATGACGACGACCACCCAGCTGGACGAGGAATTCACCGCCGTCCTGCGCAAGAGCCCGAGCGACGGCGGCTGGACCTATCTCGTCTGGCCGCAGAGCGTCGAGTTCTTCGGCACCCGAGGGCTCGTCAAGGTCCGCGGCACGATCGACGGACACCCTTTCCGCAGCTCCTTCATGGCCCTGGGCGACGGCACCCACAAGCTGCCCGTCAAGGCCGAACTCCGCAAGGCCATCGGGAAGGGCGAGGGTGACACGGTGACCGTGCACCTCGACGAGCGGCTCAGCTCCTAAGCGGCCCTGGTGAATTCGGCGGTTCGGCAGCGCCCCGAAGGGGCGCGGGGAACTGCGCGACCAGCCACGACGGACCAGCAGACGACCGGCGACCTCACCGCACCTCCCGCGGAGCGCTCCGCGGCGTCGCGGCGGGAGGCGCTCAGGGCTTGACGAGCGCGTCGATCCGGGCCAGTTCGTCCGCGTCGAAGTCGAGGTTGCGGATGGCGCCGACGCTGTCCTCGATCTGCTGCGGGCTGCTCGCGCCGACGAGGGCGGACGTCACCCGGCCGCCGCGCAGCACCCAGGCCAGGGCCATCTGGGCCAAGGTCTGGCCGCGGGACTTGGCGATGTCGTCGAGGGCGCGCAGCCGGGCGACCAGTTCCCCGGTCAGCGCCTCGGATTTCAGGAACGGGCTGTCACCGGCTGCTCGCGAGTCCTCCGGGATGCCGTCGAGGTAGCGGCCGGTCAGCAGACCCTGCTCCAGCGGGGAGAAGACGATGGAACCGACCTGGAGCTCGTCCAGCGCGTCCAGCAGGCCCTCGCTCTCGGGGCGGCGGTCCAGCATCGAGTAGCGCGGCTGGTGGATCAGCAGCGGGGTGCCCAGCTCACCGAGGATGCGGGCGGCTTCACGGGTCTGCTCCGCCGAATAGTTGGAGACGCCCACGTACAGCGCCTTGCCCTGCTGCACCGCCGAGTGCAGGGCGCCCATCGTCTCCTCCAGGGGAGTCTCCGGGTCGGGGCGGTGCGAGTAGAAGATGTCGACGTAGTCCAGGCCCATACGGGCGAGGGACTGGTCGAGCGAGGAGAGCAGGTACTTGCGGGAGCCCCACTCGCCGTACGGGCCGGGCCACATCAGGTATCCGGCCTTGGTGGAGATGACCAGCTCGTCGCGGTAGGCCGCGAAGTCCGCCTTCAGGGCCTCGCCGAAGGCGCTCTCGGCGGCCCCGGGCGGCGGGCCGTAGTTGTTCGCCAGGTCGAAGTGGGTGATGCCGAGGTCGAAGGCGCGGCGCAGGATCGCGCGCTGTGTCGCGACCGGGCGGTCCGGACCGAAGTTGTGCCACAGGCCGAGCGACAGAGCGGGCAGCCTCAGGCCGCTGCGTCCGGTGCGCCGGTAGGGCATGTCCGCGTAACGGTCGGGGTGTGCGGTGTACAACGCGACTCCAGAGGGGTTGGCGCGGTTTCCTGACTACCTTTGTCCACTCTTTCGCGACCTGGGGGCATTGGTCCAACAGAAGAATCCGATGGAATTCAGCGGATAGGCTTCTCAGTCATGGAACTGCGCCATCTTCAGCACTTTGTCGCGGTCGCCGAGGACCAGCACTTCACCCGTGCCGCCGAGCGGCTGCTGGTGTCCCAGTCCGGCCTGTCCGCCTCCATCCGCGCGCTGGAGCGGGAGTTGCAGACGCCGCTGTTCGTGCGGACGACGCGCCGGGTGACGCTCACCCCGGCCGGGCGGGCGCTGCTGGTCGAGGCGGAGCGGATCCTCGCGCAGGTGCGGGCGGCCCATGAGGCGGTGGCCGCGGTGCAGGGTGTGCTGCGCGGCATGCTGGCGCTCGGGTCGGAGCAGTGCATCGCGGGGGTGCATGTGGCCGGGCTGCTCGCCGCGTTCCGGGGCCGCCACCCGGACGTGGAGATCTGTCTGCGGCAGGCGGGCTCGGGTGCGCTGGCGGAGGAGGTCGCGGCCGGGCGGCTCGATCTGGCGTTCACCGTCCGGACGGCGGGCGAGGACACCGATCAGCTGCGTGCCGTGCCCCTGACCAGCGAGCCGATGACGGTGCTGTGCCATCCCAGCCACCGGCTGGCGGCGGCCGGTACGGCCGTGACCCTGGAGGAGCTGGGCGGCGAGGTCTTCGTCGACTTCCACCCGGACTGGGGGCCGCGTCGCACCACCGACGCCGCGTTCGCCGACGCGGGCGTACGGCGGACGGTCGCCCTGGAGGTGAACGACGTGCACAGCCTGCTGGACATGGTCGACGAGAACCTGGGCATCGCCGTCGTACCGCGGCATTTCCGGCACAAGCGCGAGTCGCTGACGGCCCTGTCGGTGAAGGACACCGACGAGATCGTGTACGAGACGGTCGCCCTGCTGCCGCCCGCGCAGGCCACGAGCCCGGCGGCCCGGGCGCTGATGGCGTTGCTGGAAACAGAGGGCGCGTGACGGACGGCGATGCGCGATGGTGGAGCCATGCATGCCAAGGACATCCTCATCGACGCGTACAGCCGCATCCAGGAAGAAGTCCACGCCGCCGTCGAGGGTCTGGGCCCCGACGACCTCAACGCCCGGCCGTCCGTCGACGCCAACTCCATCACCTGGCTGGTGTGGCATCTCACCCGCGTCCAGGACGACCACGTCGCCGACGCCTTCGCGCTCGACCAGGTGTGGCTCACCCAGGACTGGCAGAAGACCTTCGGGCTCGAGCTGCCGCGCCACGACACCGGGTACGGGCACTCGTCGACCAAGGTCGCCAAGGTGCGGGTCGACTCCGGTGACCTGCTGACCGGCTACTACGACGCCGTGCACGAGCAGACGCTCGGGGCCCTGCGTGCGCTGGCCGCCAAGGATCTGGAGCGCATCGTGGACGAGCGCTGGGATCCGCCGGTCAGCCTCGGCGCCCGGCTGGTCAGCGTCCTGTCCGACGATCTGCAGCACGTCGGACAGGCCGCCTACGTCCGCGGGCTGCTTCAGAGCAGGTAGCCCGGCAGGACGACGTCCTCGATGAGGGCCTTGCGCTCGTCGAACGGGATGAACGCGCTCTTCACGGCGTTCACCGTGACCGTGCGCAGGTCCTCGACGCCCCAGCCCGCCTCCTCGACCAGCAGGGACATCTCCCGGGTCATCGTCGTGCCGGAGACGAGACGGTTGTCGGTGTTGAGGGTGACCCGGAAGCCCAGATCCTTCAGGGCCGTGATCGGGTGCTCGGCGATCGAGGTGGCGGCGCCGGTCTGGAGGTTGGAGGTCGGGCACATCTCCAGCGCGATCCGGCGGTCCCGTACCCAGCCCGCGAGCCGGCCGAGCTTGTCGTCCACGATGTCCTCCGTGATCCGGACGCCGTGGCCGATGCGCTGGGCGCCGCACACCTGGAGGGCCTGGTGGATGCTGGGCAGCCCGTGCGCCTCGCCGGCGTGGATCGTGAACGGGACGCTCTCGCGGCGCAGATGCTCGAACGCGGCGAGGTGGTCGGCGGGCGGGAAGCCGTCCTCGGCGCCGGCGATGTCGAAGCCGACGACTCCGGCGTCCCGGAAGGCGACGGCCAGGTCGGCGGCCTCGCGGACGCGGTCGAACATCCGCATCCCGCACAGCAGCGTGCCCACCCGGACCGGCGTGCCCGCGGCCGCCGCCTTCGCCATGCCGGCCGCCAGCCCCTGCTGCACGGTCTCGACGACCTCCGGCAGGGTCAGCCCGCCCTTGAGCATCAGCTCGGGCGCGTACCGCACCTCGGCGTAGACCACGCCGTCCTCCGCGAGGTCGAGGACGTACTCCTCGGCGGTGCGCAGCAGTCCCTCGCGGGTCTGCATCACCGCGAGGGTGTGCTCGAAGGTGGCGATGTAGCGGACCAGGTCACCGGAGTTCGCGGCCTCGAAGTACCAGGCGGCGAGCGCGTCGGGGTCGGTGGTGGGCAGGGTGTGGCCGACCTCGTGCGCGAGCTCCACCACGGTGGCGGGGCGCAGTCCGCCGTCGAGGTGGTCGTGCAGGACGGCCTTGGGGAGGCGGCGGAGAGCGGTGGCGTCTATGCGCGTAGATGACATGTGCGGTGGTTCCTCGACGTTCGGTTGAGCGGGGTCAGGCCGTGGGCTGGAGCAGGTCCCAGCGGTTGCCGTACAGGTCCTGGAAGACGGCGACCGAGCCGTACGGCTCATGCCGCGGCTCCTCCAGGAAGGTCACGCCCGCGGCGAGCATCCGGGCGTGGTCGCGGGCGAAGTCGTCGGTGTACAGGAAGAACCCGACGCGTCCACCGGTCTGGTCGCCGACCCGCCCGCGCTGGGCGTCACCCTTGGCGCGCGCGAGCAGCAGCCCGGTCCCCTGCGCTCCGGCACCGGGTTCGACCACGACCCAGCGGGAGCCGTCGGGGCGCGGCGTGTCCTCGACGAGCCGGAATCCGAGGGCCTCGATGTAGAAGCGGATCGCCTCGTCGTAGTCGTCGACGACGAGGGTGACCAGGGCGATGCGTCTCATCGGGGCCTTTCGGGGCGGGGTGCCGAGGAGTGGTTGACGCGAGAGGTTATACGTAAAACCTCCGGGGCGCCAATCGGCGCATTCGGGGGGGCGGGCGGCCCGATCGGCACGGTGAACTCAGAGTGCGGCGCAGGCGTCGCCGAGCGCCTGGTCCAGGATCGTCAGGCCGAGCGAGAGCTCGTCCTCGGTGGCGGTCAGCGGTGGCGCGACGCGGAAGACTCCGCCCATGCCGGGGAGTTGGACGATGTTCATGTGCAGGCCGAGTTCGAGGCAGCGCCGGGTGACCCGGGCGCCCAGTTCGTCCGAGCTCCGCTTCGACTCGCCGTCCGCGACGAGTTCGAGCCCGGCGAGCAGCCCCCGGCCGCGGATGTCTCCGACGACCGCGTGGCGCCCGGCGATGTCCTCGAGTCCCTGACGGAGGAACCCCCCGAGCGAACGGGCGCGTTCGTCGAGCTTGTCCTCGATCAGCACGTCGAGGACGGTGTTGCCGACGGCGGCCACGAGCGGGTCGGACACATGCGTGGTGAAGAACAGGAACCCGCGGTCGTACGCCTCCTGCTCGATCTCGGCGCTGGTGACCACGGCCGCGAGCGGGAGTCCCGCGCCGAGCGTCTTGGACAGGGTGAGGATGTCGGGGACGACACCGTCGCGCTCGAAGGCGTACCAGGTCCCGGTGCGGCACAGTCCGGTCTGTGCCTCGTCGAGGATCAGCAGCATGCCGCGTTCCCGGCACTTCTCCTGGAGAGCCGCGAAATACCCCTCCGGCGGCTCGATAATGCCGCCTGAGCTGAGAATCGGTTCTACGAGGCACGCGGCCAGGCTGCCGGTCGACTGGGCGTCGATCAGGTCGAACGCGAAGTCCAGCTGGCGGCGCCAGTCCAGCGAGCCGTCGGCCGTGGTGAAGTCCGGTCGGTAGGCGTTCGGCACGGGGATGGCGAAGTTGCCGGGCGCGGGCGGGCCGTAGCCCTTGCGGCCGGTGCTGTAGGTGGCGGAGGCGGCGGCCTGTGTCATGCCGTGCCAGGACCGTGCGAAGGACACGATCTCGTGCCTGCCGGTGACGAGCTTGGCCATCCGGAGGGCGGCCTCGTTCGACTCGGCGCCGGTCGTCAGCAGCAGGACCTTCTCCAACGGCGCAGGCAAGGTGTCGGCCAGCCGCGCGGCGAGGCCGACGACGGGGCGGCTGAGCATGCCGCTGTAGAGGTGGTCGAGGGTCGCGATCTGTCGCTGGACGGTCGCGACGATCTGGGGGTGGGAGTGGCCGAGGATCGCGCTCATCTGGCCGGAGGTGAAGTCGAGGATCTTCCGGTCGTCCGCGGTGAACAGAAAGCTTCCGGCGGCACGGACGATGATCTCGCGGGTGAACTCGCCGCCGTAGCGCACGAGATGCCGCTCGGCATCGGCCCAGAAGGCTTCGGTGGACGGGAGGGAGGTGGTCGAAGCAGCCATACCGTCGACGCTAGGTCGCGGTCGAGCGACACGTCCATCTCACAATTCCGGCCTTCCTGTTCGGTGTTTCCGCACAGCGCTCCGCACCACAATGACGGCGTGATGAACCCATGGAGGCTACGACTGCTGACCCAGCTGGACGCGCTGGGCACCGTCCGGGCGGTCGCCCAGGCCGCCAATCTGAGCCCGTCGAGCGTGTCCCAGCAGCTCGCCGTGCTGGAGACCGAGACACGAACCCAGCTGCTGGAACGGACGGGACGGCGGGTGCGGCTGACCTCGGCCGGGCTGATCCTCGCGCGGCGGGCCCGGGTGATCCTCGACCACATGGACGGCGTCGAGGCGGAGTTGCGCGGTTTCGGCGAGGAACCGGCCGGGCTGGTGCGGCTGGGCGCGTTCCAGAGCGCGATCCACACCCTGGCCGTACCGGCGGTGACCCGTCTGGCACGCGACCATCCGCACCTCGACGTCGAGCTGCGCGAGTTGGAGCCGCACGCCAGCATGCCCGCGCTGCGGGCGGGCGACGTGGACGTCATCATCACGACCACGGACTTCGACGAGCTGCCGTTGGGTCCGGACCTCGACCTCGTACCACTGGCCGCCGACCCGATCCTGCTGGTCGTCCCGCCCGGGCACCGCGCGGCCGGCCGTGGCCCGGTGGACCTCGCGGCCCTGGCGGACGAGCCGTGGGCGTTCGACATGCCGCAGTCGTACATGGCGAATCTCGCGCTACGACTGTGCCGTCAGGCACGGTTCGAACCGCGGGTGGTCTGCCGGTTCAGCAACTACATGATGACCCTCCAGCACGTCGAGGCCGGGTTGTCGATCGCGCTGCTGCCCGGCCTGGCGGCCGACCACAGCCGCTATCGCGTCGCCACCCGGGAACTCGCGACTCCTGTGACACGGAACATCACGGCGGCGATCCGCCGCGGCTCACCACCTCGCGCGGCGGTGCGCGTCGTGCTGGACGTACTGCGTGACCATCCGGACCCAGGAAGCGCCGAACTGCTCGGGCCACGCGATGTCCGGTAGTCGGACAGGATCACGCCCGGTCTGCCCGTGGCGGCGGAGCAGACCGGCCGGTGGTCAGCAGTTGGTGGGGACCGCCGCTACGGGGCGAGGGTCTCCCCGAAGCGGGCGTCGGGTGAGGGGGCGCTGAGTGTGGCGCCGTTGAAGGACCACGATCCGGTCGCGGCGGGGCCGTTGGCCGTGCCGGGAAAGACCCAGGCGGCGCCGTCGTTGGTGTCCTCGCCGGGTGCGGAGGCGATCAGTTCGGCCTTGCCGTCCTTGTTGGCGTCGATGAGCCGCAGGGCGCCGCCGAACCAGTCGCCGTTCTCGTTGTCACCGGGAACGGACGGTGTGCTCTGGCTGAAGCTGGCCAAGCCTCTCGGCGTGAGTCCTCCGGCACTCCCCCGCATCACCCACACCGTGCCCGGGTCGGTGAGGGTGTTGATGTCGTTGGCGGGAGCGCCGAGCGCGGCGTCGGCGTAGCCGTCGCCGTCGACGTCCGCCACGGTCACCGCACCGCCGAAGCGGTCACCGGTCTTGTCGTCGCCGGATGCGCCGATGGTCGTCTGGGTGAAGTGCTGGTCGGCATCCGAACCCTCCGGACCACGCAGACCGCTGGGTCCGCCGAGGAAGACGTCGACGGTGCCGCCGTCGAGGAACGCTTCGATCTGCTCGTGCCAGTCGGTGGGGGAACCCATGACGACGTCGGCGTAGCCGTCGTCGTTGATGTCACCGGTGGCGCCGACCGGGCCACCGCGCAGGCTGCCGCCGTCCGTCAGACCCTCGGAACCACCGCGAAGGTACCTGGCCTGGCCGAAGGTCTCGACGGGATTGAGCGATTCGGTGGTGGTGAAGGTGCCGAGCAGGACCAGGTCGTCGTCGTTGCCGCTGTTGTCGTAGTTGTCGTAGTCGCCGGAGGTGAGGCCGGTGGGGGTGAAGTCCTCCGACCACCTCCAGTTCACGGGAGTGGCCCGGACGGTGTGTCCGCCGTCGGCGCCGGCTTCGAAGACGTAGGTCTGCAGAGCCTTGCTGCTGACGAGCGCGAGTTCGGTGCCGGAGCCGTGGAAGCGGCCGGTGGCCAGGCCCAGTCCGAAGCGTCCGCGCGCCGTCGGCGTGCTGTCCTGCAGCGTGACCGCGCCGGTTGCCCGCAGCCCGTTCGCGGAGCCCCACAGCACGACCGCCGCCCCCGCGTCGACGGTGGTGCCGATGTCCTTGCCCGGCATGCCCACGACGAGGTCGGCGTAACCGTCGCCGTCCAGGTCCCCGGAAGCGGTGGTCCGTCCGAAGCCGTCGTCGGTCTGGGCGAGCCCCGGTACGCCGGGGGTGCTCATGCTGAACGTCGCCCGGCGCGTGGAGGACAGGCCGCTCGCCGACCCGTACAGCACGGCGACATAGCCGGCGCCCTTCTGCGCGCTGACCGTGCCTCCGGGGGCGGAGATCACGGCGTCGGGGTAGCCGTCGCCGTTGAAGTCGTCGTGGGCCGCCTGCGCGGCCGCGGGGGCGGCGGGCGCCGGAGCGGCCGTCGCGGTGATGGTGGCGCCGATCGTCAGTAATACGGTCGCCGCGGCAGGCCCGGACAGCAGGCCTCTTCGTGTAACGGAGGTTCTGGTGGTGGAACGCGTACTGCGCACGTCGTGGCTCCTGGGATCTCGGCGTGGCCGGTCGGGCGCGGAGTCGCGGGGGTGCGGCGGGGGCCCGTTCCCCGCTGCCGCGAGGTTGGACCGGAGACCGGGCACAAGGGTTGTGCTCGGTCGCACCCGAAAGAGCAGCCACCCCGGGCGTACGCACGCCCGACATCCTCTTCCCGCACGGGAGTTACCCAGGGGACGCATCCCGCACCGCGCCGCACCCGGGGCGCGGCCGTGCGGCGGGCTGACTGCAATCACGCGGAACATGGAGCCGGGAGAGGCCGACCTCACTCGACTCACCGACCCCTGCCGCGCCCTCCGGTATGTCGCCTGCGTGCCCCTCTTCCTCCGGGTGAGGCCACGGATCCAGGAGCGATCGGGAGTTTCCCGACTACCGCGCCACCGTCGGTACACGGAGTCGACTCCCAGCCACATGCAGGCGCGAGCGTAGACAGCCGATCTCGTGTCGCCCGCAACCGGACCATGACCAATACCGTCGCCACCAAGATCGGATAGAGGCGGGCGCCTCAGCCGTCGGCCGCATCGCCGAACATCACAGCGGAAGGCACGTTCTACTATGGCGCTGCGTATTGCAGTGGGAAGGGAGCGACGATGCGGCGGCTGGGGGATCTCGAGGCGGAGATCATGGACCGCTTCTGGCGGTGGCAGCGGCCGGCGACGGTGCGGGAGATCGTCGACGACATCAACAAGGAGCGCCCGCTCGCCTACACGACCGTGATGACCGTGACCAACATCCTCTACAACAAGGGCTGGCTGCTGCGCGGCAAGCAGGGCCGGGCCTGGCTGTACACGCCGGTCCGCAGCCGTGAGGAGTACGCGGCGGCGCTCATGGAGGACGCGCTCGGCGCGAGCGAGGACCGTCCCGTGGCCCTGGCCCACTTCGTCCAGCAGATGGGTCCCGACGAGATCAGCGCCCTGCGCAAGGCATTGCGCGCGGCGGGGCGGCAGGCCGAGTCGTGAACGCGGTGCCCGCGCTGCTCGGCTACGCGGCGGGAGTCGGTTTCCTCGCCCCGCGGCTGCTGCTGCACAGCGCCTGGCCGCACCGGGCGCCGGCCCTGGCCGTGGCCGTGTGGCACGGGCTGACCGTGTCGTTCACCATCGCTGTCGCGCTGGCCGCGCACCACCTCGCCAGCCCGACCGAGCACCTGCACGCCGACCTGATCGGCGTGCTGCATTCCTGCGGTCTGACCAACGCGACCGCCGCGCCCGACCCGACCATCATCGACCGCCTGGCGGTCGGTCTCCCGCTCTTGGCGGTGCTCCTCGTACTCGGCTGCTTCGTCTTCGAAGTGCTCCACGGCCGACGTGCCCGCACCCGTCACCGGGAAGTCCTGGACATGGTGGGCCGTCGCTCGCAGCACTTGCGCGCCACCATCCTTGAACACGAACTGCCCGCCGCCTACTGCCTCCCGGGACACAACCCGCGTGTCGTCGTCAGTGCGGGCGCCCTGCGGCTGCTCTCTCCCGGGCAACTCGATGCCGTACTCGAACACGAGCGTTCACACATCGCGGGCCGCCACCATCTGGCGCTGGCCGCCACGGAGGCGTTTGCCCGGGTCTTCCGACGACTTCCGCTCGCCCACCACGCCAGGGAGCAGACCGCAGTGCTCCTGGAGATGATCGCCGACGACCGGGCGCTGCGCCGCCAGTCTCGCGAGGTGCTGGCCTCGGCCATGTACGAGATGGCGGCGGCCAAGGCCGCCCCCGCGGGCGCGTTCGCGGTGGGTGGTCCGAGCGCCGTGGTCCGAATGCGGCGGGTGCTCATCCCGCAGCGGCGGCCGCATGTCGCGCTCCTTGGTTCGGTGACCGCCGCAGCGGCCGTGGTGCCGGTGCTCCCGCTGCTGTTCGGCTGCGTACCCATCATTGGATGAACCGGGCGCAAACGCCCCTCTTTCCCAGCGTGGATTGCGACTTCATCTACGAAGCTACTAAGTTTCTAGCGTATTTGATCGAGCCGACGGCACTGCGCTGGGAACGGTGCCTTGCCCGCGTGGGCACACAGAGGAGTTGTCGCAGGATGGGATCCCACCGCCGACCGAAGCCACCGAGCGGTCCCCGGCTCGCCGTACTGGCCGCCTCGGCGGGTGCGTTCTCCCTGCTGTCCACGGCACAGAGCCAGGCCGCACCGAAGCCCTCCATCGAGAAGGTGCGCGAAGAGGTCGAGGAGCTATACCACGACTCGGAGGCCGGCACCGAGGCGTACAACACCGCCCAGGGGAAGAAGGCGGTCCTGCAGAAGGCCGCCAACAGGGCACAGGAACGGGTGGCCGAGCAGCAGGCCGAGATCAACGAGATACGCAGCGAGATGGGCCCGGTAGCCGCCTCACAGTACCGAGACGGTGGCCTGGACCCGAGCGTGCGGCTCTTCCTGTCGGCCGACCCCGATGACTACCTGGAGCAGGTGGAGCTACTGGATCGTACGAGCTCCCGGCAGATCTCCCTGCTCAAGAGCCTTCAGCACAAGCAGCGGGAGCTCGCCCAGACGCGCGCCGAAGCGTTGAAGAAGCTTGAGGCGGCCCGCAGGGCCCAGGAGCAGATGAGCGAGAAGAAGCAGGAGATTCAGAGCAAGCTTCGCAAGGCCCAGAAGCTCCTGAACAGCCTCACCGCCGAACAGCGGGCCGAGCTCAAGGCCGCGGAGGCGGAGGCCGACCGCGCCTCCGGCAGCAGCGACAGCGCCGCCACCTACAACGGTCCCGCCAGCGGACGCGCCCGTACCGCGATCGAATTCGCCTACGCCCAGCTCGGCAAGCCCTACGAGTGGGGATCGACCGGCCCGAACTCCTACGACTGCTCCGGCCTGACCGGTGCCTCCTGGCGCGCCGCCGGCGTCTCGCTGCCCCGCACCGTCAACCAGCAGTACAACGCCGGCCGGCAGGTCGCCCGCTCCGACCTCCAGCCCGGCGACATCATCTACTGGTACAACAACAGCCAGCACAACGGCCTGTACATAGGCGACGGCAAGGCCATCCACGCACCGCGCACCGGCAAGAACATCGAGATCACCAATCTCGACTCCATGCCGTACTTCGCCGCCACGCGGCCCTGATGGCCGGATGGCGGGTTGTTGGCGCCCTGGTAGTGGATCACGTCGGCGGCCCAGGATGCCGATGCGGCGGCGCGCCGGGGTCACCGGGGTCCAGAGTGACGGGCCGCTACCTCCGTCAGGGTCGCGATCACATCAACACGTGACAGCCCTGTGCAGCGAATCTGCCCATGGCCGCGCCGGAGGTCCGGTCATCCGAGCGGATGAAGGCGCTCAGCTACGGTCCGTGCCGTAATCGATCCTCAGGTGGGCCGCGTATACCGAATGGCTGGCTAGGGTGAGGGCGCGGGATAGAGCCACAGCCGCAACAGTCGGCTGAGACGCGGCATCAGCACATAAGTCAGCGTCGGCAGCAGTACCGCCGGGAAGACCACAGCGCGCAGCGGCAGCGGCCAGTCGGTCGTGTAGGGCACGAGCAGCCACTGGACCAGCAGAACGAGCGGATACGCCGCGAGGAACGTGGTCAGCACCATCTTCCAGTGGGGCGGGGACTGCACCGTCGTGCCGGGCAGGCTGAACCACGTCTCCATCCCGGTGGTCGACTGCCGCTCGCCGCTGATCTCGGTGGCGATGTCCTCGATCCGTGCGTGCCAGTCCGCCCGCTCCCGGGACGTCAGCCACTGCGACAGCCGCTCCGGGCCGGCGAAGTGCACCACCGCGTGGAAGCGGTGCCCGTCCTCGGGGCGCAGCCAGGCGACCCC
The DNA here is from genome assembly GCF_030499575.1 of Streptomyces sp. DG2A-72. NCBI lineage: Bacteria > Bacillati > Actinomycetota > Actinomycetes > Kitasatosporales > Streptomycetaceae > Streptomyces > Streptomyces sp. DG2A-72. The sequence goes on from NZ_JASTLC010000001.1 coordinate 570,511, forward strand.
CTGGTTCCCCGGGAACCGCGACGCGCTGCGTGTGATGCCATGCGTCCACCGCTCGAACTCGGCTTCCTTTCCGGGGCGTACCTGCCAGGTGAAGACGGCCGTGACCGGTTCGGTGCACTGGGTGCTGTGGTCCGTACGGACGGCTCTGTGGTTCATACGGACCCGCGTGCCACGGACCGCGCCACTCATGCCCCGCGCAGGGAACCGTAAAGCTTCCGGGGCCCTGAAAGGAGCCCGTGACTCCGAGTAGACGGCCCGCCGCTCACGTCCCAGTGCCGGGGCCGGCCGAACAGGCCGACCCCGCTGCCAGACTCTGCGTTGACGGTCAGGCCTGGTAGGCGACCAGCGCCATCATGCCGACCTCCCCGTGGTACGCGTTGTGGCAGTGCGGCATCCACTGACCGGGGTTGTCGGTGCATCGGGTGCCACATCTCCGTGGTGTTGACGAAGTCGAGCCGAACCCGCTGCCCTTCTTCGATCGCAAGCGGATTCGCGGCCGGGTCGGCCATGTCGTACGCCTTGCCGTTGATGGCCCAGTTGTACTTGTCCATGCCGCCGGTCAGCCGCCATCGGCGCGCTGCCGGATCCCGTACGAACCAGGGCCAGGCGATCAGCAGGGCGTCGGCCTGCTGGTGAGACGGCTCCCCGGCATGACAAAGGCACGAGGAAGCCGTTGGGCACGGCCTAAATGCGCAGCTGAGAGAGCGGACAGGGCCGGGGGCGCCCGGTTCACTGTCCCAGCGGCCTTGGGCCCGGTAGCGGCAGCTCCAGGCACGGTGAGGCCCCACGGCACCGGGGTCTGTGTCGGTGGCGCCAGCTTCACGACCTCGAAGCTCGCGGTCGCGCAGTGCTGCATGGTCATGCCGGAGCAGGGCGGGCTGTCGGCACTGCTCATCGTCGGAACGGCGGCCGTGGTCGGCTCTGCGGCGCTGCCGTGCCCATGCCCGGACATGCCCGTCGCCGGTGCGGCATGGCTGCGCCATCACCATGCGGGGCGTCATCACGTGCGCGGCGGACGAAGGGTTCGAGCCGATCGCTGCGGCGGCGGTTTCGTGGTGGATCAGTACGGCAAGTGCCGCGAGGAGAGCGATGACGGCAGCTCGCGCCCAGCGGACGACGCCGTGCGAGCCACGGGTCGCCGGGGCCAGGCTGCCGGTGCTGTCATTCCCGGAACAGCCCCTGTCGCACTCCTCAGTGGTGGCGCCCTCGCCCCCTCACACCTGAGGCACGGACACCGCCCCCGGCGCGGTACGGCCCTCGCGCTGCGCCCGCCGCTCTCGCTGCCCGAACGGAGTGACGCCCCGCGGCTTGTACACCGCAAGGACCATGGCGAGCAGCAGCACGACCAGCGCAAGTACGGAGTGCAGGACAGGTGAGAAGTCACGCACCGAGGACAGCCCGACCTCCGGGTCGGCTGCCATATGAGCCATCGACCTGAAGGTCCCCATGTAGACCAGCAGTACGACGGTGGCAACCACGTTGATCAGGAGTTTGAACAGCACCCAGTAGTGCCGCAACAGACCCCAGGGCGTACCCAGCGACTGGACGATGCCGGTGAGCAGCGCGGCGAAGGACAGGGGGACAAGGGCGTACCAGGCGGCCGGCTCCATCACGAGGTAGACCCCGCGTACCGTCGCCGGGTCCTGGCCGGTCAGGCCGATCACCGACAGGGCGAGAAAGGCAACGACCGCGCCGAGCCACCCGACCGAGGACGTGACATGCACGAGGAGAGCCAGCTTGCGCAGGCGAGGCGGCATCGTCATCCGGTGCCCCCTACGGGCGCTCCGGTGGTTGCAGCGACGCCGACGAGCGCAGCCTGACCCCCGAGGTGACGGCCCGGACCATGGTTGCCCGGGATCAGCAGCATGACCACGACGAGAAGGACCACGACCAGCGCGACAAGCCCGGACACCTTCACCCAGCGCGGCGTTCCCCCGCTCGGGCCGCTGACGGAGGCCTCGTCGGTCTTGTCGCGAGCGTCCGGCTCCTGCGACGGATCCACCATGAGGGGTTCTCCTTGCCTCGGCCAGGCCTGGGCGGCGTGCCGTTCGAGCGACCTCAGATTTATCGATACACATTGTCGCTGTCAAATCATAGTGTCACATGCTCGGCATCGCGTACGCTTTCCGCGTGCCGAAGCTGTGGAACGAGACGATCGAGGCGCACCGCCGGGACGTGCGCGACGCCATCCTGGACAACACCGCCGCCCTGGCGACTGAGAAGGGCCCGCTGGCGGTGACGATGTCTCAGATCGCGGAGAAGGTCGGTATCGGGCGCGCCACTCTGTACAAATACTTTCCGGACGTCGAAGCGATCCTGCACGCCTGGCACGCGCGCGCGATCGCCGGTCACCTCGCCCAGCTGACGGAAGTCCGGGACCGCACCGACGGACCCGGCGCCCGCCTCGAAGCGGTGCTGGAGGCCTACGCCCTCATCACCCACGAATCACACGGCCACCACGACACGGACCTCGGCGCCTTCCTCCACCAGGACAGCGGCAACCACCTTGCCCACGCGCACCAGCACCTTCACCACCTGGTCCAAGAGCTGGTGACCGAGGCAGCACGGGCCGGCGACGTCAGGGACGACATCCCACCGGCCGAGCTCACGCGCTACTGCCTCAGCGCCCTCGCGGCAGCACGAACCCTGCAGTCCGAGACCGCCGTGCGGCGCCTTGTCACGGTCACCCTCGCCGGCATGCGCCCTCCACAGCACTGAGGCCCCCAGGGAAACTCCTCTCCGCTGAACGCCTCTTGGCTCCGCTACGTACTAAGGGCATCCGTAGACAGCAGCCAGAGGACGACGCACGTCGACGTGCTCGCGAATACCGCGCGGGCGACTGCCGGTCGACGCGGAGGGCACCAATGGGAAGTCCCGCTATGACTTGGACGCTGGCGGCGGTGGCCGCCCTCGTGGCCGGCATGAGCGCAGCCCGACTGGCCGCTGCCGACAGTGGAGAGGCCCGGTTCGCAGCCGGAGGCGACGTCCTCATGGCCGGCGGCATGGCCGCGATGTTCCTGCCCGCTACGGCCGCCAGTTTCGGGGACCACGGTCTGTGGTGGGTGACGGGGTTCAGCGCCGTCGGCTTCGGCAGCGTGGCCCTGGCCGTACGCCACGCTCGGTTGCACGGCTGGCGACAAGGCCGCCGCTGGGCGCATCACATCATCGGCAGTGCCGCGATGGTCATCATGACGCTGGCCATGCCGGGCACCGACTCCGGGCCGGTCCTGGCTCTGGGCGGGCATTCGATGGCCGGTACGGGGCATGGGCACGGGCACGGATCCGCCGGGACAACCCACGGCCACGAGATGGCGGGGATGGCCGAGGAGGCGGGCAGCGCGGGCCACTCCTCGGGGATGACTGGCCACGACATGACGACTGGCGCCACCGAAAGCGCCGCCGCGGGAGGATCGGCCTCTGCGTGGCGTGTCGTATTGATCGCCTTGGCCATCTACTTCCTGCTTTCGATCGTCGCGTCCGTATGGGCGCGGCTCCGCGGCACCGACCGGCGGGCGGGTGCGGGCCGCGGTGCCGGCAGGGGCCACTGGGCACGGCGACTTCTCGCCCTGCCCGACGCGATCGTGGTTTTCGTCGCGTCCCTGGCCCTCTCCGTCTGGGACAAGGCCCGCCTGGGAGGGACCAAGCGCCGGGCACATGCGGCAGGGGGCAACCGGAGCCGTCGTCGCCCGCCCGGCACATCACCGGGCGCGGCCCTGACAGCCCACATCGGCATGGGCGGCACCATGTGCGCCATGCTCGTCATGATGGCCGCCTGATCCCGTCTCCGCCCCCGGCGTGACGCCGCTCTGAGAGTCTCGCCGGGTTCTTCATGTTGCTGCGGCTCAGCCGATCACATGACCCCCGCCCGACGCCACGGCCAGGCGCTTCTTGAACGTCTTGCCGCCGTCCTTCGACTCGAACACCCCGGTCTGGGTGGCGGCGAGGACGTGCGCGGCGCTGACAGCGGTGAGCGCCTGTGGCTGCCCGCCCGGCAGGGTGGCGACCTTTTGCCACGTGGTGCCGCCATCCGTACTGCGGTTCAGGGCGCCGGAGGTGTCGATGCCATGGAGAGCGTCCTTCGCGGTCCAGGAAAGGAAGGCCATCATCACGGGCCGCTGACCATGGGTGAAGGTCGTCCCGCCGTCGCCGCTTCGGGAGACTCCCTCCGCGGTGGTGGCCAGGACGACGCCGGGGTCTGTGGGGCTGACTGCTATGTCCCAGGCTTCGAGCCGGGCCCCGTCCTTCCAGGAGACGCCGTCCTTGGTCGTGCGGACCAGGCCGTTGGTGGAGTCGTAGCCGTAGACCGTGCCGTGGGCGAAGTCCAGAGCGTGGAAGTCGGACTCGCCGGACAGGGACAGGGACTTCCAGGTCTTGCCCGCGTCGGCGCTCTTGATGAGCCCCTTGTTCCCGCCGGAGGTGGGGTGGCCGCTGGCGTAGAAGGTCTTCGCGCCGGCCACGGTGAAGCCCATGAAGTCGTCCCTGCTGTTGCCCACCAGCTCGGGCTCCCCCTTGGCATCGGGGGTGTAGACGCCTTCATGGGTGGCGACGTAGAGACGCTGGTCGGTCGGGTCCACACCGAGACCGTGGATGTGGCTCACGGTCGTCCTTGCACCGGCGGACTTGCCGGTCGGCTCCTCACTGTCTCCGCTGTCGGAGCAGGCGGCCAGGACAAGGGCGAGAGCCAGGGCAGTGGCTGCCACGGCGGCGGGGCGCTTGTTCATGATTCCTCGGGGGCGTAGGAGTGCACCGGAGCGGCGACGGTCGATCACGCTCGTGGCGACATGGGGAGAAGACCGCCCGGGCTCCTCGGGCCGCGCCTCGGAGCCCTGGGCGGTCAGTGGGTGATGCGGATCAGAGCCGGTCGAGGATCTTCTCGAACTTCTCGACCTCGGCGGACTGGGTCTTCACGACGTCGGCGGCGAGCTTCTTGGCCGTGGCGTTACGGCCGTTCTTCTGCTCGTCCTCCGCCATGGTGATCGCGCCCTTGTGGTGCTCGATCATCATCTCCGCGAACATCCGGTCGAACTCGGTGCCCTTGGCGGCCTCGATCTTCTGCATGTCCTCTTCGGACATCATTCCGGACATTCCAGACCCGTGGTCCATGCCACCGGACCCGTGGTCCATGCCGGGCATGCTCTCTTCGGCGGACTCCGGCTTGCCCCAGGCCTTCAGCCAGGACCTCATGGTCTGGATCTCGGGATCCTGGGCCTTCTCGATGTCCCCGGCCAGGGTCTTGATCTCCGCGTCGGAGGCCCGGCCGTCCGCGAGCTTGGACATCTCCAGAGCCTGCTCGTGGTGCGGGATCATCATCTGCGCGAACATGACGTCCGCGTCGTTGAAGGCGCCGGGCGCCGGGTTGTCAGCCGCCGTCGGGGTGGACGTGACGGAGGCGGAGCTGCCGCTCCCGTGGTCCATGCCCTCCATGCCGTCCCCGCCGCAGGCGGCGAGCAGCAGTCCACCCGCCGCCACGGCACTCACGATCGCGATACGGCGACGAAGGCGGCGGCGCAGGCCAGAGTTGTGCGCAGTCATGTGCGAGACACCTCGTTTGATCAGTTCTGTCAGTGGGTGGGGATACGCGCGGCGTGCGCGGGCATGACGAAACCCGCGCTGCGGTGCGGCCTATATCCGCAGCACTGACAGCTGAACGAGGAGAGGTCTGGGGCGTGGCGGGCTGGGGCGCAGCACGGCCATCGCTCGTGCGAGCAGTGCCGTCAGCTGTGCCTTCCGGCGAGCCGCCGCGCACAGGAACAACCAGAGCAGCCACCCGGTGAGCACCGCCACGCACACGGACAGCACGTCCATGCTGATCGTGGGCTCGTCCACCGCCGCCGACGACGCGGCCGGTGCCGCGGCCCCGTGGTCCGCCATCGCCTCATCAGGCCCGGTGGATGTCTGGTTGTCGGCAGCCCCATGGGCCATGCCGCCCTCGGGCGGGCCTACGACGGCATGGAGAGCGCCGTCTGTCGCCGAGCCCGAAGAGTGCTCCGGATGGCCCATCGTGTGCATGGCGAACACGCCGAATGTGAGCACGGCTACCAGCAGGAGGTACCCGAAGGCCCCGCCCACACGCAGCCGACTGCTCACACGCAACACGCCAGACATACTACTAAGCCGGTTCCTAGAACGGCGACCTGCCGACCGGGCCCCGGCAGGCTCAGGCGCATCGGCCGTCCCTGCCCGGAACGCGCTCTCCGTACGCCAGTGCTCCCATCCTCTGCTGGTATTCAGCGGCGTCGACCCGGCCATGCATCCGCAGGCCGACGAGCCACTGCTCCGCGGCAGCCAGAGCGGCCCGCCGCCCTCGCGGCCTCGCCAGGGCGAGGACACCGCGATTCCTCAGGCGTCACCAGCCGTGCCGTGTCGTAGACCACAACCAAGAGGATCACCGCGCCGATCAGTGCCGCCACCACCGCGGCCATGTCGCCTCACCAACCAGGATCGGTGACATGCGCGTACCCCGGCTCGGCAGCGATGACGCGCGACTGGGCCCGTCAGCGCGCGAGCGGTCCGCCCAGCATGTCCAGGACGGTCCCGCCGAGCACTCCGAGTACGACGGATGCGGTGGCCGCCCCGTAGGCGACGAGGGCCGCTGATCTTGACGTCGCACCCGGATCATCCGCGGGTCCGCGTGCGAGAAACGCTGGGGCGATCCAGCGCAGGTAGTAGAAGAGGGAAGCCACCGTATTGACGGCCGCGACGACCGCCAGCCATGCGTAGCCGCCGTCGAAGGCCGCGCTGAAGGCTTCCAGCTTGCCGAGGAAGACGGCGGTCGGGGGCGTGCCCACCAGGCCGAGCAGGCAGACGACGAGCGAGGCCAGCAGGGCCGGGTGCGTCCGCGCCAGGCCCCGGTAGTCGTCGATGGTGTGGGCCTCGGGAAGTGCGCAGACGACAGCGAAGGCGCCGAGGTTGGTCAGCGCGTACCCGGCCAGGTAGTACAGCAGCGCCTCCTGGTCGAGGTCGGTGCGCCCGGCGACGGCCACTGGGAGCAGGAGATAGCCGACCTGGCTGATGGTGGAGTACGCGAGGAGTCGTTTGACGTCCTGCTGGAAGAAGGCCGCCAGGTTGCCCAACGTCATCGAGGCCACCGAGAGCACGGCCACCAGGTCGGCCCACGGCAGGTCGGCGTCCGCGAGCGGCACGACGGCGAGCCGGTAGAACGCGGCCAGGGCTCCGATCTTGGGGATCGTGGTGAGGAAGGCAGCGACAGGCGCCGAGCTGCCCTGGACAGCGTCCGGCACCCAGAAGTGGCCGGGCACGCCGCCGGCCTTGAACAGGACACCGGCGAGCAGCGCGAGCGTGCCGACCGCCACCAGTCCCGCCGGGGCCTCGGCGAGTTCGGTGCGCAGCATGGGATACGCCGTAACTCGCCCGGCGGCGAGGAGGACGGTGATGCCGGCGAGCATCAGAACGCCGAGGAGCGCGCCGACCACATAGAACTTCAGGGCCGCCTCGGTTCCGGGGCCGTCCTTGCGGAACCCGGCGAGCGCGTAGGCGGGCACGCCGGCCAGCAGGTAGCCGGCGGCGAGGAGCAGAAGATCCTGGGCTCCGGCCAGCATCAGGGCGCCTGCGGAGGAGAGTTGGAGCAGGACGTAGAACTCGGTCTCGCGCGGGTCGCCGTACAGGCGCGGCATGGCGAGCGCGAGAACCAGCAGCGTGGCGCCGAGGATGACGATCCTGCTGGTGGCCGTAAGCGTGTCCAGGGCGAAGGACTCGCCGAAAACCGTCTCCACGGGCTTGGCCGCGGCAATCGCGGCGGCCACGATCCCCACGGTGCAGGCCGTTCCCGCCAGGGCCCCGGTCAGCCACTGGCGGCGGCGCGGCAGCCACGCCCCGAGCAGCAGACCGAGGACGGCGGAGGCGGCGAGCAGGACCTCGGGCAGGAGGTCGAGGGGGTTCTCGTTCATCCCGGTCATCTCGTTCATCGCGCGAGCAGCTCCAGCACGATGCGCGAGGCGGGTTCGATGACGTCGAGGACGAACCGCGGAGCGAGGCCGAGGACGACACCCAAGGCCAGCAGCGGGACGATCGCGAGCCCTTCGTGGAGGCGGATGTCGGGGAACGGCCGGTCCGCACCGGGCGCGGCGACCGGCAGCCGCAGCGGTCCGAGGAAGACCTGTTGCAGGGCACGCAGGAACAGGCCCGCGGTGAGCAGGATCCCGAGCACGGCCAGGCCGGTGGCGACCGGTTCCGGCCCCAGGCTCCCGGTGAGGATCTGGAACTCGGCGATGAAGCCGGAGAAGCCCGGCAGCCCGAGGGAGGCGAAGGCGGCGACGCCGGTCAGCGCGGCGAAGACCGGCGCCCGCCCGGCCACCCCGGAGTACGCGGACATCTCGTACGTACGCCCGCGCTCGTACAGCACGCCGGACAGCAGGAACAGCGCCCCGGTCAGCAGGCCGTGACTGACCATCTGGAAGACGGACCCGGTGACGGCGAGTCGGCGGGCCTCGTCCTGCCCGGTGCCGACCGCACCTGCCGCCCCGATGGCCAGGATGATGTAGCCCATGTGGTTGACGGAGGTGTACGCGACCATCCGTTTGAAGTCGGTCTGGGCGAGGGCGACCAGCGCGCCGTACAGCACGGAGACCACGCCGATGACGACGAAGACGAGGGCGTAGTCCCGCCAGGCGTCGGGCAGGACGGGCATGGCGATGCGCAGGAAGCCGTAGGTGCCCATCTTCAGCAGCACGCCGGCGAGGATCGCCGATCCGGCGGCCGGGGCGTCGGTGTGGGCGGGCGGCAGCCAGGTGTGGAAGGGCACGGTCGGGGTCTTGACCGCCAGTCCGACGGCCACGGCGAGGAGGACGAGAGCGCCGTAAGTGGTGCGTCCGGCCAATGGGTTGGCGCTGGTCAGCTCGACGATGTCGAAGGTGTGGGGCTCGGCTGCCAGGTACAGGCCGATGAAGCCCAGCAGCAGGGCGAGGGAGCCGATGAAGGTGTAGAGGAAGAACTTCAGCGCGGCGCGGGAGGCGCCCTTGTGTCCCCACCCGGCGATGATGAAGTACATCGCCACGATGGACAGGTCGAAGAAGACGAAGAACAGGATCAGGTCGAGGGCGACGAACAGGCCGAGGCACGTGGTCTGGAGGAACAGGAACAGGGCCGCGAACTCCCTGGGCCGTCGGGTCTGGCGCCAGGCGTACGCGGCGCAGGCGAGGAAGAGCACGCAGGTGACGGCCACCAGGGGCAGGGACAGGCCGTCGACTCCGACGTGGTAGCTGATGCCCGCACTGGGGATCCAGCGGGCCTGGGTCTCGTACTGCATGCCCCCGCCGTGCTCATAGCCCGCCCAGACGATCACCGTCAGGACCAGGTCGGCTGCGGCGGTCGCCACCCAGGCCGTCAGGAACAGGCGGCGGGGCGCGCTGCGCGGCACGCACAGCAGGAGGGCCGCCATGGCGGTCGGGAGCAGGACGATGGCCGTGAGCACGGCGGTCACCTCACGAGGACGAGGACGACGGCGAGGACAGTGAAGGCGGCGACCGCCTGAGCGAGGTACTGGTGCAACTGCCCGGTCTGCGGCCTGCGCGCCCAGCGGCCGAGCGCGCGGGCACCGCCCGCCACGCCCTCCACCGTGCCGTCGACGAGCCGCTCGGCCTGGGCGTTGGTCCACTGCGCCAGCCGGACCGACCCGCGGGCCGTGCCCTCGACGGCGCGGTCCAGCACCCGGTCGTCGAAGGCGGCAAGGGCGTGGGCGAGGCGCATGACCGGGCCTACGAGGAGGGTTCGTGCCGCGTTCTCCAGGCGCAGCCAGTCGGACGTCCAGGCAGTGAACCGGCGCGGGAAGGCGAGGAGTTGGGGTCCACGCATCCAGACCAAAGCGGAGACGGCCAGCGCGAGCGCGCCGGACAACCCCAACTCCCAAACCCGCGGGTCCGGTTGTCCCCCGCCGCCGAGTACCCGCCGGACCGCGTCACGTACGGGCGGGAAGGACGTGACGGTCAGGGCGGCGCAGGCGACGGCCAGGGTCACCAGCGGCAGCCGGGTCGCATACGGCAGCGGTTCCTCACGGTCGTCCGGCACGGGAGCGGGCTGCCAGACGAACCAGAGGGCCTTGGCGCTGTAGACCGCGGAGATCACCGCACCGGCCAGCCCGACTGCGTACAGCGCCAGGTTGTCTTCGAGGGCGCCGGCGAGAAGCACGTCCTTCGCCGCCCACAGCGCCAAGGGCGGGACCCCGGCCAGAGCCAGGGCCGCGACGCTGAAGGTGATCCCGGCCGTACGGTGCCGCCGGGCCGCGCCGCGCAGGGCGGGCAGCGCCTTGGTGCCGAGGATGGTCAGCCAGGCGCCCGCGACGACGAAGGCCAGGCTCTTCGCGGCGGCGTGCGCGATGAGTTGCAGGGTTCCGCCGGTTACCGCTCCGGCCCCGGCGGCAAGCACCATGAATCCGATCTGCGCGCAGGTCGAGGCGGCGAGCAGCTGCTTGAGGTCGGTCTGCGCCACGGCGACCAGGCCGAGCACCACCGCCGTCACGACGCCCGTCCACGCCACCACGGGCCCGCCCCACCCGGAAGCCGACAGCAGTGGCTCCAGCCGCAGCAGCAGATACGCCCCGGCCACCACCATGGTCGCCGAGTGCAGCAGGGCCGAGACCGGGCTCGGGCCCTGCATGGCCCTGGACAGCCAGAAGCTGAACGGCAGTTGGGCCGACTTGCCGAAGGCGGCCGCAATGACGCCGACGGTGATGACCGTGGACCAGACGCCGGTCGCGTCCGGGAGTTCATCGAGGGCGAGGGAGCCGACCTGCCCGCTCGCCCACGCCGCGCCGGCGGCCAGATAGAGGCCGAGGTCGGCGGCACGGGTGGTGAGGAAGGCCGTATTGGCGGCATCGCCGCGCTCGGGGTCGCTCCACCAGTAGCCGATCAGCGCCCAAGAGGTGGCGCCCATCACCTCCCATGCCATCAGCAGGACCGTCAGCGTGGTCGCGGTGACCGTCGTCAGCATCGCGCCGCCGAACAGCAGCATCAACCCGAAGAAGCGGGCGCGTGCCTCGCCCGGTCCGATGTCCGCGACGCTGAACAGGAGGACGGCCACGGTCACCGCCGTGACGGTGACGACCATGAGGCCCGACAGTCCGTCGACCGCGAGCCCGGCGGGAAGCCCTTCGAGCAGCGGTACCTCGACCCGAGGGTGCTCGAACGCCACCGCGACGGCGAGGCCGAGCGCGGCAACGGCCGTGCCGACCGCGACCGTCGGGGCGTACCGGTCCACCGGGCGGCCGACGACCGCCAGCAGCGTGCCCACGGTCAACGGCAGCGCGACGAGCGCCCACAGCAGCGCGCTCACTCCTTCAGCTCCGCCGCCATGTCGGTCATGTCGACCTCGCGGGATCGGAACAGCGCGGTGACGACGGCGAAGCCGATGGCCATCTCCACGGCCATGACCGTGACTGCCAGGACGACCAGCACCTGTCCGTCGGCCGCGGCCGGGGCGATGTAGTACCAGACGGCCGCCGCGCCGACGATGATGCCGCCCAGCATCAGTTCCAGCCCCATCATCAGCATCACGATCGACTGCTGGGTGAGCGCGCCGAACAGGCCGATGCTGAACAGAGCTGCGGCGAGCAGCAGAAAAAGCTCCAGGCTCATCGGCCCATCCCTCCCCCTACCGGGTCGTCGGCGGTACGCGCCTTGAGATCGTCGCCAAAGCGGTCATAGCGGCCCCGGCGCGTGGCCAGGACGACGGTCGCGACGATGGTGGCGAACAGGGCGAGACCCAGGGTCATCATGGTGAGCATCTGAGGGCCCATCAGCGACAGGCCCAGGTCCATGGTCGGATCGGCCGACGGCCTGCCACGCCGGGACGGCCACGGGGCGAGCAGGATTCCCGCGGCGAGTACGGCGAAGACCGCCGCGCAGATCACGGCCGCGCCCTTCTTGTTGTGGACCATGGTCATCGGCATGAGCCCGGCCGGGTTCATCATGTACATCACCATGAACACGGCCATGATGGCCATCTCGATGGTCATCATCAGCACGATCACGACCCCGAGGTAGTCCAGCCCGAGCAGCAGCACTTCACCGCCGACGCACAGCAGAGAGGTCAGCAGCGCGTACGTGGCCCGTGCCATGGAGTCGAACCGGAACACCATGATCCCGCCGGCCACCGCCAGCAGGGCCAGCACCCAGAAGATCGCGTCGTCATGCACGGCCATCACCTCCTCATCGGTTCAGGACGACGACGGCCACGAACAGGGCCTGAAGCAGCGTCAGCGGCACCAGCACCATCCACGCCGCCTCCATGTACCGCTCCATGCGCAGCACGGGCAGCAGCCGACGCCCGGCCACCAGCAGCGCCAGCACGGCCACGGTCTTGAGCAGCGTCCACGCCCAGCCCGGCAGCAGCGGGCCGTGCCCGCCGCCGAGGAACAGCGGCACGCTGAAGCCGGCGGTCACCACGAGCAGCATCCACCGGCCGCCCAGCAACACCAGCCGGTCCACGCCTGCCAGTTCGACGGCGGCGCCCCCGGCCGCGTCCCGCGCGAGCGGGTACGCGAACGGCCCCCAGAAGGCCATCGCGAGCGCACTCAGCAGGTAGACGACGAACGCGGCCGGCATCCACACCACGAACCACAGCCCGTCCTGGGCCGCGACCACGTCGCCCACCCGGAGCGACTCGGCCCCCAGCGCGGCCGTGGTGATGGCGAACATGTGCGGAAGTTCGTACGCCAGACCCTGCGCCAGGAACCGGTACCCGCCGATCAGCGACAGCGCCGAGTTCGGCCCCCAGCCCGCCAGCCAGACCGCCGCCCAGGCAAGCGCCTCCATCGCGTTGAACCACACGATGCCGACGGACGGATCGCTCACGGAACGGAAACCCCACGGCAGTACGGCACCTGCGAGCACCGCCGCCACCGGGACCAGCACCACGCCCAGCCTTCCGAGCAGCCGATCCGCGGCTGTCGTACGGCGCGGCTGCTGGACGAGCAGCCGCAGGGCTTCGCGTAACGGGGCCGTCGCGCGGCGCCCGGCCTCCCGGACGCTTCCGGCAGGGCCGCGCTCGGCAGCCCCGGACAGCACCGCGTCGAATCCGGCCGTGACCACGGCGGCCACCGCCAGGGCGACAGGGAGGATGACGGTCGCCCAGAGGGGCGCTGCATCAGGCATGGGCCGCTCCCGAGGCGGGCGTGAGCGCGAGTTCCTCGATGTCGGGATCCAGGCTGGCCACGATGATCCGTGCGCAGGCGAACTCCGCGCCGGTCAGCAGCTCCGGAAGGATGTCGAGCAGCGCCTGCGACGGTGGCTGCGCTCCGTCCAGGCGTCCGCGTGGGCCGGCGAGCTCGCCCGGCGTCAACGGCCGTTCGTCGTCGAGCACTTCGAGGCCGCACTCGATCTCGTCCAGCCACCTCCGCAGTCGGTCGTACGCGTCCCCGTCGGCGGCGAGGGCCGGCCCGGTCACTCCTGCCGCGCCCGCTCTGGAGGACGACAACTCCCCCAGCCCGGCGATCGACCAACGCAGAGTGCGTGACCGCCGCACTCTGCGCACTACCCCGCGCAGGTCGCCGCCGATCTCCTCGCGCGGTGCTCCCGACAGCAGCTCGTCCCGCAGCCGACGGCAGCGCACGGCGACGTCCTCCCAGCCGACGACAGCGAGGAGCCGCCCCGCACTGTCCAGATGCGCGGCACAGCGCCGACGCACCGCACTTCCCCTGGTGACCTTCTCGCCCTGCGCCGCCCACAGCCACGGCTGGTCCCAGAAAGGCAGTCGATGGCCGGGCGGTACATGGAGATGGTCGACCTCGACGTCCTGTACGACGTCGCCTTGCAGGGTGAGTCGGAGAACGAGCCCCGTTGGCCAGTCGGTCAGGCCGGGGCCGACCGGTACGTGCAGCTGATCGAGTCTCAGCTCGTCCCGGTCGTCGGCCCGTTCGGCCATCGGCAGGCCTGCCACGGCCCCCATGGCATGCATGTCGTGGCCCATGTGATCCATCTGGCCGGAATGGCCTTCATGCTCCATGTGGTCCATGTGCGGGGCATGGTCGTCGGGGTGGTGGTTCCCGTGACCCTCATGGCCGGAGTGACCCGCATGGCCGCCATGGCCGTGGCCCATGGCATGGTGCGGATGACCTTGATCGTCGGGTGCTGGAGGCGGCGAGCTGCCGTGGTGCGCCCCGTGGCCCTGATCATCACCGTGCCCTTGATGCTCCCCTGGCGCACGACCGCCAGGCTCACCCGCCGCGGCCCCCTGCTGGTCGTCTGCTTCGGCCTCGCGCGGAGTAGCCGCCCTGTCGGTCAGATCCCTCCGTGCCATCTCGAGCGCGTGCGCGGCATGCCCGGTCTCCTCGACCACGATCCGCACGGCCGGCTCCGGCATCGACCGCTCGATGTCGTCCAGCCACTCCGCGTCCCGTGACTCCGGGGAGCCACAGACGACCATCAGGTCGGCGGCGGCCGGGGCGTCCGCCACCGGCCACCCCCGCCGGCGTACCTCTGCCTCCACCTCCAGCCGGATGTCCGTCGATCCAGGCAGCGCGACCGCCAGGACCGCCGGGCGCTGCATCGCCGTACGCCGCAGAAGGCTTCTCAGGTCCACCGCAGGGCCCCCTCACGCCAGGCGTAGGCCACCGCAGCGAACAGGATCCCCAGGAAGAGGAACATCTCGACGACGGCTGTGGTGCCCACTTCAGAGACGACCTTCACCCACGGGTACATGAAGAGCATCTCCATGTCGAAGGCCAGGAAGATCATGGTGACCGCGTACCAGCGCACATGGAACCGGGAAACGGCGTGCTCGCCCGGCTTGAGACCTCCGGCGAAAGGGCCCGTTTCCAGGGGAGTCCGCGCTGCCGCCAGCCACAGGCCCAATCCGTAGAGGATCGCCAGCCCGGCCCCGACCACACCGAGAAGGACCAGCATCGGCTGCCATGCGTCCATCCCGCCCGACCTCCGTTCTCGGCGTCATACGGCTCCTAAGGACGTTAGTGGCCGGAAAACCTCCGGAACCACTCCCATCTCGGGGAGAGATTACCCCCTGGGGGTATCATTGGCACTCCTCTTGGGAAGGAGCAAGAACATGGTCCAGAAGGTGTACGACGTCAAAGGCATGACGTGCGACCACTGCGTCCAGGCCGTCAGCTCCGAACTCAACGGCCTCCCCGGAGTCGAGGACGTCCAGGTGGACCTGCCGTCGGGCCAGGTCACGGTGACCAGCGAACAGCAGCTGGATTCCGCCGCCGTCGCCGCAGCGGTCGACGTGGCCGGCTACGAGCTCGCCGGCGGCGAGAGCCAGTGAACCGGCGGGCAGAGCTGCTGCGCCGGGCAGTCGGTCACCCTGTCGTCAGGCTCACGACCGCGGCGCTTCTCCAGGCCGCGGCTTCCCGCCTCACGGATCCCGGAGCCGCCCCCGCGCGAACGTCCAGCGCGTGCGGCGCCGCTCGCTCGACTCGCTGAGCTGGTCCGGTGCACCGCGACGACGGCTGCTCAGCACCGCGCGGGCCGACACCGCCGACCCACCGGGCATCCGGCACCGGCACGCTGATGCGCCGCGACGGTAGCGGGGTAGGTGCCGAGTCGGCGCCCTGGCGAGATGACGGAGCGTATGAGCTACAGGGCCAGGGCGGGGCGAGGCGTGATCGGGCGCCTGTTGCTCCTCGCCCTCGGCCTGATGCACCTCCTCGCCCACGCGGGCGATACCGGCATCGGCCACGAACGCTTGCGCTGGCCACCGCGGCGGTCGCGTTCGTCGGGCTGTGCGGTATCGCCGCCGACATGGCCGCCGAGTCGGGCGGTGCCGGTCACAGCCACGGCGAGGAGATCACCGGCGAAACACAGACGGCGGAGGCGGACGGCAGCCATACGGAGGACGGACACGCTCACTGAGTCAGGGCGCCGGTCGCCGGGGCTGCAGCAGAGTGCGACCGCTGCGGCTCCCGGCACCGGAGGAAAGGTAAGGCCTTGTCGCCCTGGGTCAGTGCACGTGCTGGCCGCCGGTCGACTGCGGTTTGCCGCGCGGTACGAGGCCCAGGGCCACGACGGCGCTGACGGCGGCCGCCACAGCACACACCGTGAACGCGTCGGCGAAACCGCCCGCCGCGCCTCGCTCGAAGCCGGACGCCGCGACGGTGGAGACGACGGCGACGCCGATCGAGCCACCCACCTCGTGGAAGGTGTTGACGACTCCGGAGGCGAGCCCCGCCTCCCGGCGCTCCACCATGGCCAGCGCGGTCGTCGTGGCGGTGACGAACACCGCGCCGATGCCGAAGGAGGCGATCACGAAGCCGGGCAGGAGTCCGGCGTACACACTGCCCGTCTCCGACAACTGGGTCAGGTGAATGGTTCCGGCGGTGGCGACGAGCAGGCCCGCGACAGCGATGGGACGGCTGCCGATGCGGCCGACGAGCCGGGATCCGAGGTGGGCGCCGATGCCGGTGGCCACGGCGACGGGCAGGAACACCAGCCCGGTACGCAGCGGGCTGAAGCCGCGAACGTGACAGCCCGAACGCCTCGACCCCGCGCTCCCCAGCGTCGGCCGCGAGGTACGCCCGTACGGCCGGGTTGAACAGCGCCCCGGCCAGCCCAGTGGCCGCGGACGCGGCGAGCAGCGAATCCACCAGCCCGAGCGTCGCGAAACCGAGGGTGCGCAGCACACACCCGGCGACGATGCGGCGATTGTGCACGCATCCCTCTGTCACCTGCGCCGACCTCGTTTGAGCCGCCGTGTTCGCACGCGGCCCTCACCGGAGTCCGACGGAGGCCGCGCGCCTCAGGGTGCGTAGGCAAGGTCACCGGGGCAGCGATCAACCCTTGCGAGGTACCGATGTACCTGCCCTGGAGCGGCTGGTCCGGGCTCATGCCCGGCGCGTTGAGGACTCCGGCATTCGGTCGGGCCTCGTCCACCACCGGCAGACCGTCGCTACGATCACTGGCCATGGACTGGCTCGAGCGCACCGCGAAGCTGAGGCAGTGGACCAGAAGCGGGACGCGCGCGCCGCACAAACCGCTACTGCTGCTCTACGCCCTCGGTCAGTTCCAGGAGGAAGCCGACCGCGAGCTGCGGTACAGCGCGGTGGAGGAAGACCTGCAGCGGCTGCTGACCGAGTACGGTCCGCCCAACAAGACGACGCCCGCCTACCCGTTCCACCACCTGGTCAGCGACGGCGTATGGGAGGTACGTACCGACCGTGGGCCTGGCAGTCCAGGCAGTGGCCTGCGGGAGCTCCGCGAGTCGGGTGCCACCGGACGACTCGCGCCGGAACTCAGAGATGCCCTGCGACGCGAACCGCAACTGCTGCACCGCATAGCGCGATCGCTGCTCGACCTGCACTTCCCTCCCTCGCTCCACACCGAATTGTGCGAAGCCGTCGGCCTGGACCTGGAGCCGACGGAGACCGGTCGGCTCTCCCCCGCACGGAGGCGGCGTGACCGGCGGATGCGCGAGCTGGTGCTGACGGCGTACGAGTACCAGTGCGCCTTTTGCGGTTATGACGGCCGGATCGGCGCTGTGCCGGTCGGGCTGGAGGCCGCTCACGTGCGGTGGTGGGCGTTCGGCGGCCCAGACGACGTCGACAACGGACTGTGCCTGTGCTCGCTGCACCACAAGCTCTTCGACAAGGGTGTCCTCGGGGTCGACGACGGCCACCGCATCCTGGTCTCACAGCGATTCGTCGGCCACAGCCAAGCTTCCCGCGAACATGTCATAGCGCTTGCGGGCCGTCCGCTCGTCGGCCCACAGCCGGGCGCGCTCCCCGTCGCCGCCGGCCACCGCTCCTGGCACGCCAACCAGGTCTTCCACGGCGCTCCACGCCCTGCAACGCAGGCGTGAAGACTCTGGGCACAGGGGCACAGGGCTGATCAACGCGCCGAAGCGACGACCGGCTCCAACCTCCGTACGCGGAGCCGGTCGCGCCGCACCAAGGGCCGCTCGATGAGGACGTACGAGGCGAGGGCAGCCACGATCGTCGCCGCGACGCCGGCGGGGAGCAGCCGGTCGCCGTCCACACCGAGGTCGGAGAGCAGCCGGATGACGGGGTAGTGCCACAGGTACATCCCGTAGCTGAGGTTGCGTCCGACCCACGCCAGGGCGGGCATCGACAGCAGACGGGAGGGCCACGCCTGCGGGCACAGATCCAGCGTGGCCACGACGACGGCCGACAGAACGGCGGCGGCCAGCAGTCCGACCGTGTACCACACGGGGTTCCACCCGCTGGGTTCGGTGATCGGGATCTGCCAGGCGATCAGCCCCAGCAGTGCGAGCGCGGGCCAGCACAGCCGTGCCGCCCATCGGCGCAGCAGCGCCAGCCGGGGGTCGTCGGCGCGCAGCCGGGCCAGTACGACTGCCAGCAGAGCCCCGATGAGGAGCTGGTCGGCGCGGGTGTCGGGGCCGTTGTAGATGCGGTGCGCCGCCGTCGGATCCCAGAGCGCCAGCCGCCAGAGGACCGGCAGGATGCACAGCGCCGCGACCCAGACCAGGACCGTCCGCGCCGTCGTGTGCCGTAGCAGCACCAGCAGCAGGAGCGGCCAGGCCAGATAGAACTGCTCCTCCACCCCCAGGGACCAGGTGTGGCTCAGTGGCGCGGTGAGGTCGGAGTACGGCCCGGACTCCCCGGCCCGTACGAGATTGACCACCGAGACCGCGGCCAGCGCCGCCGCCATCCACGCCCCGTCGAACAGCGGTAGCGGAAGCGCCACGGACAGCAAGGCGGTGACCGCGCACATCACCAGCACGGCCGGCCCCAGCCTCAGCCAACGCCGCCGGTAGAACGGCCCCAGGCCGATGCGGCCGGTACGGGCGAACTCGGCTACCAGCAGCCGGGTGATGACGAAACCGCTGATCGTGAAGAAGACGTCCACCGCCACCGAGCCGCCAGGCACCCAGTCCGGCTCCACGTGATAGACGATCACCAACGCCACCGCGACCGTCCGCAATCCGTCCAGCCCCGCCACCCGCCCACCACGCAGCGCCGACGAGAAGCCCCGCCCACCGCCTCTTCGCCGTTCCGCCGACGACGCGAGCGGTGGCGGCGCCGCCTGCACGCCGGGGCTCTGCTCCGTGTCCTCGTCTGCCGTGCTCGGATGGGGGATGCTCATGACGGCGGCGCCTGCCCAGTTGCTCCGAGATCACACAAATTCTCAGGTTCCCCACAGGATCAAGGCAGCTTTCCGGCCGCCAGAGCCAGGGGCGGCGTCCGGCCCCCATAGGGCGTCGGCGAGACTCGCCCGGTGGCAAGCACGGACGAGACCGGTCGGGCCGCCCCGCACGCATCTGCAACCGACACGCCGCCAAGGGCTCGCGCTCTTCCTCGCCCTCGCGATCGAACCCGCCGTCGGCCCGATCGAGCTCAAGGCCCAGAGGCTGCTGGCCCGTCGGGCCCGGTGTCAGAGCTCGGGCGGCGGCGGGATTCGAGCAGCGGCTCGTACGGGAACACCCGCTTGGCTCGAGCGCGCTGGTGCTCAGCGACGTGCGGATCGTATGGGCAAGGCCTCGTCGATCAGCGCGTCGCGCGACCCGAAATGGTGCACGACGAGCCCGTGGGTGGTGACCCCGGCCTCTTCTGCGAGGGCCTCGCGCCCCTCGTCGTAGTGCAGGCGCTTGCGCAGTTGGCACCTTTGGGAGGCGTCCGCGGAATCGGTCATGCCCATGGCCCTACCTGCGAGACCAGCGCGGACGGGGCGGATCACGGGCAGTCTTCGCAGGGCAAGTGCCGGGTCGCAGGAGAGGTCAGAGCCTGGAGTTCATCCGCCGGTACGTCTGTGGGGGCTGACCGTACTGGGCCTTGAACGCCCGGGAGAACACGGAGGCGTCGTGGAACCCCCAGTGGCGGCCGATGGCCGCGACGCTGTGCGTGGCCAGGGCCGGATGCACGAGGTCGGCGCGTGCATGCTCGAGTCGGCGCTCACGCACGTACCGGGAGACCGTGGACTGACGCGCGGCGAAGATCTGGCGTACGTACCGTGCCGAGAGGTGGTGAATGGCTGCCAGGCGCTCGGCGTCCAGGATCTCGTCGGTCAAGTGCTGCTCCACGGACTGTGCCAGCAGATTGAACAGGCTGAGCATCCGCGTCGGCTCCTCGTCGACCTGGTGGTCCGAGATCACTCCCTGGATCAGTGCCACCACAGCGTTGCCGCACTGCTGCCGGGCCCGGGGCGACAACTCGGACTGCCGGGTCGCCAAGGTCGTGAGCGTGTCCGAGAGGAGACTGGAGCTGGTGAGCAGGCCGGGGATGCCGGCGGCGAGCATTCCCGACAGATCGACGAGTCGCAGGCCGATGGTGAACAGCGGGATGGTGACGACGAGATACTCGTGCGCGGCGGGAGCACGGACGGCGAACGGCTGGGCGCCCGCGTAGAAGGTGAACTGTCCTGGATGGAGGGTGACCGACCTCCCTGCCTGCGTGACGGTCAGTTCCCCTTCCAACGCCAGGCCGAGCGCGATGCCCGCCGACTGCGACAAGCGGTAGGACTCCGCCTCGGCCCGGTCGTCGCAGGAGAACATGCTGCATGTCAGCGTGCCCAGCGCGAAGGTGTCGGGACCGCGGACCACGCTCCGGGACCGGAGGATGGTCGTGGGTTCCCAATCGCCCCGGCGGAGTGCGTCCTGCGTGGACCCGTGGAGGATACGCTCCTGCACCGTCTGGCTCATCGCTCATCAGCCTCCTGGGCCCGGGAGGATAGTGGACCTCAGCTCCGGCTGCTACGTCCCGCGGCCAGGCGCGTAAAGGCCACGGCGGCCAGCAGCGCTGCCCCGTCGAACACTGGTCCCACCCATGCGGGTGCCCCGAGAAGAGTGAGGCCACTGACGCTCACCGCCACCACGAAGATGGCGACGACCGTTCCGGCCACCGACGGGCGCCCGAGTTCCAGCGTGATGGTGCTCAGCAGCACGGCGGTGAGCGCCGGGAAGAGCATGGTCATGCCGTTGTCGGAGGTCGCCGCGCCCTGGCGGGCGAGCAGCAGCACGCCGGCGATCCCGGCCACGGTGCCGGACACGACGAATGACAGCAGGCGCACCCGGGTCACTCGCACACCGACGAGAGCGGCGGCCCGCGCGTTGGAACCGATGGCGAAGAGCTGTCTGCCGAAGGGGGTATGGCCCATCACGAACCAGGAAGCCGCAGCGATCAACGCCGCCAGCACGGCGATCCGGGGAACCCCGAGCACCGGCAGCGATCCGAGATCCGTGAGTGAGGAGGGTATCCCGGACGTGATCTGCAGCCCTCCGGTGTAGGCGAAGATCAGACCGCCGAGCAGGGTGGCGGTCCCGAGTGTGGCGATGAACGCGTTCATGTCCAGCACGGCGATGAGGACACCGAGAATCAGACCCGCCGCGGCGCCGGACATGATCGCCACCAGTACGGCCAGCGGCAGCGGAAGGCCGACCTGGGACAGCAACGCTGCCGCGACGACCGAACAGGTCGCGGTCACGGCGCCGACGGAGAAGTCGAAATACCCGGCGGCCATCGGGAACAGCAGCGCGATCGCCACGGTCAGCCCGACGGCCTGGTTCGCCAGCATGGCCCGGAGGTTCTCCGGACTGCGGAAGGCCGCTCCCGACTCAGGCAGCACGGCAAACGTGATGATCATGAAGACCAGCACCATGACCAAGGCATAGCGCTGGGCGGTGTGCCGCCGTGAGCCCGCCCGTCCCACCCGCTGGGTCTCCTGGGGGTCGCGGACTTGTACAGGCGGCTCGACGCCGACGGACGACCTACTGTTCAAGGACATCGAGGTCACTCCGATCCTCTTGTGCCAACTGGGAAATGCGAGCTTCAGTGAGTTCTGGTCCGGACAGCACCGCCGAGGTTCGCCCCTCGTTCAGGACGACGACGCGGTCGCACAGCTCGGCGAGTTCCTCGGTGTCCGAACTCGCCACGAGCGCGGCGCTGCCGCCTGTGACCTGGGCGCGCACGAACCGGTGGATATCGGCCCGGGCCGCGGCATCGACCCCCTGTGTGGGCTCGTCGAGCAGCAGCAGCCGGGGCGTGCGGTGGAACCAGCGGGCGAGCACCGCCTTCTGCTGGTTGCCGCCCGAGACCGAGGCGAACGGTGCGTCGGCCGACGCGGCGCGTACGTCGTAGCGGGCCAGCAGCGCGAGCGCGTCGCTCCGCTCCCGCCTGCGGTCCATCCGCCAGCCGGACCAGTAGTCCCCAAGGCTGGCTGCGGAGACGTTCTCCCACAGCGGACGGTCCGGGAACGCGGCGTCACCGGCGCGGTCCTCGGGCACCAGAGCGATGCCCAGTGCGACCGCTTCAGCGGGGTTACGGATGGTGACCCCCTGCCCGTCGAGTCTGACAGTGCCGGCACGCACCGGCAGGTCCCCGAACAACGCCCGCAGCAGCGAGGTGCGTCCCGAGCCGACCCGACCGGCGAGACCGACCACCTCCCCTGCCGCCAGTTCGAGGTCTGCGCATCTCAGCGGGCCCGCCGTGAGCCCCTGGACCTGCAAGAGAGCCGGACCGGCAAGGCCGGCCCCGTCAGCTTCCCGTCGCGCCGGAGGTGCGACGGGCACACCGGTCATCGCCTCGATCAAGCTCGCCTGGCTTGCCCGGGACGCGGGGATGTCGACGATCACCGCGCCGTCGCGGAGCACGCTGATCTGGTCGGCGATCTCGAGCACCTCGCCAAGCCGGTGGCTCACGTAGATGATCGTCTGGCCTCGGTCCCGGCACTCGCGCAACGCCCGCAGCAGCACATCGACCTCGTGCTGCGGCAGGCTCGCGGTGGGTTCGTCGAGCACGAGGGTGATGAGACGGCCGCGATCGCTGTCGCGCAGGGCCCTCGCGATCGCCACCAGGGTCCGGTCGCTGGGCCGGAGCTCCCGCACCGGTGTGCGGGCGTCGACCCGGACCTGGGCGCGATCGAGCTGCTCCTGGGTGCTGCGATGCAGCGCCCGCCATCCGATGGCGGGGCCGTACCGCCGGGGGAACCCCCCGTCGAGGGCGAAGTTCTCGCTGACGGAGAGGTCGGGAACCAGTCCCAGTTCCTGGTGCACGAATCGTAGACCGGCTGCGCGTGCCGCCGCGGGAGAGTAGTCCCTGGTGTCATGGCGTGTGCCGTGCACTCGGATGGTGCCCCCGTGCTCGGCGCGGTGGATCCCCGCGAGGATCTTCAAGGTGGTGGACTTGCCGGAGCCGTTGCCACCCAGCAGGGCGTGGAGGGATCCCGCACGGACTCGGAACGAGACGTCTCTGAGCACGGGCACGCCGGTGAACGACTTGCTGATGCCGGACAGTTCGATGGCTGGTTCATCCATGGTCGCAACCCCCGGCCGGCTCAACGGAACGCGTCGGGAAGCGTCGTGGTCCATCCGAAGACCGACTCGACAGCACTGGCCAGGCGGATCAGGCACGCTTCGTCGAAGGGGGCGCCGACCAGTTGGGCGCCGACCGGGACGCCCGTGGCGGTCCGGTGCACGGGCAGGCTGATCGCAGGCAGCCCGGTCAGGTTGGCGAAGAAGGTGAAGGAGATCATCTGGGTCTCCGTCATCCGGAAGCCGGTGGGGTCGGCGTTCTTCTCCTGGACGACGGTGCCCACCGGCGGCGGCGTGCAGGCCATGGTGGGGGTGAGCAGGACGTCGAAGTCGTGTCCCCACTGCGCGTTGATCTGGCGGGACTCCAGATGCAGTCGCGCGACGCCCTGGGCGTACTCGGCACAGTTGCGGGACAGAGCCTGCGCGCGCAGTGCCCGCAGGTACGGCTCGGCCAACTCCGGGTCGTCGTACGGCGTCAGATGGAGTGCGGCCGGGATGACCAGGTCGAGGAACGCCTGTGTTGCCTCCAGAGAGAAGAACCGGGGCTCGACCGGCGACACGTCGTGGCCGAGGCCCTCCAGGGCGTGGGCGAGCGAGGTGGCCGCGGTGACGCACTCATCGTCCACGGGCACCCCGGTGGGTGCCGAGAGCAGCAGGCCGATGCGCAGCCGTCCGCTGTCCCGGCCGACTTCCTCAGCGAAGGGGCGCTCCGGCGCGGGTGCGTGGTACCAGCCGAGCAGGTCGGGCACCGACATCACATCAAGCAGTGCGGCGGCGTCCTCGACATGGCGGGTGATCGCACCGTCGGTCGCCGAATGCTCCCAGGCGGGGACACGCATCGGGACGCGTCCGCGGCTCGGCTTCAGCCCGACCAGTCCGCACGACGACGACGGCATCCGGATCGATCCACCGCCGTCCGACGCCTGTGCCACCGGCGCCAACCCCGCGGCGACCGCGGCGGCGGCGCCCCCGCTCGACCCTCCCGGGCTCAGCCGGAGGTCCCAGGGGTTGCGGGTCATACCGTAGCGCTGGTTCTCGGTGACCGACATCGGCCCCATCTCAGGGGTGTTGGTCCGTCCCATCAGCAGGAAGCCGGCCTGCTGCAAGCGGCCGATGCTCAGATCGGTTTCTGTGCGCGGGACGTCGGAGATACCCGCGGAGCCGAAGGTGTTCGGCTGTCCGGCAACGGAGTTGAGGTCTTTCACGGGAATCGGTATCCCGTGGAAGGCGGGCAGCTCCCCGTCCGACATGACGGCTGCTTCGGCTTCCTTCGCCGCCTGGAGCACCTCGTCGTCGTTGCGCCAGACGAACGCATTGACCCGAGGGTCGTACCGGTCCGTCCGACGCAGGTACTCCTGCGCGATCTCCACCGGGCTGACCTGCTTGGACCGGACGGCCTGAGCCAGACTCACTGCTGAGTCGAAGGGGTTCATCGGTCAAACACCTCCCATGTGTCGTGTGGCGTCAGAGTCTGACGACCAGCCCACCGGTCGCATTGACCGACAAGGCAAGGTTCTTGACTGTCACGGCACAGGCCGTCGCGGGTGCGCGGTCGCGGATCGGGAGTTCCGCCACGGTCAACGGGTTCGCCTTCCCGGTCAACCACTCGGCAGGGGACCGCCCCACACTGTCGAAACGCACCAGCCCCGGCTCGAGGCGCTGGGGCGCGGGCTGGACCAGCACATCCATTCTCAGGCGACCTTGGGGCGCCCCCGGTCCGGCAACGAGACCCATCGACCCCGGACAAGGACGATCGGCCATGAAACGCTACTCGATGTCCATCCCCCGCACCGCTGCGGCAGGCGCCTTGGCAGGGATGCTGGCCCTCACAGGCTGCTCATCAGATACGAGCGCGGCCACTGGGCCGTCCTCCGGCAAGCCCAACCAGAATTCGGCGGCGGCGGTCGCGGCCGCCACGGCCGCCGTCGAATCGGCCGTCAAGGGGATCGGGGGCCCCGTTCCCACGACCGGACCGCCCGCAGCAGCGGGAAAGAAGGTGTGGGTCATCTCGGCGTTCGAGCAGGTGCCCAACCTTTCCTCGCTCACCAGGCAGGCGCGGGAGGCGGGAAAGGAACTGGGTTGGAAGACGTCCGTCTGCGACGGACGCAACAACGCCAACGGCGCCTGGGCCGGTTGTGTGCGGCAGGCAGTCGCCGCCAAGGCCGACGGCATCGTCCTGGAGTCGGTCGACTGCGCTCCGGTGAAGGCTGCTCTGGGCGAGGCGAAGCAGGCGGGAATCAAGATCGTCGGCCTGACGGCGTTCGACTGCGACGATCCCACGCAGGGGGGCGGGAAGGCGATGTTCGACGCCAGTGCGAGCTTCGTCTCGTCCGTGCCGTCCACCGCCGAGTTCTTCCGCCAGCAGGGGAAACTGCGCGCGGACTGGTTGATCGCCAAGTCGCAGGGCAAGGCCAAGGTCCTGCACGTGGCGTTCCGCGGGGTTGCCTTGGGCGAGTACCTCGCGGAGGGGTTCGAGAAGGAGATGGCCACGTGTTCCGGTTGCACCGTGGCAGGCACGGTCGACATCACGCCACAGGACGTTCCGCAGATCCGGCAGAAGTTCGAATCGGCGCTGACCAAGCTGCCGCAGGTCGACGCAGTCGCGGTGGACGTCGACTTCATGGCGACGGCCGGTATCCAGGCCGCACTGGTTTCGGCGAACCGACCGGGTCTGTCGGTGGCCGGCGGTGAGTGTTCGCTGGACAGTCTGGGCTATGTACGCGAGGGCAAGGGTGTCCAGATGTGCATCGGATCCTCACTCGGCCGGCAGGCGTATGCGGCGGTCGACGCACTCAACCGGGTCTTCGCCCATGCTGCCCCGGCGCCGTCCGGTCTGGGCTGGCAGGTCGTCACTCGGGACGACAACCTGCCGAAGGCCGGCGAAGGGTACGAGGACCCGACCGAGTACCGGGCCGGGTTCCGGGCGCTTTGGAAGTCCTGAACGCCGTACTGGGATCCTGATCCGGGCTTCTGCGCGGGTGGCGAAGGTGGCATCCACCGTCGAATGCGCTCGTTTCCCGCGATGACGATGGACATGTGCCTGTTGGTCCATCCGTTCCATCCGCGTCCGGCGAGGCGTTCGAGTTTCTGGAGCGGATGAACTCGTGGCGCGGGGACATGGCCGGACATGGCCCTTGCCCTCGATGAGGAAAAACGCAGGTGCTCGTTCCCGGTGGCGTGGACAGATATGGCGCAAGTGGATGCGTTCGACGATGCCCGGCCGTGCCTCCGGCTCGTCCCGGTAGGCGGCGAACAGCTCGGGTTGCCGCGTCATCAGCCAGATGCCGTGGTTGATCAGGTGCCTGACGTCGAGGTGGCCCACGGCGAAGAACAGGAAGATGGTGTAGACGACTTCTTCCTCGGTCGTCCTGCCCTCGTCCTGCGCGGCGACGAAGGCGTCGATCAGGCCCTCGCCGGGGGGCCGCGCCTGTCGGCCACCAGTCGGCGGATGTGCTCGGCGAACCAGGCGAACGCCTCCGTGGTGGCGCGGGCCTCCTCGTCGTTGCCGCCGGGGCCGAGGCTCAGCCCGATCTCGTAGGTCTTGCGCTGGATGGCGTCCATCTCGGTCGGCTCGATGCCGAAGATGGGACAGGTGGTGTCGAAGGCGCACTTCAGAGAGGGGCCGTCGGCCGCGCCCAGGGTGCCGTCGCCCTTCTCGACCTCGTCGAGCACGGCCTCCACGGCGGCACGCATCACCTTGGACCACTCCTCGACCGCCTTGGGCGTGAACCAGCGGTTGGTGATCCGCCGCAGCCTCGTGTGGTCGGGGGCGTCGTTGCCGGGCATGGTGTGGTGGATCGGGGCGGCCGGGCCGAAGTCGAGCTGCTGCACGCTCAGGGTGGGGTTGCGGACCAGCCGGGCGACGCCTCGTAGCGGGAGACGACGTACAGACCGACCGGATGCCTGTGGACAGGGTGCTCCTGCCGCAGCCGCGCGTAGTACGGGTACGGGTCCGCACGGAAGCCGGGGTCACGGAAGGGCAGCAGATCCTCGGTGGCGGAGGCGGGTCCGGCGGTGGTGACGGTCATGTCGTGACACTCCTCGTACCGGGCGCGAGGCGGAGGGGAAGCTGGGGAGTGGAAGAGGGAGGGCGACGAGGGGCCCTACACCGCGAGAATTATCCAGTCGGATAATTCCGTCGATACTTCGCGCGCACGTAATCAACTCTTTACGCCGCCGGAAACAGGCGAGTCCCCGTCGACGGGCGACGGGGACTCGTCCTGACCTGCTGTTATGGCAGGGACTACCACACGGACGACTACTCTGCGCCTCCACGCTGCCGCGTCAGCAGCGACCGCAGTTCCTTCAGCGCGGCCTCGGTGACGTCCGGCTCGTCGAGGACCAGCTGGTGCAGTACGAGGCCCTCCAGAGCGGCGAAGACGAGCCGGGTCAGGGCAGGGCTGGTGCCTTCGGGCAGGCTGCGGGACAGTTCCCTCTCCGTGGCCTCGAAGTACTCGTCGTACAGCGCGCGGATCTGCGGCAGCAGCTCGGGCCTGCGCCGGGACTCGAGCATGAGCTCGTACTGGAATGTCTGCATGGCCGGCTCGCGGGTGACCATGTCCGCCAGTCCCGCCGCGAAGTCCGCGATGTCGCCCGTACCGGGTTCCAGAGAACTCGTACTCGCGCTGGTGCGTACCGCGTGTTCGAGGGCTGCCTCAATGAGCGCGTCCCGCGAACCGAAGTGGTGCACCACGAGCCCGTGGGTGACACCCGCCTCCTCCGCGACGGAGCGATAGGTGAGCTTCCGCAGCCCTCCTCGGGCCACGACGCGCACAGCGGCCTTGAGCAGGGCCTCGCGGCCGGTCCCGTAGTCCACGCGCTTGCGCGGCCTGGCGGGGGGCTTCGGGGAGGAATCGCTCATGAGCGCGACCCTACCCGTGCCTCGGGACCGGCAGACCGCCGCAGGGCGTCAGCGCTGCGGGGGACGGATGCCGCGGCACTCCCAGTCGCCGCCGGGCGCGGTGGACAGCACCTCCTCCGATTCGGTGGGCTGGGCGCCGACGTCGGTGCGGATGGAGGTGGGGCCGGTGACGATGTGGTTGGTGAGCCGGCCGAGGCCCTCGACCTCGACGATGTCGCCCGGCTGGACGGGGGCGGGAGTTGGCGGGGGTGCCGGACAGGAGGACGTCGCCGGGGTAGAGGGTGATGGTGCGGGCGATGTCGGCGACGAGGTAGTGCATGTCCCACTCCATCTCGTCGGTCGTACCGTCCTGGACCAGCTTTCCATTGACGTAGGTGCGCAGGCTCTTGCCGTGGAAGTCCCAGTTGGTGACCAGGCCGGGGCCGAGCGGGCAAAGGGTGTCGGAGCCCTTGACGCGGAGCATGGAGCCGGCGTCGGTGTCGTGGAGGCCGTAGTCGTGGGGCGGACGATGTCGCCCTGGTGGGAGTTGAGGGCCGAGGTCGGCTTGTGGAAGTAGGTGGGAGTGTCAGGGAGGTCGATCCCGAACTCGTCGACACGGCTGCGGTGGTCGAGGTGGACCGCGATGACCTTGGACGGCACCACCGGGGGCAGGTGCTGGGCGTCCTCGGTCTTGACGCGGCGGCCGTCGGCGGTGACCTGGACGGCGGCGCCGCCCAGGAGGATGCGGCGGTACTCAGGCATGGGCGGTCTCCCGGGAGGTCGTGGTCGGGCTGCCGGTCCAGCCGCCCTCCGGGCGGTCGAACCACAGGTGCACCTGGCCGGTGCCGATCGAGTTCTCGTACTCGCCGTGCTGTCGGGCCTTGGCGGTGCACGCCTGTTCGCCGAGGGCGCCGGCCATCATCAGGTAGTGGAAGAACTTCGCCTCCGGCTTGTACTTCCAGAACTCGTCCATGGTGTCGAGGACCTTGTCGTGGCGGCCCTCCTTGAACCAGGCGATGCGCTCCTCGTCGGCCGCACGGGCCTCGGGCGTGAAGATGTGCACCGGGTCGCTGGCCTCGTGGTCGCGGATCTCGCGCAGCGGCCAGAAGGTTGTGGGCCAGGCGCCGGCCGACGGCGGCGAGCGTGGCGCCGAAACGGGCCCCCGCCTCGATGCGCGGTGCGGGGCCGTACGGGTGCGGGCGGGTCTGGTGGATCGAGCCGAGCTTCTTCGGGTAGCCCTGGTGCAGCCCGCGCGCGATGGCGAAGTCCTTGTCGCCCCAGATGTAGACGCATCGCGAGTAGGTCTGTCCCCGGTACTGGCAGCGGACGACCGCGAACGCCTCCTTGTACTGGGAGAGCACGGGATCGAGCAGTTCCTCACGGGATGCCGAGCAGGACTGCCAGTCGGCCCAGATCAGCGCCACCGCGCCCGGGTCCTCGTCGGCGAGCTCCAGCGACCCGGGGAGCAGTTCACGCACGCGTGCCGGGTCGGTGCGGTACTCGACGGTGAGCAGGTCCCCGGAGTACCGCCAGGGAGGTGAAGGGATCAGCGATGAGGCCCCGCTCGCCGTCTTGGGAACAAGAATCCGTGGACGGTTTTCATGATCAGCAAAGTCCTTGGGCGGTGAGGGCGGGCTGCTTGAGCAGTTCGGCGCGGTATCGGGAGGCGGCGGCCGCCGCGGCCTGACCGCCGAGGGCGACGACACCGGCCAGCCGGCCACCGGCGTGGTAGCCGACGACGACATCACCGTCGAGGTCGCCGTCCAGGACCCGTACGTCCTCCCTGCCGAGTACCGGTGCGCCGAAGGACTGCAGGCGGAAGTCGTGCTGGTCGCTCCAGAAAGTGGGCAGCGGCGCGAACGGGGACAGGTCGTGGCCGGTGCCGGTCAGCTGGGCGACGAGGGTCTTCGCGGCGTGCTTGGCGGTGTCCGTGGGGATGCACCAGTGCTCGACACGGCGCGGTACGCCGTCGTAGCGGGCGTTGGGGAAGCGGGCGACGTCGCCGACGGCCACCACGTCGGGCCGTCCGCCGACGCGCAGGTGCTCGTCGGTGAGCACTCCGTCGCTCAGGTCGAGGCCGTTGCCGTCCAGCCACTCGGTGTTGGCGACCGACCCGACCGACTCGACCACCACGTCAGCGGGAAGGACGGTGCCGTCGTCGAGGGCGACGCCGGTGACGTGGTCGTCGCCGGTGAAGCCGGTCACGCCCGTGCCGAGGGCGAAGCGCACGCCGCGCTCTTCGTGGCGCTTCAGCAGGGCCCTGGCGAGGAGTTCACCGAGGGGGCCGACCATCGGCAATGGCAGCGGGTCGACGACGGTCACCTCGTGGGCGCCCAGAGCGATGGCGGTGGCGGCGACCTCGCAGCCGATGAAGCCGCCTCCGACGACGACCACGCGGGTTCCTGGCCTGGTCAGGGCCTGCCGCAGGCCCTGCGCGTCGTCGATGGTGCGGACCGTGTGCCGGCCCGCGAACGGGCCGGGGCAGCGCAGGCGCCGGGGCCGCATTCCGGTGGCGACGACCAGACCGTCGTACGAGAGCGCCTCGCCGTCGTCGAACTCGACGATGTTCTCCGCGAGCCGCGCGGCGACGACCTTGGTGCCCAGCCGCCACTCCGCGTCGGCCACGCTCGCCCGGGGGCGGAAGGAGAGCGACTCGAAGGCGGCCTTGCCGGCCAGGACCTCCTTGGACAGGGGCGGCCGGTTGTAGGGCATGTGCGGCTCGTCACCGACGAGCGTGATGGCTCCGGTCCAGCCGGCGGCCCGCAGTTGCTCGGCCGCGCGCAGGCCGGCCATGGAGGCGCCGGCCACGACGATGCGTGCACTCCTCGACGTCATGGTCGGGCCTCGATACGGATGGCCTGGAGCGGACACACGTCGGCGGCTTCCTCGACCTCGTCGCGCAGCGAGTCGTCGGGGTCGGGGACGTAGGCCAGGTGGCCGCTGTCGTCCATGGAGAAGACATCGGGGGCGGCGAAGACGCACTGGCCGTGGTCCTGGCACTTGCTCATGTCGACGACGACCTTCATGGCCGGTCCTCCTGAAAGTGAGGGCGTCGGGGCGGGGAGGAAGGGAGGAAGAGGGGCCCGACCGCCGTCGGATCACCGTCGGCCGGGCCCCGGCCAAGAGCCCGGTAACTGACCGGGCCTCTACTCATTTGGCTTCAAACAACATAGGAAGCCGCATAGCCCTGGTCAATACCTATCCATGCGGATAATTTTTCTCCTGCCCCTCTTGCGGGGCACTTGAAGCCCTCATACCGTTTGGCATCAAACAAGCCAAGTCCGTGTGCCCCACCCGTATCGGCCCGACTCCCTCGCCATCCACACCCGAGCGCCCGAGGAGACATCGGTGAGCGCAGACCCAACCCCCAGCCTCCGTCAGCACATGCAGCGGCTCGCCGCCGAGGGCATCGACGTGGTGCGCGTGATCTATCCCGATCTCATCGGCACCGACCGTGCACGCGACATCCTGCTGGACCACCTGCCGTCGGCCTGCGACCACGGCCTGGCCTTCTGCCGGGCCGTCTACCACACCAGCCCGCAGGGCGACGTGGTCCCCGTCTCCGGCGGTCTCGACGCCGGCCTGCCCGACATCACCGTGCGACCGGACCTGGACACCCTGGTCCCCCTCCCCTGGGAACCCGGCGTCGCCTCCTGCCTCGCCGACGTCACCGACCCGGCCACCGGCCTGCCCGCGCCCGAGTCACCCCGCGATCTGCTGCGCACCGTCCTCGACCGATGTGCCGGACACGGCCTGCGTCCGGTGGTCGGCCCCGAGCTCGAGTACTTCCTCTGCGACGAGGACCCGGCCTCCCCGAGCGGCTGGAAGCGTTACTCGGGGGCCACCGGCGTCGTCTACACCGCCGGTCTGCGCGCCGATGGCGACAATCACCTGCTCCGCACGCTGCGTCTGTTGCGGGACATGAACATCGGCGTGACCAGCGGAAACCACGAGTTCGACGGCGGCCAGTTCGAGATCAACCTCACCCACTCCGACGCCCTGTCCGCCGCGGACCGCGCCTTCCGCTTCAAGTCCGCGATCAAGGAACTGGCCCGGAAGGAGGGGAAACTCGCCACCTTCATGGCCAAGCCGTTCAACGACGCCGGAGGCTCCGGTTTCCACCTCCATCTGTCCTGCGACAACGATGAGGGCGGTAACACCTTCGACGATCCGGCCGGGCCGTACGGGCTGTCCGCCACCGCACGCCACGCCGTCGCCGGCGTCCTCGCCCACGCCCCGGCCCTGGCCGCACTGGCCAACCCGACCGTGAACTCCTACAAGCGCTTCGGCCCGGACACCCTCGCGCCGTGGCTGATCGACTGGGGCCTGGACAACCGCAGCGCCATGGTCCGCATCCCGCCCGAGCGCGGCTCCGGCGCCCGATTCGAACTGCGCCTCGGTGATGCCAGCGCCAACCCGCACCTGCTGATCGCGGGCGCGGTCGCCGCCGCGCTGCTCGGGGTTCTGACCGGCGAGGAGCCGCCCGCCCCACTGGAGGGGTACGGCTACGACACCGCCAGGGCGGCCGTGCTGCCCATGAGCCTGCCGGCCGCGCTGGACGCCCTGGAAGCGGACACGGAACTGACCGACGTTCTCGGCAAGGACTTCACCGCCTCCTTCCTCTCCTACAAGCGCAACGAAATCGAACGCTTCCAACGGCACGTCACCGACTGGGAGTTCACCGAGTACGCCTGCCACCTGTGACGACTGGGAGCCATACGATGACGACCGAGACCCCGAGCGCCGCCGTGAACGAACCGATGCCACTGGCGGACGTCAACCTCGCCGACCTGGACAACTTCACCGACGGCAGCACCCCATGGCGCATGTTCCACACCCTGCGCCACCAGGACCCCGTCCACTGGCAGCCCGAAGAGGCCCCCAACTCCGGCTTTTGGGCCGTGACCCGCCACGCCGACATCGCCCGCGTCGACCGTGACGCCGAGACCTTCACCTCCACGAAGTTCGTCAACCTCGAAGAAGTCGACGACGACCAGATCAAGACCCGCGCCTCCATCCTGGAGCTGGACGGTGTCCGCCACCGCGCGCTGCGCAGTCTGCTCCAGCGCCAGTTCGGCGCGAGCGTCATCAACAGCTACACCGACTTCCTGCGCGGCCTGACCGCCACCACGCTGGACGCGGCACTGGCCAAGGGGACCTTCGACTTCGTCAAGGAAGTCTCCGCCGACTTCCCCATCAACGTCCTCGCCCGCCTGCTCGACGTTCCGCAGGAGGACAACCAGCAGCTCATCGACTGGGGCAACCGCATCATCGGCAACACCGACCCCGACTACGCCGACGTCCTGCTGGACAGCGCGGAGAGCGAGCAGTACCGGCACCTGCCCTTCCGCTCGCCCGCCTCGCTGGAGGTCTTCGAGTACGGCCGTGAGCTGGCCAGGCAGCGACGCGGCGGCGACGGCACCGACCTGGTGTCGAAGCTCGTGAACACCACCCCGAGGGACGGCGTGCCGCTCTCGCCGCAGGACTTCGACAACTACTTCCTGCTCCTGGTCGTGGCCGGCAACGAGACCACCCGCCACACCATCACCCACTCCATGCTGGCCCTCCTCCAGCACCCCGGCCAACTGGCCCGCCTCAAGGACGACCCGTCCCTGATTCCGGTCGCGGTGGAGGAGTTCCTACGCTGGGCCTCCCCCGTCTACCACTTCCGCCGCACCGCCACCCGGGACGTCGAACTCGGCGGCAAGCGGATCAAGGAGGGCGACAAGGTCGTCATGTGGTACGCCTCCGGCAACCGCGACGAGGCGGCCTTCGGCAACCCGTACGACTTCGATGTCACCCGCGCCGACAACGACCATGTGACCTTCGGCAAGGGCAGCCCCCACCTCTGCCTGGGCAACCTGCTCGCCCGCACCGAGATCCGCATCATGTTCGAGGAGCTGATCCCGCGCCTCGCCGGCATCCGCCTCGTCGGCGATGTCCCGCGCGTCCGCTCCAACTTCGTCAACGGCATCAAGAAGCTGCCGGTCGAGGTGACCCTCGCCTGAACAAGGCCGGGGGCGGGGCACCGGTACGCCAGGAGAAGAACTCCTACGAGATCTGACGACGGACTACCGGCGCAGGACACCAGCGGGCCGCCCGCGAGGAGGCGGCGGCGTCGGCGAAGCGGGCGATCCCGAAGTCCCCGGTCTTCAGGGTGCGGTGGGCCGTCACGACAACGCGCCCGGTCCCCACCCGCTCATGCTCTGGGCAAGCGTTTCCTTCGTGGTCCAGTCGGTCATGACGACGCTGCCGCCGAGAGCCGCGTCGTAGTAGCCGACTTGGGACCGGAGGAAGTGCTCCATGAAGGCGTCGGGGTCATAGCAGGAGCTTGGCCGTGAAGTAGCTGCGGAAGAAGGCTGTCGCCGGTGCGGCCCATTGTCGTAAGCGCGATCGTCCTGGTGCCTCGTCTGCTCTACCCTCCGAGCTGCAGCAAGCTCAGTCTCGTCTGGCCAACGACGCGCGATCAACGATGCTTCACGGACCGGAGCACCCCACCCCGTCAGTCCCGATGTTCAGGCTGCGATGTGGGTCTTGGAGCGCCGTTCCAGGACCCCGGATGATCCTGCGCTCTACCTGTCGCGGTTAGATCTGGGCGGCATATCTCCGTGATGCCCGATGCCGACCTCCGGAGGGCTCTCCTCGATGGTGCGAGCCTCAAGGGCGCGAACCTCAGTCGCGCACACCTGCAGGAGGCCAGTCTGCGCCGAGCTGACGTTCGCGGCGCGGATCTGCGTGGCACCGGCCTCAGTGCCGAAGCGCGCCGTGAACTGGGAATTCTCGACGACGATCGAAGCCCGTGACAGGAGCCCGCCTATCCGTCCTCTCGCATCGCAGAGCGTTCCGGCGTGCCTGGAGTCGAACCCGGGAAGTGCGGAACGGGCAAGGGAAGCTTGTGCCCGCTGTTCGGCGCAGGCTCCCCCTGCATGGTTGACGTGCGCGGTCGGTGTCGGGCGATCATGATTCATGACTCGCGCTCTGTCGACACCGCCCGTCATCACCGCCGGCTTGCTCGCCAACTCTCCCCAACCCGTGCTCCCCGCCACCGGGGGCTTACAGCTGCGCCCCTGGGAGAAATCCAACGCACCCGCTTTCCTGTCTGCCTACCGGGACGGTGAGATCCGCCGCTGGCACACGCGTCGCCCCTCTTCCCAGGCTCAGGTGCGGGAATGGTTCGACGCGTACCGCCAGGACTGGAAACGGGAGAAGGGCGGCCACTGGGCGATCACCCGCGACAGCGGCGAGGTACTCGGCCGGATCGCACTGCGCGGCCTGGACTTCGACGACGGCATCGCAGGCGTGGCCTACTGGGTGCTCCCGGCCGCCCGCGGCGCCGGCGTGGCCTCGCGCGCCCTGGCGGCGCTCACCGCCTGGGCACTGAACGAGATCGGCTTCCACCGGCTGGAACTGGACCACTCGACCCGCAACCATCCCTCATGCAGGGTCGCCACCAAGTCCGGCTACCTCCTGGAAGGCACCAAACGCAGCGCCGCCGTGCACGACGACGGCCTACACGACATGCATCTGCATGCACGCATCCGCGGCGACTGAGCCTGCCCCATCAATCAGGAGGTTGCCGACCCGGACCGTCGTCTGTTTGGCGACGCTGCGCTGCCCGCCGGATGAGTGGGCGGTACTCATCAGGCGGACCCGAACTGCCGCTCGTGTTCGGAGCGGTCGGCGGTCTGCTCCGCGTGTCGGGAGCGGGTGAGAGCGCGTCGGCCGAGGGCCATGGCGATCAGTCCCAGTGGGATGGCCCCGATGGCTCCCACCATTCCGTTGCCGGTGCCGGGACCGCCGCTGGAGGTGGCCAGATGCAACGCCGCGAGGGCGGTGCCGACCAGCCCCACCGCCATGGCCGAGATGGCGCCGGTGCGTGCGTTGCCGGTGCTGATACGGCCGGCGGCGCGGGCCAGGGTCAGCCAGCCGATGGCCACGCCGATCAGGCCCACCCCGAGGGCCAGGTTGGCCCCGGTCCGTCCGTCGCCGATGACTCCGCCCTCGGCGGCCACCATCAGGGCATCTGCTGCGCTCATGCCGATCTCCTCCTTCTTGCGTGCTTCTTCCGTGCTTCTTCTTGCGTGCTTCTTCTTGCGTGCTTCTTCTTGCGTGGCGAATTGCGAGGTTCGCTGTGCCTTGAGCGTGCCCGCAGACCGCGCCGCCGGTCGTCCGGCGGGTGCGGTCTCTTCGGACTGCC
Source organism: Streptomyces sp. DG2A-72 (assembly GCF_030499575.1). Taxonomy (NCBI): domain Bacteria; kingdom Bacillati; phylum Actinomycetota; class Actinomycetes; order Kitasatosporales; family Streptomycetaceae; genus Streptomyces; species Streptomyces sp. DG2A-72. The sequence continues at coordinate 606,732 of NZ_JASTLC010000001.1, forward strand.
ATCGACGTGGCAGTTGACTGCCGCGGATGCGGCAGGCGGCGGGCAGATACCGCGGGTGCGGTAGCCGATCGCTCGTCCGCGGGCTGGACTCGCCCGCCGCGGCGTCCGGCTAGGGTGCGCGCATGGACACAGGGCGTTTTCGTGTCCCGGCCGGTGCCATGGACTGGGCGATCGCCGTCAGCGTGGCGGCACTGCTGCTGGGCACCGGGTTGTCCGGGCAGCACCCGACCGGGGAGCGCGAGCTGCTCGGCTCCGTGCTGCTGGCGGCCGGTGGTCTGGCGCTGGTCGCGCGTCGCAGGGCTCCGATTGCCGTGCTGGCTGTCACCGGCCTGTGCGCGGTGGGCTACGAGGCGGCGGGTTTTGAGGTGCTGGCTGTCTCTTACCTGGTCGCGGTGTACGGCGCGGTGCGAGCCGGGCACCGGGTCCTGACGGTGGCGGCATCCGTGGCCCTGCTCGTCGTCCTCCCCCTCACGGCACTTGTCTTCCGCGACGGGCCCGCGCGTGAGGCGTTCGCGCAGGCCCGGAACGTACTGGAAATCGCCTGGCTCATCGCCGCCTTTGCCGCCGGTGAGGCGCTGCGGCAGGCCGAGCGGCGGGCGGACGAAGCCGAGCGCACCCGGGAGGAGGCGGCGCGGCGCCGCGCCGACGAGGAGCGGCTGCACATCGCGCGGGAACTGCACGATTCGCTCACCCACCAGATCTCGATCATCAAGGTGCAGTCCGAGGTCGCCGTCCACGTGGCCCGCAGGCGGGGCGAACAGGTGCCGGAGACCCTGCTGGCGATCCAGGCGGCCGGCCGTGAGGCGACCCGGGAGTTGCGCGCGACCCTGGAGGCCCTGCGCGACGACGACACGACCCCGCCGCAGGGCCTCGACCACGTACCGGAACTCGTGGAGCGCGCCCGTTCGATGGGCCTGGACGCGACGCTGACGATCGAAGGTCAACGGCACGACGTGCCGGCCGCGGTGGGCCGTACCGCCTACCGCATCGTCCAGGAGGCGCTGACCAACACCGCCCGGCACGCGAGTGCCACCACCGCGACGGTCCGGATCGAATATCGGCCCGACGCCCTTGCCGTCCAGGTGGACGACGACGGCAAGGCCACCCCCGATGACGCCCCGGCCCCGGGCCTCGGGCTGCTCGGCATGCGCGAACGCGTCACCGCCCTCGGGGCCGGCTGCGCGCGCAGCCGCGTACCGAGCACGGCTTCACCGTCCAGGCCGAACTCCCCGTGGAACGAGGATCATGATCCGTGTCCTGCTGGTCGACGACCAGCCGCTCATCCGCAGCGGCTTCCGCGCGCTGCTCGACCTCGAGGAGGACATCGAGGTGGTGGCCGAGGCCGCCGACGGCACGGAGGGCTTGGCACTCATCAAGGAGCAGTTGCCCGACGTCGCGCTCATCGACATCCAGATGCCGGTCATGGACGGCATCGAGGCGACCCGGCGCATCGCCGCGGACCCCGCCCTGGCCGGTGTGCACGTCGTCATGCTGACCAACTACGGCATGGACGAGTACGTCTTCGAAGCGCTGCGCGCCGGTGCCGCCGGGTTTCTGGTCAAGGACATCGTGCCGGAGGACCTTCTGCACGCCGTACGGGTCGCCGCCCGCGGCGACGCCCTGCTCGCCCCGTCCATCACCCGCAAGCTGATCCACCGGTACGTCACCCAGCCCCTCCCCACCACCGGCGCTGCGCTTACGGAGCTGACCGGCCGGGAACGCGAAGCGGTCGCCCTGGTCGCACAGGGCCTGTCGAATGACCAGATCGCCGACCGCATGGTGATCAGCCCGATGACCGCGAAGACCCACATCAACCGGGCGATGACCAAACTCCACACCCGCGACCGTGCCCAACTCGTCGTCCTCGCCTACGAGTCCGGTCTGGTCACCCCGCGCAACCACTGACCTCCGCGCACCGGTTGCCGACATCACGGCGGCGGTGAAGAAACCCTGCACCACCGGACTGCCGCGCAGCCGATCGAACCTGGCCCCTCGCCAAAGAGGGTCCAGGTGCCCGCGGCCTGCGCGGTGATCGTGTCCTAGGTCGTCGGCGGAGTCGGCGCAAGCCTCCGGGGCGGCGTCAGCAGTAGAGGTTGCCGCCGGGTGGGACGCCGAGGATCGAGGTGAAGCGGTTGTGTCAGACAGATGCCGCCGAGCATCTCCTTGCCCTCGGCGTACGGGCCGTCGGTGACAAGGACGTCGCCGTCGCGGGGTCGCAGCACGGTGGAGGACTCCGGGCCGTGCAGTCCCCGGCGAACACCCAGGCGCCCGCCTCACGCAGCTCCCGGTGGAAGACATCGAGCCTCTTGCCGATCTCGGCGAGGATCTCCGGGGCGGGCGGCTCCCCCACCGGCTGCACCACGCTGAGCAGGTCGTACTTCATGACAGCCTCCCAGGCGTCGTCGCGTTCTCTCACCTCCTGCACGAACGGCAGGCCCCCGGATCGACACCCCGCGCCGCGGCACCGCGAGAATCTTGTCCATGACCACCGCACCCCACCCGCTCGTCGCCCGTGCCCGACAGCTCGCCGCCGACGTCCTGGCGCCTGAGGCAGAGCGCGTCGACCGGGAAGGCCTGCCGGTGAGCCACATCGAGGCGGTCAAGCGGTCCGGGCTGCTCGGGGTGAGCGCGCCCGAGCAGTACGGCGGCTCGGCCGCGCCCGCCGCGGTGGCCCGGGAGATCGCGGAGATCCTGGCCGGGGCGTGCTGCTCGACCTGGTTCGTGCAGACCCAGCACTACACGCCGGTGAAGCTCCTGGCCGACTCCCGACTGCCCGTCCGGGAGCGGCTGCTCAGCCCACTGGCGACCGGTGAGCTGCTCGCCGGGATCGCGTACGCGCACGTCCGCGCCTTCCCGAGGATCCCGGTACGGGCCACCGCCGAGCGCGGCGGCTGGCGCTTCGACGGCACCGTGCCCTGGTACACCGGCTGGGGTCTGAACGACGTGATGCTGCTCGCCGGTGTCACGGAGACGGGCGAGGTGGTGTTCGCGTTCACCGAGGCACGCGAGCAGCCAGGGCTGCGCCCGTCGGACCCGATGCGGCTCGCGGCACTCACCGCCGCCCGCACCGTGTCGTTGCGGCTGGCCGGGCTGTGGCTGCCCGAGGAGACGGTAGTGCTGCGCACACCGCACGAGAAGTTCGCGCAGATCGACCTGCCCCGCGCCACCAACACCAACCCGGCCGTCTTCGGGATCGCGTACGCGGCACTCGCCCTGCTCGACGCGGATACGGAGACGGCATCCGCTCTGCGCGCCCGCCTCGACGATGTGCGTGCTGAGGCGTACGCCCTCGCCGACCACCCCGTGCCGCACGAGCACATAGAGGAACGGCTGACCCTCAAGACACGGGCGTACGATCTGATGCGCGCGGCGACGACCGCCGCGATCGTCGCCGGAGGCGGACGCGCCATGGACCTGCGCAGCCCTGCCCAACGGCTCGCGCGCGAGGGGATGTTCCTGCTGGTGCAGGGGCAGACGGCCGGGGTGCGCAGGGCGCACCTCGACCGGCTGTCCGGCTGAGGTTCAGCTCGCGAACGGCACCGGCGCCGAGGAGGCCGCCCGTTCTCCGTACGGATGCCGCCACAGCCCCCGCCCGGCGAGCCGGGGCAGGACGCCCTCGCCGAACCAGTACGCCTCCTCCAGGTGCGGATAGCCGGAGAGGACGAACTCGTCGATGCCGAGGGCGTGGTACTCCTCGATACGCGCAGCGACCTCGTCGTGGCTGCCGACCAGGGCGGTGCCCGCGCCGCCGCGCACGAGCCCGATCCCGGCCCACAGGTTGGGGTGGATCTCCAGACCGTCCCGGCCGCCGCCGTGCAGCGCGAGCATCCGTTGCTGCCCTTCGGACTCGCTGCGGCCCAGCCCTGCCTGGACGGACCGTACGGTCTCCGCGTCGAAGCCCTCCAGGAGCCGGTTCGCCTCCGCCCAGGCCTGCGCGGAGGTGTCACGGGTGATGACGTGCAGCCGGATGCCGAAGCGCAGTGTGCGGCCCTGCTCGACGGCCAGTCCCCTGACCCAGGCGATCTTCTCGGCGACCTGGGCGGGCGGCTCGCCCCAGGTGAGGTACACGTCGGCGTGCCGGGCCGCGATCTCGCCGGCGATGGGTGAGGAGCCGCCGAAGTACACCTCGGGAACGGGATCCGGCACGCGGGCCAGCTTGGCGTCCTCGACCTGAAGGAACTCGCCGTTCAGGTCGACGGTCTTGCCGTCCCACAACTCCCGTACGATCTGCAGGAATTCACCGGTACGGCGATAACGGGCGTCCTTGTCGAGGAAGTCGCCGTAGGCCCGCTGCTCCTGACTCTCGCCCCCGGTGACGACGTTGAGGAGCAGCCGTCCGCCGCTCTGCCGCTGGAACGTGGACGCCATCTGCGCGGCGAGCGTCGGCGAGACGGAGCCGGGCCGGAAGGCCACCAGGAATTTCAGGCGCTCGGTGTTCTGGCTGACCATCGCGGTGGTCAGCCAGGCGTCCTCGCACCAGGCGCCGGTCGGCGTGAGCGCGCCGACGAAGCCAAGGTCCTCAGCGGCGCGGGCGATCTGGCTCAGATAGCCGACGGTCGGCGGCCGGTCCCGTCCGGATGCGGTGGCGGGAGTGCCGTGGCCGCCGCCGACGACATGGCGGCTGTCGCCGTTGGTGGGCAGGAACCAGTGGAACGTGAGGGACACCAGGATCTCCGATCAGAGCAGGCCGTGCCGGGGCGGCTTCGCGCCGTTGAGGGTGTACCGGCCGAGGTGCTGGATCTTCCAGCGGGCCGGTTCATACAGGTGTGAGTGCGTGCGTCACGCCAATGTCGGTGCACATTGAGGGAGTTGAGGGCGGACCAGGTTCTGGCGCCCTCGAATCGAGGATCTCCGCTGCGGGCATGCGGAACTCCTGTTGCGGCATGCTTTCGGGCACGCTGAATTCAATGAGTGCGCGGAAACGGAGAATTCAGGCGAGAAAAGGAGAAAGCGCGGCGGATCGCAGGGAGGTGATCAGGCCGCGGCGCAACAGGAGGCGCTGGAGACGCGTGCGAGGTCGACATGGCGTCGCCGCGTGAGGTCCAGTCGCATCGTCATGCCCTCGATCGTGGCAGCCGCTCATCGACGTCGTCAAGGTAAACCCGACGGGTCTCGTATCGCGGACCATTGAATTTCACGAACGTGTGACAGGGAAACCTTGAGCGGGCCGGGAAGTCGCCCGCATTCTGCTGCGGTGCGGACAGAACAGCCGGAATACATCACCGCCGTCCCCCGGTTCGGCTCGCTGCGCCGGGCGGTGGAGGAACTGCGGCAGCCCGCGTTGAGCGAGACCGTAGGGAATCTGGAACATGAGCTGGGCGTGGACCTGCTGGAGCACGAGCGGTCCGGGGCGACGATGAGCGCGGCGGTGCGCGAGTTCCGCGCCGCGCACTGCTCAGCGGCCGTCCTGGTGTGCCTACGGCCTGCTCGGCATGACGGTGCTGCCCCACTTCAGCGTGTGGTCGGATCCCCTTCAGCGATGCGGGGCGATCATCCACCGCCCGGGCGCTGGGCGACCACAGCCCGGACCACTACACACAAACCGGACCACTACACATAAAGAAGAAATAAGAGCAGAATGGGTGTACGCGGCGCTTACCGCACACCGCACCAGACGCGGTCAGGCCTGTGAAGTCAAAGGAGACGAGTCATGGCCAACGTCTCGCCCACCAGAGGTGACATAACCAGCCACCCTGATGCAACCGAAATGCGGGATCGCTACGCCCGCATGCTCGGCGGTCGCGATGTGGCGCTCGTGGACGGACCGGTGTTCCTGCTCGGTCTGTACTGCGCTGTATCCCCCTGGATAGTCCACTACACGAACAGCCAGCCCGATCTCGTGCCCCACAACCTCGTCATCGGCATCGCGATCGGCCTGCTGGCTCTCGGATTCACCCGCGCTCCGGAACGCATGTACGGCCTGAGCTGGGCCTTCTGCGCGCTCGGCGTGTGGATGATCATCTCGCCGTGGGTCGTCGGCGACAGCCCCGATGCCGGCGTCGTGTGGAACAACATCATCATCGGCGCCCTGGCCGTGATCCTCGGGCTGATATGCGCCGGTACGGCGGCGAGGAGCGCCCCGAGGCCATAGACACCGCAAGGAAGGAACGGGTATCCGGCCGGTCCGCGTCACGCGGACCGGCCTTCCGCTGCCCTCTCAGTGGCCGGGCACCGACCAGGGCTCCTGCGGCAGCGGGCTGCCGGTCTCCAGGAGCGACTTGAGGTTGGACAGCACCGCCGGCCAGCCGGAGGAGACGTCGGCCAGCTCGCCCTCGTCGGCGAGGTCCTCGTGGGTGACGGTGAGCTTGACGATGTCGGCGTGCGGCTGGATGTCGAAGGTGACCCGGGAGTGGGTGTCCTCCTGCCCCTCCTTCTCGGGATCGCCCCAGCTGGTGATCAGGCGGCGCGGGCGGTCGCTCTCGACGACCTTGCCGACGACGTCGGCGATGCCCGAGCCATCCGTGCGGACATGGGCCCAGCGGGAGCCGGGCTGCCAGTCGGACTCGTTGCGGTGGCCCCAGTAGGCGCCGGTCAGGTCGGCGTCGGTGAGGGCGTCCCAGACCTTCTCGGGCGTGCTTTCGATGTAGATGACGTACACATAGCTCGGCTTGTCGGCCATGGCTTCCTCGGCTCGTCGCTTCAGGGCGCCGAGCGCACGCAGGCGCGGGCGCTCGAATTTGTCGATCCACCGCTCCTGGATCTCATGGAGCGGGACCGGGTTGAGGTAGTGCAGCTTCTCCCGCCCCCGTCGCACCGTGCCGATCAGGTTCGCGGCCTCCAGGACGGCCAGATGCTGAGTCACCGACTGGCGCCTCATGTCGATGCGCTCGCACAGCTCGCCGAGCGTGAGCCCGTTGTCCTCGTGCAGCCGGTCCAGCAGCCGCCTGCGCGTGTCATCGGCCAGCGCCTTGAAGACCCGGTCCATCGCCGGGTCGCTGTCTGATCGCACACTCAAAGTTATGCAGGCGAATACCTGCATGTCAACCGGGCGAAGGTCCTCACGACCGGCAAGCACCGCCGCGGAGGGGCGACACACTCGCCGAGCTGACGTCGTCGTGGGTCGACCAGGACCCGGCACCGGACCGACGCCGACCCCGGACACCACGCCCCAGGCTTCGTGACGCCGGCGCGGACTGTCTCCGCCTCCAGGGGGCACTTGCTCAGCAACGGGGGTCTCGACAAAGAGGGGCGGAAATGGAGATCTCGGGCATCATCAGTGCCATTGTCATCGGCATCATCATTGGTGTCCTGGGGCGGCTGGTCGTCCCGGGTCGCCAGCGCATGGGAATCCTGTGGACGATCCTCGTCGGCATCGCGGCCGCACTGCTCGGTTCGGCGATCGCGAACGCGTTCGACGTGGCCGACACGGACGGCGTCGACTGGATCGAGTGGCTCATCCAGATCGGCCTGGCAGCGGTCGGCGTGGCCGCGATGGACCGGACGAAGGTCCGCCGCTGAGGGTCGGACCCAGGCAGGGAAAACAGTGCCGGGACGCGGCTGCTTCCTTCAGGCTGCCGTAGCCGCGTCCCACGCAACGACATGCTCCGGTACATCCACGGCAGAGGGCGGACACGGCCGCCGGCGACTCGCGCCTCACAGGCTCGCGAGCCACTCCCGGTACCAGGTCACCGTGGCGTCCACCGTCTCCTCGATCGGTGCCGGAGCCGCACCGAAGGCCTGCTCGAAGGCGGAGGAGTCCATGATCTGGGGCTCGGTGTGCTGGTAGAACATCTCCGCGTACTCGGCCATGAACTCCTCGTCGAACGGGCCGAAGGGGCGGGGCTCGTCGACCGTCACGATGTTCAGCGGGCGGCCCACCCGCTGCTCGATCATGGTGAGGATCTCGCGGGTGCTGACCGCCGGCGCCGTCGGCAGGTGCCAGACACGGCCGTCGCCCTCGGGGCGCTCGCCGAGGGTCGCGAGGCCCGCGGCCACATCGGCGATGCTCGTGTAACTGTGCGGCAGGTCGATGTCTCCGAGCCCGGGGACCTCACCGCCGGTGAGCGCCGCGGGGAACACCGCTCCGCCGAGGGTGGAGCTGATCACACCGGGTCCGACGAAGTCGGCGGATCGCCCGAGGACGACCCTGGCCCGGCCCTCGCGGTGCGCGGCGAGGTACTTCTCGTCGAGTTCGGCACGCATCCGGCCCTTACGGGTCGTCGCCTTCCACGGGGTGGCCTCGGTCATCACCGCTCCCCCGGTCTCGCCGTACGGATACAGCGTGTCGAGTACGACCAGCCGCGCACCGGAGGCTTCCACGGCACCGAGGACGGCGTCCTGGACGCGGGGCATCACCTCGACCTGGAGGTGATAGCCGACGTTGACGCAGTGGTACACGACGGCGGCACCGGCCATGGCCTCGCGCGCACCCTCGGCCGTGCCGACGTCGGCGGCGTATCGCTCGACTCCCTCGATCGCGGGTCCGTCGCCCTTGCGGTCGACGAGACGCACGGAGTGGCCGCGGCGTACCAGTTCGCGGGCGACCGCGGTTCCGGCAGGGCCGGAGCCGAGGACGGTGTGCAGGGCGCGGGGCTCCTGAGTGCCAGACATGATTGACCTCTTCATCGTGATTCACCATCGCTTCCGTTAGATACTGTAACTCTTTCGATTACCCATCACAAGAGTGGGTCACTCGGACCTTCGTTAAGGTGTGTCGCGACATCGAGAAGGGAGTCGGCCGTGGCCGGGAGCACACAGAGCCCGAGGGCGCGTTATCGCGAGCAGACGCGGGCGGAGATCAAGGAGATCGCGCTCCGGCAGCTGGCCGAGGGCGGCACGGGGGCCGTGGCGCTGACGCGGATCGCCAAGGAGGTGGGGCTGTCGGGACCTGCCCTCTACCGCTACTTCGACAGCCGGGACGCGCTGCTCACCGACCTGATCCGGGACGCGTACACCGATCTGGCCGCCGCCGTCACCCAGGCCGCGGACGCACTGCCCGCGACCACCTCACCGCGGGAGCGGCTACGGGCCCTGGCGACGGCGTGCCGGAACTGGGCGGTCGCGCAGCCGCACCGCTATCTGCTGATCCAGGGCACGCCCGTCCCCGGGTACACCGCGCCCCCGGAGACGGTCGACAGCGCGCGGGCGGTGCTCGGGCCGTTCCTGCCCGCCTTCGAAGGGGCCGAGCCGTCGTCGGCCGTACGACCCGTGGTGACGCAGATGAAAGCCTGGGCCGACACGGACACACCGGTATCGGAATGGGTACGCCTGAATGCGCCCGCCGTCGACCAGGGGACCGCCCTGGCCGGTGCCGTGCTCGCCTGGTCGCACATGCACGGGGTGGTCGGCCTCGAGGTGTCAGGTCAGTTCGACGGCATGGGTCATGACGGAGGCACCCTGCTCACGGCCCAAATGGACTCGCTGGCGGACACGTTCGGCCTGACCTGACCGCCCGACCTGACCGCCGAGGCGCTCTACGGCACGTAGACGTACGGCGTCGTGGTGCTCAGCGGCTGGAAGCCCAGACGTTCGAGGATCGGGCGGCTCTGACTCATGGCGTCGACCTGGAGATACCGGTAGCCACGGTCCACGGCGGCCCGCGCCCGGTGGGCGACGAGTGCACGGTAGATGCCACGGCCGCGCCACTCCTCGACGGTGCCGCCGCCCCACAGCCCCGCGAACCGAGTGCCGGGCACCATCTCCATCCGGGCCGCGCTCACCGGCGTGTCACCGGCGAGGGCGACGACGGCGACGATCGAGTCGGGGTCGTCCGTGAGCCGGGCGAGCAACTGGTGCCGCATCCGGGAGCCGTCCGTGCCGAAGGCCTTCTCATGCACGTCCGCCACGAGGTCGACGCCGACCCGGTCGGTCACGGGAAGGATGCGGATGCCCTCGGGCGGCTCGGCGTCGAGGGTCAGATCGGCGACCTCGCCGATCATCAGGGTCTCCTCCGGCTGAGCCGTGAACCCGGCGTCTCTGAGCCGCTGCCCCAGGTCGACGGGCAGGTCGTGGCCGTAGAGCTTCCACTCGAACTCGCGGCCGAGGCCGGAGAAGTAGGCGACCTGCTCGGCGATCGCCGCGTCCGCGCTCGCCTCGTCCAGGTCGGACCACACGACGCCGTTCCAGCCCTGCGGCGAGGACACCTGGCGCACCACGCGTCCGGCGCGCTCGACCCGGGCGTCGGGAGTGTCCGGCCGGGCACCCTCACGCATGTCCCGGTCGAACAGGGCGAGCACACCGACATGATCCATGTGCTCACTCCAGCACCGGGGTGCCCTCGTGGCAACCGCTTTACGGCTCCGATACGGCGGACATCCCGCTCACCGCGTCCAGATACGCGCTCAACCGGTCCCGGTTGCGGGCCAGGCAGTCGATCCGGGCCTGGATGCGGTCGATGTGGCCGCGCAGCAGCGCGGCGGTCTCGGCGGTGAGACAGGCGGAGGGCAGCAGGATCTCGTCGGGTCCGGAGAGGTACGGCAGGATCGCGCGGATCATCTCCGTGGTCAGGCCCGAGTCCAGCAGCCCGCGGATCTGCTGTACGTCCTGGACGGCCGGTTCGCCGTAGTCGCGGTAGCCGTTCTCGGTGCGCTCGGGGTGCAGAAGGTCCTGCTCCTCGTAGTACCGCAGCAGTCGCGTGGGGACGCCTGTGCGGCGGGACAACTCGCCGATCCTCATGGGCTCCCTCCAGAGACCGCCCTTGCCTTCACACTGATGTGAAGGTCCGAGCATGGTCGCATGTCCACCGCATCCCTGGTCAAGGGCACAGTCGTGCCCGCGCCCCTGCCATGGTCCGGGCTGCTCGCCCTGTCCACGGCCGCCTTCACCGCCGTCATGACCGAACTGCTCCCGGCGGGACTCCTCCCCCGTATGGCACCGGCGCTGGGAGTCACCGAGGCACACGTCGGATACCTCGTCACCGCCTACGCGCTCGCCTCCTTCGCCGCCGCGATCCCGCTCACCACGCTGCTGCGCGGGCTGCCACGCCGGCCGGTGCTCATGGGCGCGCTCCTCGGCTTCGCGTGCGGCAACGCGGTGGTGGCGCTGTCGTCGTCGTACGCCCTCACATTCGCGGCACGGCTCGTGGCCGGGGCGATGGGCGGCACCCTGTGGGCGATGCTCGTCGGGTACGCGTCCCGGATGGTGCCGGCCGAGCGGCGTGGGCGGGCGATCGCGATCGTGCTCGCCGGGATCACGCTCGCGCTGTCGCTCGGCGTGCCCGCCGGGACGGCGGTGGCCGAGGCGCTCGGCTGGCGCACGGCGTTCGGAGCACTGGCCGGGATCGCGCTGTTGCTGGCGGGATGGGTGCGGTGGCGGGTGCCCGGCTTCCCGGGTGAGGCGCCGGGCGCCCGGCTGCCTCTCGGGCGAGTTGCTGTGCTGCCGGGGATTCCGGCGATCTTGACCGTGACGTTGTGCCTGCTGCTGGGGCACCAGGTGATGTACACATACGTCGGCCCGTTCGCGGCGTACGCCGGGTTCGGCCGGACCGGGCTGGTGCTGCTGGTGTTCGGGGCGGCCACGGTCGCCGGGATCTGGGTCACCGGGCTGCTCGTCGACCGGCGTCTGCGGCCCACGCTGCTGGGCGCGCTCGCCCTGTGTGCGGCGGTGATGCCGGTGCTGGGCCTGGCGGCCGGTGCCCCTGTGGTGCTGCTGGTCTCCGTCGCCTTGTGGGGTGCCGCGTTCGGCGGGGCGCCGACGCTGATCCAGACCGCGCTGGTCGACGCCTCGGGTCCGGCCCGGGCTGATGTAGCCACCGCACTGCAGACGACGGTCTACAACGCGGGCATCGCGGCGGGTTCGCTCACCGGCGGTGTCGTCCTGGAGAACGCGGGCGCCCGGTCCCTGCCCTGGACCGCGCTGCCGCTGATGCTGGCCGCCCTCGCCACGGTGGCGCTCGGCCGACGGCACGCCTTCCCGGCCGCGCGCCGCCGACCATAGGCTTCGGTGTGAAGATCACGTCACGGGAGGGGTCGTACGCCATGGTCGTGAAGGACACCGAGCTGCCGTATCTGCGTCGCTGTGTGGAGCTGGCGGCCGAGGCGCTGGGGGCCGGTGACGAGCCGTTCGGCTCGGTCCTGGTGGACGCGGGCGGTGCGGTGCTCGCCGAGGACCACAACCGGGTGGCCTCCGGCGACCGCACGCGGCACCCCGAGTTCGAGCTGGCGCGCTGGTCCGCGGCGCACATGACCCCTCAGGAGCGGGCCGCCGCCACCGTGTACACCTCCGGCGAGCACTGCCCGATGTGCGCGGCCGCGCACGCCTGGGTGGGCCTCGGCCGCATCGTGTACGTCGCCTCGTCCGAGCAACTCGCCTCATGGCTGGCCGAGTCGGGCGTCCCCGCGCCTCCGGTGCGGACGCTGCCGGTCAACGAGGTGGCGCCCGGCGTGGCGGTGGCCGGACCCGTGCCTGAACTGGCCGAGGAGGTACGGGAGTTGCACCGGCGGTTCCACCGCGGGCGCGGCTGACACGCGGCCCCACCGATCACGGGCCCGGTGGGGCCGTCCGTCACCGGGACGTCCCGGTCAGTGAGCCGCCTTGGCGCGGAAACGCCGGTACAGGACGGCTCCGCCCAGCATCAGAGCGGCGCTGCCCGCAACCGCGGGGAGCGTCCCGTCGGATCCCGTGTCGGCGAGGGCTGCCACGGGGGCCCGTGGAGCGGGCGGGACCGCCTTGGGGGGAGCGTCAGGCGCGGCCGGCCTGGGGGCCGGCCGCGTCGAGGAGCGGTCGGGCCGGTCGCCGGAGGTGTTGACGGACTCGTTGCCGGTGGCCGCGTTGCCGGCGCCGACCACGCTCACGGTGTTGCCGCTGACGTTCACCGGGAGGTGGACCGGGAGCTGGACACCGTTGCCGGACAGCACACCCGGCGAATCCTTTCCGCGGCTCTCCGCGCCGGCTCCGCCGGGCTTGCCGCCCCGCTTCCCGCCCCCGCTCTCGTTGGCGCACTCGTTGCCCACCGTCGGATTGAGGAGCCCCACCACGTTCACGGTGTTCCCGCACACGTTCACCGGCACGTGCACCGGGAGCTGGATGGTGTTGCCGGAGATCAACCCGGGCGAGCCGGCCGCGGCACCCTCGGCCGCGGAGTCGGCGTACGCGGGCACTGTCACTGCCATCGCGCCGGACGCGGCGGCGACGGCGATCACACCGTTTCGGGTAACCCGTCTCATAGGTTCCCTGCCTTCCAGACATGGTCGCGGGCACTCGCCCGCACCGGATAAAACGCAAGCGAACCATCCGAGTTATGGCTTATCGGCCTTTCACCCCATCGAGCGGCAGACTTATCGAACTGGCGGCAAAGCCGCACCATGCGCCGAGGAGCGCACAGGGTAGGGCACTCCACACGATCCCGCCCGCCCGGAGGCGTCGGTTCCGGGGGCCGCCTATCGTGAGCGGAGGCGCCAATTCCGGTCCTCGGCGGGCGCCTCTGGAGGCATGGATGCTGGCCAAGCTGACGACGCGCCTCAAACTCCGGCGCTCCACGCTCACCGGCGCGGTCGGGCTGGCCGTGCTGGCGGCCGGGCTGCCGGCGGTGGCCGTACGTGACACCGAGTCCGACCTGACGCGGTTCTACCGGCAGAAGGTCGTGTGGACGAAGTGCGACAGCAAGTCGATGCCGAAGGACCTCCAGTGCGGCAAGGTCACCGTCCCCCTCGACTATGCGAAGCCGAAGTCGGGCACGCTCGAGCTGGCCCTCGCCCGCTACCGGGCCACCGGCAAGTCGCGCGGCTCGGTGGTGCTGAACTTCGGCGGCCCCGGGATCCCCGGGATCCCCGAACTCGCCTTCGGCGGCGACGACTTCATGGAGCTGACCGACGGCTACGACGTGGTCTCCTTCGACCCGCGCGGCGTCGGCAGATCCTCCCCGGTCAGCTGCGGCGACGGCTCCGACGAGGCCTCGGAGGCGATGGGCACGGGCACGGACCTCACCGACGACCCGCGGGCCGTCCTCAAGCAGTTGAAGGAGGCGGCCGCCCAGTGCGCGAAGCACTCCGGACCCGTGCTTCCCAACATAGGAACCGTGAACGCCTCCCGCGACCTGGACGTCATACGCCAGGCCGTCGGTGACAAGAAGCTCAACTACCTCGGCTTCTCGTACGGCACCCGGCTCGGCGCCGTGTACGCGGCGCAGTTCCCGGACAAGGTCGGCCGGCTGGTGCTCGACGGCGTGGACACGCTCACGGAGCCGCTGACCGAGCAGGCGGTCGTGGGCGCGGAGGGGCAGCAGACCGCGCTGGACGCCTTCGTCGCGTGGTGCGCCGAGGACGACGTCGCCTGTCCGCTCGGGACCGACTCCCGCACCGCCCGGGAACACGTCGTGACCCTCGTCGATTCGCTCGACGAGGATCCGGTGCCGACCGACTTCGGCGACTCCTTCACTGGGCAGGACCTCGTCGCCGCCCTCAGCCAGGCCCTGTACAGCGAGAACATGTGGCCCACGCTGGAACGTGCCATCGCCTCGCTCGTCGAGGACGGCGACGCCCGGGGCCTGCTCGCCCTCACCGGCGGCGGCATGGCACGGGACGACGACGGCGCCCTCGCGGACGAGGAGGACGTCCCCTTCGACAACCTGCCGGCCGCGTTGATGGCGATCAACTGCGCCGACGACCCCGACCGCCCGACGGCCGACTGGATCACGAAGAACCTCGACCGGCTGCGCACCGAGTACGAGGAGGCATCCCCCGTCTTCGGCGAGTACCGCCTCACGGAGGTACTCATGTGTTACGGCCGCCCCAAGGGCACCGACTACATCCGCAAGAAGGTGCGGGACGTCGACACCCCGAAGATGCTCCTCGTGGGCACCCGCGGCGACCCGGCGACGCCGTACTGGTGGACCACGGAGACGGCGAAGCGGCTGGGCTCCTCGGCCGTGGTGCTCGACAACAGGGGCGAGGGCCACACCGGTTACGCCTCCTCGAAGTGCGTGCACAAGAAGGTCGACGACTTCCTGCTCTACGGCTCCCTGCCCGCGAGCGGCAGCTCCTGCGGCTCGGATGACGACGACTGAAGCCCAGGTCAGCGAATCACCCCTGATGTCCGGTTGAGTTACCCCAAGTGCCCGATCGGTGAATCGGGCCTATCGTGCTGATATGGAGCACGCACTCAGCCCCGCGACCCTCACCGAGCTGCGCCGTCCGCGCCCTTATCCGGCGGTGTCCGTGCTGACGCCGACGCACCGCCGTGAGCCGGAGAAGGCCCAGGACCCCGTACGGCTGCGCAATGTCGTGGCCGCGGCCAAGAAGCAGCTGGAGTCCGATCCCGCGGTCAGCCGGGACCGGCGTGCCGACGTCGAACGACAGCTCGACCAGGCCCTCGCCGAGGTCGACCTCACGCATGCCGAGGACGGTCTGGTGATCTTCGCCGCGCCGGGTGAGCACCAGGTGTGGTCGCTCGCCCGTCCGGTGCCCGAGCGGGTGGTGCTGGCCGACACCTTCCTGACCCGGAACCTCGTCTCGGCGCAGGCGGCCGAGCGGCCGTTCTGGGTGCTGTCGGTCTCCACCGACCACGTCACACTGTGGAGCGGCGGCACGGACCGGGTCACCGAGGTCCGCGCCGGCGGTTTCCCGCTGACCCGGTCCTTCGACAACTTCGACGCCGAGCGGCAGGAGCGGATCGGGGATCTGCCGAGCACCTTCCGCGACGAGGGCACCCGCCACTTCCTGCGCGACGCCGACACCGCGATGAGCGCGGTCCTCAAGGACGACGCTCGCCCGCTGTACATCACCGGCGAGCAGGCAGCACTGTCCGCGCTCGACGAGATCGGAACGGTCACCAAGGACGCGGTGCACGTCCCGCACGGCGGCCTCGCGCACGGCACACACGAAGCCGTCTGGCAGGCGGTCCGGCCGATCGTCGCCGCCCAGGACCGCAAGAGCACCGACGAAGTCGCCCGGGAACTCGTATCGGCGCGCGGGCGGCGGGCGTTCGCGGCCGGCCTCGACGAGGTCTGGCAGAACGCCCGCGAGGCACGGGTGCGGCTGCTCGCCGTCGAGGAGAACTACCGGGCGACGGTCCGCGACGACGGCGATCACCTGGTCCCGGCCGAGAGCGGCGACCTCGACGCCCGCGAGGACATCGTGGACGAGATCGTCGAGCAGTGCCTGGAGACCGGCGCCGAGGTCCGCTTCGTACCGGACGGCACGCTGCGGGACGCCCACGGGATCGCGGGCGTACTGCGCTACTGACCGACGCTCCGGCGCCTCCCGCGTCTACCCTTCGCCAGGGGCAGTCGGCGACAAGGGAGTGCGCACGTGGGTGACCTGCTGGGCGTGGCGGTACTGGGTGCCGGGCACATGGGGGCCGACCACATACGTCGGCTCGAGTACGTGGTGAGCGGCGCGCGTGTCGCCGCCGTGGCCGACCCCGACACCGCGCGGGCCAAGGAGGCGGTGGCCGGGATCGACGGGGTCGCCGTGCATGCCGAGACGGCGGCCGCGCTCGATGCGCCCGGGGTCGACGCCGTACTGATCGCCTCGCCCGGCCCGGCACACGAGGAGGCGCTGCTCGCGGCGTTCGCGCGCGGCCTTCCGGTGCTGTGCGAGAAGCCCATGGTGCCGGACTCCACGGGCGCACTCCGCGTCGTGGAGGCGGAGGCACGACTCGGGCGGCGGCTGGCACAGATCGGGTTCATGCGGCGGTACGACGCCGAGTACCGGCAGCTCAAGTCGCTGCTGGACGGCGGGCGGTTGGGGCGTCCACTGATGCTGCACTGCACCCACCGCAATGTGTCCTCCCCGCCCGGCTTCACCTCCGCGATGCTGATCAACAGCTCTGTCTCGCACGAGATCGACGCCGCCCGCTGGCTCCTCGGCCAGGAGCTGACCGCGGTGACCGTGCTGCGTCCACGGTCCTGCGCCGACGCCCCCGAGGGGCTGCTGGACCCGCAGTTCGTGCTCTTCGAGACCGAGCACGGCGCCCTCGTCGACGTGGAGGTCTTCGTCAACTGCGGCTTCGGCTACCAGGTGCGCTGCGAGGCCGTCTGCGAGCGGGGCAGCGCCCGGATCGGCGAGGGGCACACCATGCTCGTCACCGCCGACGGCGGGGCCCGCGAAGAGGTCCCGCAGGACTACCTCGTACGGTTCGCCGATGCCTATGACCGCGAGGTGCAGGCCTGGGTCGACGCCACCCGGCAGGGCCGGGTCACCGGTCCCGCCGCCTGGGACGGCTATGCGGCCTCGGTGGTCGCCGAGGCCGGGATCCGGTCCCTGGAGACCGGCGACCGCACGACCGTGGCCCTCGCCCCACGCCCGCACCTGTACGCCGGCCACTGAGGCTGTCAGACACTCCCGAACAGCGCGCTCAGTCCGCGGTCGACGGCCGCGCCGACGTCCTCCTGCCCCGACGCGACCACGGCGTACGTCCGCAGCAGGAAGCGACGCAGGGCGGGCGTGCGGAACTGGAGCAGCGCCAGCCCGTACGGCGAGTGGAACTCCATGACCGTCCGGTCCAGGCCGCACGGCCAGATGCGCACGTCGCCGCTGCCCGCCGGGCCGCGCAGACCGGCCTCCAGCAGGGCCCGCCCGAAGGTCCAGGTGACGCACTCGCCGTCGAGTGCGGCCTCGGGCGGGAAGTCGATATGCACGGCCAGCGGGTCCGCGGCGGTATAGCGAAGCGTGGCGGAGACAGGAAGTTCCTCCTCCTCGGCGGTGATCAGGAGGGCGCGTGCGGGCTGCTCGAGGCTGATGTCCATGGTCGGTCTCCACTGCGGGTGAGAGGTCGGCCCGTTGTGCCGGTGTCTCTTACGACCCCGCAGAGGCCGTTTGCATTACGGGAAACCCGGAATCAATGGTGTGACCTGCGTCACGTCCGAATGATCGGCCCCATCCATAGAACAAACACGCGTCGAACACGTAACTGAGCGTCGACCCGAACCCGTCGACGACCGGTCAAGTCACGTATCCCGCCTACGACTTGCACCTTCGGCGACGTACTCCATTCGCACCGCACACGCAGGCCGTGAAGACTGTGGCATATGCCAGGAGCACCACCGTATCGTGTGTTGCCGAATCCCTTACAGCGCGTCGCGGGCTGTGCAACAGTCGTAACGGTCCCTCCGTCCGCCTTGGTCGTACCGTCCCCCTCGGAGTGCCTGATGCCGTCCCATCTCTCTGCGGACCGCCCAGCCGCCCAGCCGCCCGGACGCGGCTCGGTCGACGCGCTCATATCGCAGACGCGACGGCTCAAGGGCGACGTGGACGCCGTACGGCGGGACACGCAGAGCGAGGGATCGGATCCGCAGGACCGGTGGCAGCGCGCTCTGTACGACCTGGCACTGCACCAACTCAACGACCTGGACGCCCACTTGGCACAGCTGCGGGAAGGCCCGCCGCCCGTGCCGATGGCACCGGAGCCGGTGTCCGCAGTCCGGGCCGTGCCGCCCGCTCCCCGGCGCGGCTCGCTGCTCAGCCGGGTCGGCAGCGCCGAGTGGAATCTGCTGACGGACGAGGCCAGTTGGTCCGGTGAGCTCTTCCAGATCCTGGGCCGCGACCCCGCCGCTCCCCCGCTCACCCTCGACGAGCTCCCGTCCCTGGTGTTCGACGAGGACCGGCCGAAGCTGACAGCGATGGTCACCGACTGCCTCGTCGACGCGAAGCCGATCGACGGGGAGTTCCGCGTCGTACGCCCGGACGGCGACGTACGGACCGTGCACATGATGGGCGAGCCGGTGCTCGATGCCGACGGCAGCACCGCCTCGATGTGGGCCGTGCTGCGTGACGTCAGCGAACTGCGGCGCAGCCAGCGGGCGGTGAGCGAGACCCGTGACTCGCTGCAACGCCACCGGCAGCATGCGCAGACCGAGCACCGGCTGGCGGTCGAGTTGCAGGAGGCCGTGCTGCCGCCGTGGCGCGGTTCCCTGCGGCTCCCGCACCAGGGCGCCGAGAGCCTGGACCTCGCGGCGCACTACCTCCCCTCGTCGACGAGCGCACTGATCGGCGGGGACTGGTACGACGCGATCCAACTGGCCGACGGCGACACCCTGTTGAGCGTGGGCGACCTGACGGGACACGGTGTCGCCGTGACGTCCGGCATGGCGATGCTGCTCGGCGCGCTGCGCGGGATGGCGATGGCGGGCACCGAGCCCGGCCAGCTGATGTCCTGGCTCAACCAGTTGCTCGACGCCACCGTGCAGCCGGCCCTGGGCAGCGCCGTCTGCTGCCGCTACCGTCCCGCGACCCACACGCTGACGTGGGCGCAAGCAGGACACCCCGCCCCGCTGCTGTTCCGCAACGGGACGGGGCGCTCACTGGACGCGCCGGACGGCGTCCTGCTCGGCGCGACCTCGGGCGCCGCCTACGAGCAGGCCGAAGTGACCCTTGAGGCGGACGACCTGCTGGTGCTGTACACCGACGGGCTGGTGCCCAGGCGCAGCCGGGAGGAGGCGGTGCAGCGGCTCCTCGACCTGGCCCCCCGCTTCCACGAGGCGCGCACCGCACAGGACTGCGTACGGACGGTCGTGGAGGAGTTGGGCGAGTTCGAGCGTGAGGACGACACCTGCGTGCTCATCGCCCGGGTGGCCGACTGAAACCGAACGCCGACTGAACCCGACAGCGGCACGGACCCCCTATGCCCGTGCGCTGTTGCCGCCCTTCGGCTTCGGCAGCGCGAGCTTGATCTCCTCCCGCAGTTCGCTGATCCTCGGATAGCTGGAGTACTCGGCGGTGAGCCGGTACATCTGGCGCAGCCGGTCCCAGGTGCGATGGGAGGAGTTGGAGCCCATCGACATCAGGGCCAACCGCGCGTACCTGTCGGCCTGTTCGGGGTCGTCGGAGATGAAGCAGGCGGAGGCCATGGACAGATAGTCGAAGATCTTCGACCGCTGCCGCCCGTCGACCCGCAGAGCCAGGGCCTTCTCCGCATAGTGCTGGGCGTGCACGGCCGCGCCCGGCTCGTGCTCGGCCAGCGTGCGATAGGCCAGGGCCTGCATGCCGTACAGGTCCTCCTCCTTGAACATCTGCATCCAGCTCGGCGGCGGCACGTCGCCCCGGTCGGAGACGAAGAGGTCCTCCGCCTGTCCGAGGGTGCGGCGCATCGCCTGCCCCTTGCCCATCGACGCCTGTGCCCAGGCCTCGATGGTGTGCAGCATCGCCCGGGTGCGCGGCAGCACCTCTTCGCCGGAGCCGGACTGGGCGAGCTTCATCAGGTCGAGTGCGTCGTCGGGCCGGCCGAGGTGCACCATCTGGCGAGCCGCTCGGGAGAGCGCCTCCCCGGCGCGGGGCCGGTCGCCGCCCTCACGGGCCGCATGGGCGGCGATGACGAAGTACTTCTGGGCCGTGGGCTCCAGGCCGACGTCGTGCGACATCCAGCCCGCGAGAACGGCGAGGTTGGCGGCGACGCCCCACAGGCGCCGCTGGAGGTGATCGGGGTGACGGTAGGCGAGCATGCCGCCCACTTCGTTGAGCTGACCCACGACGGCCTTGCGTTGCAGCCCGCCGCCGCGGGCCGCGTCCCAGGCTCGGAACACCTCGACCGAGCGCTCCAGTTCCTCGATCTCCTGCGACCCGATGGGGGCGGCCTCATAGCGGTCGAACCCGGCGGGGTCGGCGTGCAGGGGATTGTCGAGGTCGGGAGCGTCGGCCGAGAGGGTCGGATCGGTGTGCAGCCAGTCGTGCATGGCGCTGCTGAGTGCTGATCCCGCGGCGAGCGCGGCACCCGCGCCCACCAAGCCGCGTCGGTTGAGCATGAGGTCCATTCCCGTGAATTCGGTGAGGACCGCGGCAGTCCGTTCGGGCGCCCACGGCACACCGTCGGGATGTTCCGCACTCCCGCCGCTCTGCCGTTTCCCCGTACGCCCGTGCCGGACCAGACCGAGGTCCTCGATGGTCACGACACGGCCGAGACGCTCTGTGAACAGGGCCGCCAGCACCCGCGGCACGGGATCGCGCGGGATCTCTCCCATGTCGATCCACCGCCGCACCCGGGAGGTGTCGGTCGACAGCTGGGGGTGGCCCATGGCCGCCGCCTGCCGGTTGACCAGCCTCGCGAGTTCACCTTTGGACCAGCCGGCCAGGCCGAACAGGTCCGCCAGGCGGGTGTTGGGTTCTCCGCTCACGTCAAGCCCCCAGGTTCTCGGCTGAGTTGACAGTAGCCCGGTGAGAGTTGCCGGGCGACTATTCGCCAGGGTTCGCCAGGGCGCGCCAGATGGTGTGCCACTGGGCGACGGGTGTCAGGTAGGAACGCGCCACCCCGACCCGGTTGCCGAGGGACATTCCCCAGGGTGCACCCGAGGGGCCGGGCCGGGTAGCGCATTGTCGTCGCAGGCACACGAAGGGATCTGTTTCGCCCATGTACGCAGCATCGTCCTCCGTGTCCGCCCCGCCCCGGTCGCTGCGCCCCCGCCCTGCGGGCAGCGGCCCCTACCTCGACCCCGCGCGTCCCGCGCCTCCCCGGCTCGGAGCGGGCCGGCCGCCGCGCGCCGCGGGGGTCGGCACCCAACCGCTCAGCGGGAGACTCGACTTGTCCGGCCCTCAGGGCACGCAGCTGCGTACGGCGGTCGCGTCGGTGCATCGCATCTGCCCGGAGTTCGCTCCGGTCCAGGTTCTGCGCCGCAGCGGGCGATCCGTCCTCCTGGTGGGGACGACGGGGCGCAGCACGGCCGTCGCGAAGTGTTTACTGGACCACTCCCCAGCGTGGGCCGAGCGCATCCGGCACGAAATAGCTGCGTACCGCTCGTTCGTCCGGCACCGCCCGCCCGTGCGGGTGCCCCGGCTGATCGCGGCGGACCCGGACAGCTGCACGCTCGTGATCGAGCGGATGCCGGGGCGGGTGGCGGCTCTCCAGCGGCACCCGGCGGAGGCCCCGCCGCGTGCGGACATCAGGGCGGCACTCGGCGCGATCTGCCGGCTGAACGCCTGGCGGCCACCGGCGGGCACCTTCGACGCGCCGCTGGACTATGCGGCGCGCATCGCCCGGTACCACGAGCTGGGTCTGCTCACCGACCGGGACATGGGCGATCTGCAGAAGCTGGTGCACGGCATCGCGCATACGGCGGGACGGCAGGGCATGGGCCAGTTCTGCCACGGCGACGCACTGCTGTCGAACATCCTCCTGTCACCGGCCGGTCCAGTGCTGGTGGACTGGGAGCACGCGGGCTGGTATCTGCCCGGGTACGACCTTGCGACCCTGTGGTCGGTCCTCGGGGACGCACCGGTGGCCCGGCGGCAGATCAGTCAGATCGCGCAGTCGGCGGGACCGGCCTCGCGGGACGCCTTCCTGGTGAACCTGATGCTCGTCCTGACGCGTGAGATCCGTACCTACGAGACGGCCGTGCAGCGTTCGATGCACGACACGACCCCGGCGGCACCGGGAGTGGCCCACCCGGGTGCTGCGCCGTCCGGCGAGGAACAGCGGCTGCTGCTCAGGCGGCTGCACGACGACTGCCAGCTGGCCCGACGGGCCGTACGCGCGGCGGTCGGCACTCGCTGACGGGGACGGAGATCCGCGGTACGCCCGGGACAGCGGCGTACCGCGGATCTTCGTATGCGCGAGATGGCTGTACGACGGGGCGCGCGCCCTTGCACTCCACCGCCACGAAACTCCCTACACCCTACGATTACACGATAAAACGCCTCTCTCTGGGCATGATTGACGGATCGTCGGCAGGCCGGTAGCACAGACGCACACCCGGCCCCGCACGGCTCGTCGCACTCGTCCGTCCCAGGAGGCTGTTTTGCGAGGATCCGCCACCGCTCCCGACCGAGACCGTCGCAGAACCGCCCAGGCAGTCGCAACCGCGGCCCTCATCCTGCCGCTCCTCGGCGCGGCACCGTCCGAGACGTCGGCAGACGGTCTGCAGCAGGCGTTCGCCGCAGCTTCCGCCGAGTACCACGTGCCGCAGAGCGTGCTCCTCGGCGTCTCCTATCTCCAGTCCCGCTGGGACGCGCACGGCGGGGCACCGAGCGTGGCCGGCGGCTACGGCCCGATGCACCTCACCGACGCCCGCACCGCGCTGGCCGAGGCCCCGCTCCACAGCGAGGGCACCGAGGACGCCCGCGGCGACAGCGCCCGCACTCCCCTGCTGCCCAGGACCGAGGTGCCGGCGAGCACCGAACTCCCGGCCCGCCTCACGACGTTGACGAAGGCGGCCGAGCTGACCGGCCTCGCGGCCGAGGAACTGCGCACGGACCCGGCGGCCAACGTGGCGGGCGGTGCGGCACTCCTGGCCGCCGCCCAGAAGGACCTGGGCGAGCCGCTCAGCGACGATCCGGCGGACTGGTACGGGGCGGTGGCCCGCTTCCCGGCCGCCGACGACAGGGCAACGGCGGCGGCGTACGCGAACGACGTGTACGACGTGCTCCGCACCGGCGAGCAGCGCACCACGGACGCCGGGCAGCGGATCACCCTGGCCGCCCGCCCGGGCCTCGCCCCCGAGACCGGGCAGCTGGCCCGGGCGGGGCTGCGGGACGCCTCGGCCGCGGAGACCGAGTGCCCCACGACGGTGTCCTGCGAGTGGATCCCGGCGCCGTACGGGCAGTTCGGCGAGGGCGACTACGGCAACCACGACCTCGGCGACCGGCCCGCGTCCCAGAGCATCGACTACATCGTCATCCACGACACGGAGGGCGCCTGGGAAGGTGTCCTCAACCTGGTGCAGGACCCGACCTATGTGTCGTGGAACTACAGCCTGCGCTCCACCGACGGCCACATCGCCCAGCACCTCAAGGCCAAGGATGTCGGCTGGCATGCCGGGAACTGGTACATCAACTCCAAGTCGATCGGCCTGGAGCACGAGGGCTTCCTGGCGAACCCGGACGCCTGGTACACGGAGGCGATGTACCGGACGTCCGCCCGCCTGGTGAAGTACCTCGCCGCCAAGTACGGCATCCCGCTGGACCGGCAGCACATCCTCGGCCACGACACCGTGCCCGGCCCGACCAGGTCGACGATCCCCGGCATGCACACCGACCCCGGCCCCTACTGGGACTGGCAGCACTACTTCACCCTGCTGGGCCGTCCGTTCGGCACCACCGCGCGAGCCGGCGCGGGCCTGGTGACGATCCTGCCCGACTACGCCAACCACCGGCCCGCCTTCACGGGCTGCACGGCGCAGGGCAAGCCCTGCCCGGCCCACGGCTCCAGCGCGGTCCGGCTGTACTCCCAGCCGGACGAGAACTCCGCCCTGATCAAGGACATCGGTCTGCGTCCGTCGGGGGACGCCTCGACGATCGACGTCAACGACATCGGTTCGCGGGTCTCCACCGGCCAGCAGTACGCGGTCGCGGGCCGGCAGGGCGACTGGACGGCGATCTGGTACCTGGGCCAGAAGGCCTGGTTCAAGAACCCGAAGAAGCAGCCGACGGCGGTGAACGCCTCCGGTGCAGTCGTCACCCCCAGGGCAGGGCTGGCGCAGATTCCCGTGTACGGGCGCGCGTACCCGGAGGCGGGGGCGTATCCGGCGGATGTGCCCACGCAGGCGGTGTCGCCGCTGCCGTACAAACTGCTCGCGGGGCAGAAGTACGTGGTGGGTGACAAGGTGCCGGGCGAGTACTACTACGCGGTCACCTTCGCGACGGACTCGCACAAGGTGATCGTCGGGAAGGATCTCTACTACGAGATCCAGTTCGGCCATCGGGTGGCGTACGTGCGGGCCGCCGACGTGCGCGAAGAGCCGGTCCGGTAGGTCGTCAGCCCTGCTGGAACAGCTCCGCGGGCAGCGGTTTCAGCAGGGCGTACAGGTCGTCGGTGATGGGGCGGTCCCAGGCGGCGATGGTGACCAGGACCTTGTCGCTGCGGTCGAACTGCACGCAGGAGATCCGGCTCTCGGAGAGCTTGAGACGGCGCACGATCAGCAGGTTGTCGCCCTGCATGACGGGCACGTCCTCGGCGCCGACGACGGTGACGTCCTCCTCGTTCTCCAGCGCGAGCAGCAGCTGGGCCACCTCGAAGGGGATCTCGTCCTCGGCGACCTCACGAGCCGGTGAGCCCTCCGGCAGATTGCCGATGATCATCGCCGGGCCACGGCCGCCGAACAGGTCGTAGCGCAGGAAGACGCCCTGGCAGGTGCCGTCGGGAGCGGGCAGCAGGCCCGCGCCCAGGTTTCCGGGCCAGTCGCCCGGGTCCATGGCCAGTACGTCGAAGTCGGGCCCGGCGGGGGTGGCGCTGCGGCGGCGGAGGAACGACATGCGGCCAATGGTACGTGGCCGAGGGGCCGCATATCGATACAGCCCCGCGCCCCTTACGTGGGTCGACGTTCACGTTGGCTTCAGAGCTACTGCCAGTCCGGTGGTGTCCGTGCCTGTCTTTCGGCAGTCCGCCGACGGCAGGCGCCGCCGGCGGAGGCGAGCAGGGCAGGTCGAGTGGTTCAGCGCCGTCCGCAGGCAGACCGGCGAGTTCGGCCAACGCCTCGTCGACGGCGGCGAGTTCGCTGTCGCGTTCGAAGAGGGTCCTGCTGCCCGTGAGCGGGCACGTACGCCTCGCGCAGCCCGTACAACCCTGTCCGACCGCTACTGACCGACCTTGTCCGCGGCCTTCTTGTGCCGGTCGTGATGGCGGGCCACGCGGGCCCGGTTGCCGCAGGACGGCTTGCACCACTCCTGCCGCGGATGCTCCTTGAGGAAGTACCGCACACAGCGCGGCGCATGGCAGGCGCGCAGCCGCTCCCGGTCCGGTCCGGCGAGGAACGCGATCGCGGCCTGCGCGAGCACGGCCACCAGCTCGCCCTCTCCGTCCACTGCCTGCCGGTGTACGACGGGCTCGGCGCCCTCGGCCCAGCGCAGCACCGGGGTGGTCGGCATCCGTGCGGCTGACGCGTTGAGGCGCTCGACGGCCTCCGGCACGGACAGCAGACGGGCCGCGTCGGCAGGGCTCGGTGCGCCGGGACGCACGGCGCGGGCGAAGAGCGCGCGGACGGCGGCGCGCAGATCGCGTACGGCGGTGAGGGCGGCGGCGTCGGCGACGTAGCCGTCGGGCCGCGTGCCGGGGTGGGCCCGCACCCACGCGGTGAGGCCGGCGGGCTCGGTGAGGTCGTCGGCGACCGAGCCGTTTCCGTCGTGCCGGATGGTGAGGGCGAGGTCCAGGGCCAGCCTGCTGAGCGAGTCCTCCATGGGGCTAATGATAGGCATGGCCTCATCCATTAATTCGGCCGGAGCCTCACTCCTCGCCCGGCGTCGGTGGCACCACCGCGATCGGGCTCGCCGCGTGCAGCAGGACGGCCTGGGTGACGGAGCCCATCGTGCGGGCGGGGGCGAGCAGACGGCGTCGGTGGCGGCCGACGACGACCAGCTCGGCGTCCTTGGACGAGGCGACGAGGTGGCCGGCCGCGTCGCCCGGCGCCACATACGGCTCGGCGTGGACGTCGGGGTGCCGTTTGCGGTGCGGGGCGAGGAAGCCCTCGGCGAGGACGCGGGTCTCGTTCTCGACGGCGTCCTGGTCGATCACGGGCGGGACGAGTTCGCCGGGCGTCGCCCAGGTCTGCACGGGCCACGGATAGGCGGCGACCACCTGGAGGCGGGCGCCACGCAGGGCGGCCTCGGTGAAGGCGAAGTCGAGCGTCGCCTCGTCGGGGCTGTCGGCGTGCAGGCCGACGACGACACGCGGGCCCGGTCCGGCCAAAGCGCCGTCATGGACCTCGCGGCCGGGCCGGGGAACCACGACGACCGGGCATTCGGCGTCGCGGGCGGCGGCCATGCCGTTGGAGCCGAGCAGCAGACTGGCGAAGCCGCCGCGGCCCCGGGAGCCGAGCACCAACAGCTGGGCAGCGGAGCCCAGTTCGGGCAACACCGCACTCGGGGCGCCCTCCAGCGCCACGTACTCGGCAGTGGTCCGGTCGGCGACATACGCACGGATCTGGTCGAGCACGGGATCGACGTCCGGATCCGGCGGCCCGGCCGCCAGGACGTCGGGCTGGGTCCACACGGCGTACTGCCGCACATGGACCACCCGCAACGGTGCCTCGCGGCGCCGGGCGGCGTCCAGGGCCCAGTCCAGGGCGCGCAGACTGTCGTCCGAGCCGTCGACCGCGGCGATGACCGGCAGGGTGCTCATGGTTCCCTCACCTCCGGAGTGCGACCTGCACGTCCTGGGACCAGCCTCGCTCAGGCATCGGCCCCGGAGGGTGCTCAGGGTCGCGTGTCCGGAAAAACGGGCGGAACACCCAGGGCTCGGTCCCGCCCGCCCCGGCTCAGGTGAGGTCGAACTCGCCCTCCCGCGCACCCGACACGAACGCACCCCACTCCGCCGGCGTGAAGATCAAGGAAGGGCTCTCCGGGCGACCGCTGTTGCGCATGGCGATGAAGCCCTCGACAAAGGCGATCTGTACGTCCCCCAGCCCGCGGCTGCTGGAGTGCCACTCGGCGTTGCTGAGGTCCAGCTCCGGCTTGTCCCAGCCCGTGAGCGGGTGGTCCTGGATGGTGCTCTCGGCCACGTCCGTGCTCCTCCCGATTCGTCGTCCGCGGGCCAGCCTAGCGATCGGTTCCGAGTGCCAACAGGCCACGTGAGGGGGACCTTTCAGGAGTCGGGCGGGCGCGACCCCACGAGCCACATGGAGAAGAACTGGGATCCGCCGCCGTAGGCGTGCCCGAGCACCCTGCGAGCCCCCTCCACCTGGTGCTCACCGGCCTGTCCGCGCACCTGGAGGGCCGCCTCCGCGAAGCGGATCATGCCGGAGGCGCCGATGGGATTGGTCGACAGGACGCCGCCCGACATATTGACCGGAAGATCCCCGTCCAGTTCGGTCACCCCGGACTCGGTGAGCTTCCAGCCCTCGCCCTCGGCGGCGAAGCCGAGGTTCTCCAGCCACATGGGCTCGTACCAGGAGAACGGCACGTACATCTCGACGGCGTCGATGTCCCGGCGCGGGTCGGCGATGCCGGCCTGCCGGTAGACATCGGCCGCGCAGTCCTTGCCGGCCTGCGGTGACACCGCGTCCTTGCCCGCGAAAAGCGTCGGTTCGCTGCGCATGGCGCCGCCGTGCATCCAGGCGGGCGGCCGGGGCGCGCGGGCCGCCCCCGCGCGGTCGGTGAGGATCATGGCGCAGGCGCCGTCCGAGGACGGACAGGTCTCCGAGTAGCGGATCGGGTCCCACAGCATGGGCGAGGCCTGGACCTTCTCCAGGGTGATGTCGTGCTCGTGCAGATGCGCGTACGGGTTCTTCAGCGCGTTGCGCCGGTCCTTGTACGCCACGAGCGAGCCGACGGTGTCGGGCGCGCCGCTGCGCCGCATGTACGCGCGCACGTGCGGCGCGAAGAACCCGCCCGCGCCGGCCAGCAGCGGCTGCTGGAAGGGGATGGGCAGCGACAGGCCCCACATCGCGTTCGACTCGGACTGCTTCTCGAAGGCCAGGGTCAGGACGGTGCCGTGCACCCGGGCGGCGACGAGGTTGGCCGCGACCAGCGCCGTGGACCCGCCGACCGACCCCGCGGTGTGCACGCGCAGCATGGGCTTGCCCACGGCGCCGAGCGCGTCGGCGAGGTACAGCTCCGGCATCATGACGCCCTCGAAGAAGTCGGGCGCCTTGCCGATCACGACGGCGTCGACGTCGGCCCACCTCAGCTCTGCGTCGTCGAGCGCCCGCTGCGCCGCCTCCCGCACGAGGCCCGCGATCGACACGTCCCGGCGTGCCGCCACGTGCTTGGTCTGGCCGATGCCTACGACGGCCACGGGCTCCTTGCTCATCGGGGATCCCCTTCGAGTACGGCGACCAGGTTCTGTTGCAGACAGGGGCCGGACGTGGCGTGGGCGAGGGCCCGGTCGGACTCCCCGCGGTGGATGCGGGCCGCGGCCTCGCCGATCCGGATCAACCCGGCGGCCATGATCGGGTTGGCGGCCAGGGCGCCGCCGGACGGGTTCACGCGGACGCTGTCGTCGAGGCGGAGCGCCTTGCGCAGGACGACCTCCTGTGAGGTGAAGGGTGCGTGCAGCTCGGCGGTGTCGACGGGGCGTTCGAAGGCGCCCGCCTTCTCGGCGGCCAGGCGGGTGGACGGGGAGTCGGTCAGGTCGCGGACGCCGAGTCCGTGTGCCTCGATGCGGTGGTCGGTGCCGCGGATCCAGGCGGGCCTCTCGCACAGCTCCCGGGCCCGGTCTCCGGCCGCGAGGATCACGGCGGCGGCGCCGTCGCCGATGGGCGGGCAGTCGCCGGTGCGCAGGGGCCGTACGAGATAGTCCCCGTGCGGTATCGAACCCCTCAGCTGCGCATGGGAGTTGTCGGCGGCGTCCCTTCGGCTGCGGGCGGCGACCCCGGCCAGCGCGGGCTCGTCGGTGTGGCCCGCGTCGATGAGCGCCTGCGCCTGGAGCGCGGCCAGGGCCACGGAGTCGGGCCACAGGGGCGCGACGTAGTACGGGTCGAGTTGCCGGGTCAGGACGTCGCGGACGGAGCCGGGCGAGGACTTGCCGTACGCGTAGACGAGCGCGGTGTCCGCGTCCCCGGTGAGGAGTTTCGTCCACGCCTCGTACAGCGCCCAGGCACCGTCCATTTCGACGTGCGACTCGGAGATCGGAGGCCAGGCTCCGACGCCGTCGAGGGCGAGGGTGAAGGAGAAGGCACGGCCGGCGAGGTAGTCGCTGGATCCGGAGCAGGTGAAGCCGATGTCGGCGGTCTTCAGACCGGTCCGGTCGAGCACCTGGTGCAGGACCGGCATGAGCATCTCCACCTCGGAGTGCTCGTCGCTGGTGCGCCGGTGGTCGGTCTGGGCGAAGGCGACCAGTGCTATGTCACGCATCACAGGAGCTCCCTGTAAGTGTCGTAGTCCGCGTCGGCCTCGCCGGTCGGCCGGTAGTGATCAGGGAAGCGGGCGCCTTCGGTCCACACCGGTTCCACCCGCAGGCCCATGCGCACCTGGTCGTAGGGGATGCCACCGATCCGGCCGTGCAGCGCGAGGTCGGCGCCGTCGAGGGCGATGTGGGCATAGACGTACGGCACCTCGATGTCGAGGTTCTTGGCCTTGATGTTGACGATGCAGAACGTGGTCACTGTGCCGCCCGGCCCCACCTCGACCTGTTCCAATGTGGCCACGCCACATCTGGGGCACGCACCCCTCGGCGGGACGTACACCTTGCGGCAGCTGGGGCAGCGCTCGCCGACGTTGCGGCGTTCGGACAGGGCGTTGATGTAGGCGGACTGGGCCCGGCCGGGTGAGTAGGTGTAGTCGAGGCGGGCGGGGGCGACGATGCCCGTGACCGTGTCCTCGAACTCGCCGGTGTGGCCCGCTGGTTCAGCCGAACTGCCGTCGTACGGCTCGAAGCAGGCGATGTCCGTGATGGCGCCGGTACGTTCCTCGGCCCAGCGGACCCGGACGCGCATACCGGTGTGCACGGCGTCGGGGCCGGGGGCGTCGAGGGCGTGCAGGAGGGCCGTGTCCGCGCCGTCGAGGCGGACGAGGGCCCAGGCGAAGGGGGTGTCGAGGGGCTGGCCGCGGCGGGGGGCGTGGTTCCAGGCCCAGGTGGTGACGGTGCCGGTGGGGGCGACCTCGACCAGGTCGCGGATCTCCTCGGCGGTGACGGGGTCGTACTCGACGGGCGGTACGAGCGTGCGGCCGTCGGTCGTCCTCACGCCGAGGACGACGCGTTCGCGCAGACCGGTGAGGAAGGCACTCTGGACGGGGCCGAGGGAGCGGGTGAAGGGGAATTCAACAGTCAGCGGGGCCTTGAGAACTTCGGGCATCGGGGCAGGGCCTCCTTCGGAGGTCGGATGCGTGGAGCGCCCCGAAAGGGGCGCGGGGAACTGCGCGACCAGCCACAGACGGCCCGCAGCTGCGAACCGGCCCAAGCCAGCGCAGCGCCTACGCACGCTTGTAGTGCGGCGGTCGCTTCTCCGCGAAGGCGCGGGCGCCCTCCTTGGCGTCGGCGGTGTCGAAGATCGGCCAGCCGCGCTTGAGTTCGGCGGCGAGCCCGTCGGCCTCGGTCATCTCGGCGGTCTCGTACACCGATGCCTTGACGGCCTCGACGGCCAGCGGGCCGCAGGCGTTGATCTGTTCGGCGATCTCCAGGGCCTTGGTGAGGGCCGTGCCGTCCGGTACGACGTGCCCGATCAGGCCGATGCCGGCGGCCTCCCGGGCGCTGTAGGGGCGGCCGGTGAGCAGCATCTCCAGGGCGTGCGTGCGCGGGATCTGGCGTTGCAGCCGGACCGTCGACCCGCCGATCGGGAACAGCCCGCGCTTGACCTCGAAGAGCCCGAAGGTCGCCGACTCGCCCGCGACGCGGATGTCGGTGCCCTGGAGGATCTCGGTGCCGCCCGCGACGCAGTGGCCCTCCACGGCGGCGATCACCGGTTTGCGGGGGCGGTGATGCCGCAGCATCGCCTTCCAGTGCAGGTCGGGGTCGGCCTGCAGCCGGTCCCGGTACTGCTGCCCCTCCATTCCTTTCCCTGCCAGGGCCTTGAGGTCCATGCCCGCGCAGAACGCGCCGCCCGCGCCGGTCAGCACGATCGAGCGGACCTCGTCGTCCTCGTCGGCCGCGATCCAGCCGTCGTACAGGCCGACGAGCATCGGCAGCGAGAGCGCGTTCTTGGCCTCGGGCCTGTTGAGCGTGAGCACCAGTGTGGCGCCTTCCCGCCGGATGGCGAGGTGTTCCGTCCCACCCATCGACCGTCTCCCCTCTCACAGAACGAGAACAGGTTGCAGGAGGCGGGGAAGCACTTCAAGAGTTTTCTGACAGTCAGTCAGATTTATTGTGCGCGGGCCCTTCACAGTTGTGCCGCCCTTTGCTCTGATGACCGGCAGCCGGTGAAGGGCGAGGTCAGGAGGAGCCGTGGAGTACAACCTTGCCGACCTGTTCGAGTCGGTCGTCGACGTGGTGCCGGACCGTGAGGCGCTGGTGTACATCGACCATCCCGGCACGGGGGCGGAGCGTCGGCTGACGTATGCGCAGTTGGACGCGGGCGCCAATCGCATCGGGCACCATCTGCTCGACAGCGGGATACGTCCCGGCGAGCACCTCGGGCTCCATCTCTACAACGGTGTCGAGTATCTGCAGACGGTACTCGGCTGCCTCAAGGCACGGATCGTGCCGGTCAACGTCAACTACCGGTACATGGAAGAGGAGTTAGTCTACCTCTACCGGGACGCCGACCTGGTGGCTCTCGTCTTCGACGCCGAGTTCACCGACCGGGTGGCGGCGGCGCTGCCGCGGGCGGAGAAGGTGCGGCATCTGGTGCGGGTGGGAGCCGGGAGCACGCCGGGTGCGCCCTTCGGCGAGGCCGAGGCCGCCGGATCCGGGGAGCGCGGGTTTGCCGAACGGTCGGGCGACGACCAGTTCATCATCTACACCGGCGGTACGACCGGGATGCCCAAGGGCGTGATGTGGCGCCAGGAGGACCTGTTCTTCTCCGGGCTCGGCGGCGGCGCGCCGACCGGTGAGCCGGTCAAGAAGCCGCAGGAGCTGGCCGAGCGGGTCGCGGCGGGCGGCGACGGGATCACCTTCTTCCCCACTCCCCCGCTCATGCACGGCACGTCCACGCTGACGGCGTTCATCGGCTTCAACTTCGGCCAACGGGTCGTGCTGCACCGCAAGTTCGCACCCGAGGAGGTGCTGCGCACCATCGAGCGGGAGAAGGTCACCAGCGTGTCGCTGGTCGGCGACGCGATGCTGCGGCCACTGATCGACGCCCTGAACGGCCCCATGAAAGGCACCGACTGCTCGTCGATGTTCAGCGTGTCGTCGTCGGGAGCGATCATGTCGGACACGGTGCGGCGGCAGTTCCAGGCGCTCGTCCCGAATGCGATGCTGCTCAACAACTTCGGCTCCTCCGAGTCCGGCTTCAACGGCACGGCGACGGAGGACTCCGGCCCCGAACGCGGCTTCCGCATCCGCGTCAACTCCCGCACACAGGTGGTCGATCCGGCCACCCATGAACCGGTCGCCGTCGGCGAGGTCGGCCGCGTCGCCCAGTGCGGCCACGTCCCGCTCGGCTACTACAACGACCCGGCGAAAACCGCCGAGACCTTCTTCGAGAAGGACGGCGAGCGATGGGTGCTGCTCGGCGACATGGCCACCGTCGACGAGGAGGGCGTCGTCACGGTCCTCGGCCGCGGCTCGCAGTGCATCAACACCGGGGGCGAGAAGGTGTACCCGGAGGAGGTCGAGCAGGCGCTCAAGTCTCATCCGGATGTGTACGACGCACTGGTCGCCGGGGTGCCGGACGTGAAGTGGGGCCATCACGTGGCGGCGGTGGTGCAGCTGCGCGAGGGTGCGCGCACGCCGTCCCTCGACGACATCCAGACGCACTGCCGTTCCCATCTGGCCGGCTACAAGATCCCTCGCCAGCTGGTGCTCACGGATGCGATCCGACGGTCGCCGAGCGGCAAGGCGGACTACCGGTGGGCACGGGAGGTGGCGGTGGCGGCGGACCGGTGATCCGGTACGGGCGGAACCTGTGATTCCGCGGGTTGCCCGATTGAACAACAGATGACGTGCGACCGTATTGATGGTGGCGGAACGGGTTCCGGCCGGATCCGGTCCGCCGCACCATCGCCGGGGTTTCGCACGGAAGGACCTTTGTGTCACAGCACGTCACTCGTTCTCGTCAGCTGCCGGATGCCGAAGACGGGACGGCTGGGACCGGGACGACGGACGCCCTCTCTGATACGACGGACGCCCCTGCTGGTGGGAAAGGTGGCTGGTTCGGCTGGCGCCGGAAGTACCCCCGTACCGCCCGCGGCGTGAGTGTGGGCACCACGGTCCTGGCCGGTGCCCTCGTCCTCTTCGCCCTCCTCATGCCCAACCGGCTCGAACGCCTGAACCCCAGCGCGTTCCTGCGCATCCCCGCCGAGGGCGTCCTGCTCGCCGGGCTGCTGCTGGCGCTGCCGCCCAGGCCCCGGCGGATCATGGCTGTCGTCTCAGGCGTGTTCCTGGGTCTGCTCACCGTCCTGAAGTTCGTCGACATGGGCTTCTACCAGGTGCTGGCCCGCCCCTTCGACCTGGTCCTGGACTGGATCCTGCTCGACGACGCGACGGACTTCCTGCGCGAGTCGTTCGGCCGTACCGGCCAGGTGCTCGCCGTGGTCGCGGTGATCATCCTGTTCGCCGCGGTCCTGGTGCTGACCACGCTCGCGACGGTGCGGCTGACGAACCTGATGGTCCGCCACCGTCCCGCCGCCGCCCGTACGACCCTGGTCCTCGGCACCGCGTGGATCACCTGCGTCACCCTTGGCGTGCAGGTCGCCGGCACCCAGGTCGCCACCAAGGGCAACGCCGAGTTCCTCGGCAACCGGGTGGAACAGGTACGCGCGGGCCTGCGGGACGCCCGGGTCTTCCAGCAGCAGGCCGCCGTCGACGCGTTCGCGAAGACTCCGCCGGACCAGCTGCTCACCGGGCTGCGCGGCAAGGACGTCCTGTTCACGTTCATCGAGAGCTACGGCCGGGTCGCCATCGACGACCCGGCGATGGCACCGCAGATCGACGCGGTCCTGAAGGAAGGCACCCGCTCCCTCGACGCGGCCGGGTTCGCGTCGCGCAGCGCCTGGCTCAGGTCGCCCGTCACCGGGGCCGGCAGCTGGCTGGCCCACTCGACCTTCCTGTCCGGACTGTGGATCAAGAACCAGCAGCGCTACCGGAGCCTGACCACCAGCGACCGCATGACCCTCACCAACTACTTCGGCAGGACCGGCGCCTGGCGCACGGTCGGTGTCGTGCCCGGGGTGCGGCGGGCCTGGCCGGAGGGGAAGTTCTTCGGCCTGGACCACATCTACGACTCCGAGCACCTCGGCTATCACGGCCCCTACTTCAGCTGGACGCCCGTGCCGGACCAGTTCAGCCTGGAGGCCTTCGAACGCCTGGAGCACGGCCGCAAGGACCGGCAGCCGATCATGGCGGAGATCATCCTGGCCTCCAGTCACAACCCCTGGGCGCCCGTCGCCCGCATGATCGACTGGAACGACCTCGGCGACGGCTCGGTCTTCCACGAGATCAAGAAAGACGGCAAGGACCCCGAAGAGGTCTGGAAGAACCCGGAGAGCGTACGCACCGAGTACCGGCGCGCCATCGAATACTCCCTGCGCAGCACGACCGAATGGGTCGAGCGCTACGGCGACGAGAACACGGTCCTCGTCTTCCTCGGCGACCACCAGCCCGTCCCCACGGTCACCGCGGGCGACCGGAGCAAGGACGTGCCGATCACCATCGTCGCCCGTGACAAGAAGGTGCTCGACAGGATCGCGGACTGGGGCTGGACGGACGGCCTCAAGCCCGCTCCGGACGGCCCGCGCTGGGAGATGGACGCCTTCCGCGACCGCTTCATGACGGCGTACGGGCCTCAGAACTCCGGGTGAAGACGTCCTCAGCATCGAGGAACGCCTCCACAGCCGCGAGGAACTCCGCCGGCCGGGTCTCATGCACCAGATGACCCGCATCGATGGTCACGAGCCGGGCGTCGGGGATCTGGTCGGCGAGCGCGGCGATCTGCTCCTGTGGGATCAGGCTGGTGGGGCCACCCCCAATGAGCAGCGCGGGCATGGTGATCCGCCCCATGTGGTCCCACCACACAGGATCGGGCGCGTTGCGCTGTGCGTCGGTGGCCCGCACCATGACCCAGTCGAACGGCAGCTCCCCGTCGGGCCGTTCGGCGGGCGGCCGGGGCGGGTCGAGCGGGATCGGCACGGGCACGTCCTCCAGGACGAGCCGCCGTATGACGTCGGGTTCCGTCTGCGCCAGCAGGTAGGCGACAGCACCACCGAGCGAATGGCCCACCACATCGACGCGGTCGATGCCGAGGGCCGCGAGGAAGGCACGTATGTCGTCACGCATCGCCGTATACGCGTAGACGTCCGCACCCGCCCCCGGCACTGTCCCCGGCCAGTCGCTGCGCCCGTGTCCCCGCAGATCCGGGGCATACACCCGGCGCGGACCGGCCGCGAGCCGCTCGGCGACCGGCGCCCAGTCCGCGCCGTCGGCACCGCGGCAGTGCAGCAGCAGAACGGCAGGCGCCTGTTCGGGACCCCAGGCGCGGTAGGCGAGGGTGATGCCGTTGGCTTTGACGGTGCGCGGCTCGATGTCCATGCCGGGCACGCTAACCGGCGGAGCACCGCCCTCTCCCCCTGCTCTGCCCATAGCCGAGCCGCACCGGGCGACGCCTGCCAGGAGAAGTCGGCGGCACGGCTCTTGCCTGAGGTCAGATGGCCTGGATTGCTGATCCCGAGTGGATCGACCGCGCTGGAAGCCTTGACGGCCGCTGAGCGCCCATAGAGTTCAGACCGCGGTTTCGCCGAACCGGTCCCTCAGCTCCCGTTTCAGGATCTTCCCGCTCGCGTTCCGCGGCAGTTCGTCCACGAACAGGACCCGCTTGGGTGCCTTGAAGTGGGCGAGCTTGTCGCGGGCGTGCGCGATCAGGTCCTCCTCCGTGGTCTCACCGCGTCGGACGACGACGGCCGTCACGGCCTCGATCCAGCGGTCGTCGGGCAGGCCGATCACCGCCACCTCGGCGACCGCCTCGTGGGTGTAGAGCGCGTCCTCGACCTGCCGTGAAGCGACCAGCACGCCGCCGGAGTTGATGACGTCCTTCACCCGGTCGACGATGGTGAAGTAGCCGTGCGCGTCCCGCACGGCGAGGTCGCCGGAGTGGAACCAGCCGTCGCGGAAGGCGTCCGCGGTCTCCTCGGGCTTGTCCCAGTAGCCCTCGCACAACTGCGGGGAGCGGTACACGATTTCGCCGGGCGTTCCGTCGGGGACGTCCTTGCCGTCCTCGTCGACCACGCGGGCGTCGACGAACAGCACCGGACGGCCGCAGGAATCCATCCGGCCCTTGTGTTCATCGGGTCCGAGGACCGTGGCCAGGGGGCCGATCTCGCTCTGGCCGAAGCAGTTGTAGAACGCCAGCTTCGGCAGCCGCTCACGCAGCCGTTCCAGCACGGGCACCGGCATGATCGACGCCCCGTAGTACGCCTTCCGCAGCCCGGCCAGGTCACGTCGGTCGAAGTCCGGGCGGTTGGCGAGACCGATCCACACGGTGGGCGGCGCGAACAGGCTGTCCACGCGGCCCGCTTCGATCAGGTCGAACAGCCGGTCGCCGTCGGGCGCGTCGAGGATGATGTTCGTCGCCCCGACCGCGAGGTACGGCAGCAGGAACACATGCATCTGCGCCGAGTGGTACAGCGGCAGCGAGTGCACGGGACGGTCGCCGGCGCTGAGGTCGAGGGCGGTGATCGCACTGAGGTACTCGTGCACCAGCGCCCGGTGCGTCATCATCGCGCCCTTGGGCAGGGCCGTGGTGCCGGAGGTGTAGAGCAGCTGCACCAGGTCCTCGGAGCGCGGCTCCGGGCCGTCGTACGCGGGCGCCTGTGTCAGCCGCGCGAGCAGCGAGTCGTCGGCGTCGCGCAGGGGCACCGTACGGACGCCGTCGGGGAGCCGGTCCGACAGGTCGGGGTCGGCGAGGACCAGCGCGCTGCCGGACTGGCCGACGATGTACGCGAGGTCGTCGCCGGTCAGGTTCTGGTTGACCGGTACGTGCACCAGGCCCGCCCGGGCGCAGGCCAGGAAGCCGATGAGGTAGGCGTCGGAGTTGTGGCCGTAGGCGCCGACCCGGTCGCCGGGGGCCAGGCCCTGGTCGCGCAGGACGCTCGCGGCCCGTGAGACGGCCTCGTCGAGTTCCTCGTACGCCCAGGAGCGGTCGCCGTACTCGACCGCGACGCGCGCCGGGGTGCGCCGGGCGCTGCGCCGCAGGATCCCGTCAACCGTACTGCCGTGTCCAGGCGTCATGACACTTGATCCTGGTTGTGCCGCTGACGGAGGTCAAGGCACATACCCGTTGGTACGCTCAACCGCTCCTTCCCTCAATGACGTTGGGAGGCACGATGCGCACCCGCTTCAGACGGCTCCTCGGCGCGGCCGTCGCTGTACTCACCGCGGCCGCCTGTAGGGTTCCAGAAGTGACGTACAGCATCTGACCAGGCACTTTGCGACTCCGGGCGATCACGACAAGCTCGCACCCCATGGCATTGCGCATGCTCTACCTGGTCTTCCTCCGACTCCTCGGACTGCTCCTGCTGCTCTCCCGCTCGCAGCAGACCAAGGACGCCGAGCTGCTCGCGCTGCGCCACGAGAACGCGGTGCTGCGCCGACACCGCCTGTTCACACCCGGCACCCTGCTCACCTGGCACCGGCGACTACTGCGCTGGAAGTGGAAGCAGAAACCCGCACGGACCGGCCGCCCGCCGATCTCCGAGGAACTCACCGCCCTGATCCTGCGCCTGGCCCGCGGGAACCCGACCTGGGGCTCAACCCGTATCCAGGGCGAGCTGCGGCGCCTGGGCCACCGCGTCGGCGCCTCCACCATCCGACGCATCCTGCGCAGCGCCGGCCTCGGCCCTGCACCCAGACGAAGCCGCGGCGCCCCGACCTGGCGCGAGTTCGTACGCGCCCAGGCCTCCGGTCTGCTCGCGGCCGACTTCTTCCACGTGGACACCGCCGCGCTGACCAGGCTGTACGCCTTCGTGGTCATGGAGGTCGGCACCCGCACCGTGCGCATCCTCGGCGTCACCGCCCACCCGACCGCAGCCTGGGCCACCCAGCTCTCGAGGAACCTCCTCGCCAACCTCGCAGACCGCGCCGCCGGCTTCCGCTACCTGCTACGCGACCGCGACAGCCGCTACACCCAGGCGTTCGACGCCGTCTTCACCGCCGACGGCATCGAGATCCTGAAGAGCGCGCCACAGACACCGCAGATGAACGCCCACGTGGAGAGGTTCATCCGCAGCGTGCGGGCCGAGTGCACCGACCGGATGCTGATCTACAACGAGCAACACGCACGGCGTGTCCTCGCCGAATACGCCGAGCACTACAACTCCGGAAGGCCGCACCGGGCCCTGCACCTTGCGCACCAGCCGACGATCCGGACGTCATCCCCTTCCCCGCCCAACATCCAGCGCCACGACGTCCTCAGCGGACTCATCCACGAGTACCGCGACACAGCCTGACGAAGATCACGACAGTCTGGCGAACGCCCAGCTCAACGCATGTGCGGGACTTTTGGCACCCAACAGGATCTCCTGAGTGAGCGGCAGACTCACGCCAACCGCCCGCATCCGGCCGCCCGTTGGCCGGCCCAGCACGAGGGCCTGTGTCTCCGGCGTCGTTCCGGTCACCCCGATGACCACGGCCTCAGTGGTGTGGCGCTCGCGCCACTTCACCCAGCCCGAGGCCAGGCCGGCGGCGTACGGTGCGTCGGTCTTCTTACCCACCAGGCCCTCCACGCCCGCGAGCGCTCCGACCCACTTGAGGGCTTGCCCACGATCCTCGGTAGCCGGAACCGCTCGCAGGGTGGGCGCGCCGCCCTCGAGCAGATGCAGCAGCTCTGTACGGCGCTCGGTATACGGGCGGGGCCGCCAGTCGAGGTCGCCGACGGCGAGGACGTCGAACAGGGCGACGTGGACGGTGAAGTCGGCGCTGCGTCGCGGGCCGCGGCGGCCGGCCCGGCTCTGCAGCCGGTCGAAAACCACGCCGGAGCCGTCGTTGAGGACCGCGACGAGCTCACCGTCGAGGACTGCGTCCGGCAGGCCGGCGGCAGCATCTGCGACGTCGGAGAACTGGCGGGACAAGTCGGTGCCGTGCCGGCTCCATACCCGTCGGGTCGCGGTGTGGATCTGGCATCTCCAGCCGTCCCATTTCAGTTACGCGCTGTTGAGCTGTCCACGGGCTATCGTCCGGCTTCATGTCGATCACGGGATGGCGGGTGCGCTTCACTCGCCGAGGGCTGGCTTGAGCTGATGCCACATCCAGGCGATGTCGGGGTAAGGGGGCGGGGTGAGGTCGTCGGGGTCCCACAGCATGGGGGTCGGGCTCGGGCTGACGGTCAGCGGCGTGGCGGGGCCGGTCCCGGCCGCATCGCTGGTGAAGTAGCGGGCGCTGATGGCGGTGAACTCGACGGTAGCGGGGATCCACTGAGGCAATTCGGCGGCGTAGCGGACGACGGCTGGCCGGGGATCCTTCAACAGCCGCTCCTGGAGGCGCAGCATGAGGCAGAGCATACGTTCGTAGAGTTCTGCGGCCTTCAGCAGAGCAGTGGTGGTGTCAAGGCCGTGTTCGGCGGCGAGGGCGGAGAAGAGGTTGATGTCTCGCTGTCCGGCCTGGGCTTCCTTGGCCAGGCTGCCGAGGTCGTTGACGATGGTGCAGGGATAGAACACCGACAAGGTGAACGCCCGGACGAGTGGGTCGTAGAACTCGTCCGGTGTCATCGCGTATCCGGCGCCCGGCGCGGTGTAGGCGGCCAGGACCCCGGCGCCGCACTTGGGCCAGCGCATGCGCAGGTATTCGCCGACCGCGGGCGCTGCGGTGCTGGACTGGAGGGCGAGTTTCCACAACTGGCCGCCGAGCCACTGGGCGTTCTCGCTGCGGACAGCAGCGAGGCCGTCAGGGGGCAGGCACGCCTGCAGGACGCGCCGCAGGTCACGGAGGCTGGTGAGGAACGGGTCGGCCGGCAGGGGAACGTCGGACGGCTCGTATAGGACGCGGTTGGCCTCGGCTGACAGCGCGGCCGCACGGGCGGGATTGCCGGTCAAGGTATCGAGATGGTCATCCCACTTGCACGCCCAGTGGGTGTAGTAGGTCATGGCGATCGCTGCCTCTTCGGTGACGAAGGGCATCCCGTGGGCGATGAACGTACCGAAGTTCATCCGGGTCATGCGGGAGTCGGGGGCACACAACCCCTGCTCGATGGCCCAGGCGGCGCCAGCCCGATCCAGGCACTGGCCGCCGGACGGGTGCTGTTGAAGGGGGACAGGGCAGTAGAGCTGCAGGCCCTCGGGGGGAAGAGTGTCCAGGAGTCGACCGAAAGCGGTTGCCATACGGGGTCTGGTCTCCCTAAAGGTTCTCGGTGGTCTGAGGTCAGTGGTCGCGGTTGGTGAGCAGCCGGGCCAGGACGATGAGTTCCTCCACAGCACTTGGTTCGAGTCGTCCGCTATGCAGGTGTTCCAG
This sequence comes from Streptomyces sp. DG2A-72, assembly GCF_030499575.1. Lineage (NCBI taxonomy): Bacteria > Bacillati > Actinomycetota > Actinomycetes > Kitasatosporales > Streptomycetaceae > Streptomyces > Streptomyces sp. DG2A-72. Next base: position 647,496 of record NZ_JASTLC010000001.1, read on the forward strand.
GGCCTGCGCAGTGTGCTGTTCGCACTCACTCCTCGCCCAGGCACGGCCTCCGGCCTGCTCCACCAGACGAGCAGCCAGCTCCTGCTCGGCGGTGCTCAGCGGGCCGGAGCGCGCATACAGGGCACGCAGCCGGTGTGCGGCCGGACCGTCGGCGCCCAGCGCGGCCACGACGGGCAAGGTCTTCTTGCGCGCGGCCAGGTCGGAGCCGACCGGCTTGCCGGTGCGCTGCGGGTCGCCCCAGATACCGAGCAGGTCATCGACGAGTTGGAAGGCGGCGCCCAGGTGGGCCCCGAACGCCCGCAGGTGAGCGACCCGCTCTCCGTCCCCGCCGCCGACCAATGCCCCCAGCGCGCACGCCGCGGCCATCAAGGCGCCGGTCTTGCCCGCCGCCATCGCCTGGACCTCCTCGAGTGACGCCCCGGTCTCGTTCACCAGGAGACTGTCGGCGTATTCGCCCTCAATCAAGTCCTGCACCGAGGCGGTCAACAGTGCCACTCCTGCTGAGGTGTCCAGGGACGGCGAGGCGGTGGCCATCACCTGCGTGGCCAAGAAGAACAGGGCGTCTCCAGTCAGGACCGCGGCCGGCACGCCCATCTGGGCCCACAGGGCGGGGCGGCCCCGGCGGATACGGTCACCGTCGAGGACATCGTCGTGCAGGAGCGAGGCGTTGTGGACCAGTTCGACGACTACCGCCGCCGAGGCCCCCGCCGCCTGGCTTCCCCCTACTGCAGCGCAGCCACCAAGAGCCAGGGCGGGCCGTACGCCCTTCCCCTTGGCCGTCACGGCAGACAGCTCTGTACCCTCGGTGTCCCACCAGCCGAAGTGGACCCCAGCCGGATGCCGGATCCGCCGGGGCAGCCGCGAGACCGCCTCCCGCAGGACCGGCCCGGTCACTGCGGCGGCATCGGACAAGATCTGCCGGGCGTCACGGGCTGGGCGTACAAGAGGCTCCACGGTCATCACGCACCCTCTGCTGTCAAGGGACACTGGCCGCCAGGGGCAGGCAGCACTACATGGATCCCCATCAAGGCGCACATGCCACCGGTGGCTACAGAGGCGGCCAGAAGCAGACAGGGCGCGCACATATTTCTGAGGGCCAGTCGTATGCGCCGCGCGTGAGACCCGCGAGGGCGGAGCTGGTGCTGCCCCGGTCTGAAGGTCTCTTTGGACCCGGCGCTGGGCACCGGTGCTGCCGCAGCCGTCGGCGCCCGATCCGACGCGGTACTGCTCTGAGGATGGCCGGATGGACCCGGATGCAGGGTCAGCTCCCATGCTGCGCCCGACCGGAGTGCGGACAATGGACAGTTCAAAACCTTGTCCATAATTTCGGCTCGCGCGTCCAGCCCGGCGACTTGGGCACGGCAGTAACTGCGCGGGCCAGAGCAAGCGGGGCGGGCAGAGCGAAGGGCGGCACCGGAACCTCCTGCGTAGGTCGGGGGCCCCTTCGCACGCGCCCCGAACCAGCGGGAACAGCACCCCGTGCAGTCCGTCGGTCTGCCTCACGTACCGGGCAGTGCGTCGGACTGAAGTTCGCGTGCGGCCTGCTTCTCGCGACGCTGGGCCCGCCCGCCCGTGCCCGGCTTGTCGAGCGCCTCCCAGTCGGGTTCCGGCCCGGGATCCTTCGCAGGAACCTTCGTCACCTTGAGGCCAGCTGCCCGCCCGCGTGTGTGCTGCCCGGTGTCGCAGGTCAACAGCCTTACGTCGCGTGCGGCAAGCGGCTGAATGGCCACAGCCCGGTCGATGATCTCGTCATCAGGGATTGGTAGGCGCGCATGGCCGGGCGGGTCCAGGACGATCTCCACGTTCACTTCGCCGCGTACCTCGCCGTCCTGCGAGACGAGGTCCGCCTGTCGCAGGATCCCGAACGTGGCCTCCGAGGTTTCGTCCAGGAGGCCGAGCGTGTGGGAGGCCCGCCAGCGGGGCGCGCTGCTTGCCGGCCTCCTTGAGACCGTCGAGTTCGTCGACCACGACGATCGGGAACAGCAGCCGGATGTGCTCACCGCTCGGCAGTCCGAGAACCTTGTGCAGATCGACGTCCGCCAACTTGTCGGGATTCTGGATGTAGAAGCTGGAGTCCGCGACCACGAACCACTCCCGACCGTTCCAGCGCCCTATCTGCGCCTCAAGGGCCGCTTCCGCTTCCGCGAACGCCTGGATGCGTTCGGTGATCTCAAGTTCCACCAGGCCGTTGACGAGTCGCTGCTGGTCAGCGCCGGCGAGGGTGCCGCAGCTGCCGAGGAGGGCCTGATAGCGCGGGGTGAGGACGAGGGAGTCGAGGTCCCTGTCGCTGATCTGGGAGCGCAGCATGCCTGCCGCATCGGTGGCCCATTCCAGGTACCGCAGAAGGCTCTCGAAGGCACTCCGCATTGGGGAAGGGCCACGGAGGTTCTCGGCTTTGACGCGGGTCTCTCGGAGCACGTTGCGGAGGTTCCTACCGTCGGCTCCCGGGCGGGGCGTGATGGGCATGCGCTGATCCTGCCAGGCCCCTGCACGTCGACGCGTTCGCGGAGCAGGTGGCCGAGGCGGCGTCGGAGTACGCCCCGCACAAGCTGGCGGCGTACCTCTACCAGCTGGCGTCCCTGTACACGACGTTCTACGGCAAGTGCCCGGTCCTGAAGGCCGAGTCGCCGACCCAGGTGGAGAACCGGTTGTTCCTGTGCGATGTCACCGCGCGGACGCTGCACCGGCGGATGGCGCTGCTGGGGATCAGGACGCCTGAGCGGCTCTGAGTGCGTGCTTCTGATCCCCGGTTCTGAGTAGCCTGGAGTCCTAGGCTGGCTCGGTGTCCGAGGACGCCGGGCGGGCCGGGGAGAGGATCTGGCCGGGTTGTGGTAAACGGCTGAGGCCGGGTGCCCTCCCCAGGGCGGAGTTCTGCTCGTCGGCCTGTCGTGCCAGGCAGTGGCGGAAGGAACGTCGGCTGCGCCGACTTCTGGCGGCGGCTCAGAATGGCGTCGGCGAGGCGGAGTGCCCGGAGTGCGGGACCGGGTGGTGGTCGGTGTGGATCGCCGGGCGGATGCCATGTACTGCTCGACGCGGTGCAAGGTGAGGGCGTGGAGGCGCCGGAAGGAACCGTACGGCGAGCGGTCACAGCAACCGCCGGGCGAACGCATCCTGAGTCCAAAGTTGGTGGTGAGACCCTGATCGCCTGGGCAGCCATCACCCTCATGACCGCCGCCTGACCCGGAGAGGCGCCACCCCCAGCTGGCCAAGGCAACCGGCGTCGGCCGACGGCTGAGCCGTCCTCTCCACACATCAGGCTGGATCAGCCGGACAACCAGGCCACTAGCCCGGTGGCCTGCGGGTCTCCAGTCACGTCATACAAGCCGAGGACGCCGTCCATCATCACCACCACAGGCCCCCGGGACGCCCAACGGGGTGCCTTTCCGCGTCAGCCATCGGACGCGGAAAGGCACCCCGTGATCCCGCCAAGGCGCCCCTATGACGCTACCTTCCCGGCGAACTCCTCGTATCGGACGTCTTTGAAGTTCAAATTGAAGGGCTGCCCATCCGAGACGTTGAAAGCAAGCACCTTCCAGGTCCGTGCTGGCGCGTCCTTGTAGTCGTTGCAGTACAGCCGTGCGAGCGTCTCCTTCGCGAAGAAGCAGACCTGGACCTCGACGGGGATCGCCAGCTTCACATTGATGTCACGACAGCGGGTCGACGTTTTGAAGTAGGCCCCGCCCATCGGCGCAGTGGGCCAGCCCTCGTACTTGGTGAAGTCCTGCGCGCCGTCGTAGCACGGGTTCGACGGTGCGGCGCCGGCTGGCGCCGCCGTGGTTAAGGCACCACCCGCCACTAGGGCGCGTATCGAGTCGTGATCATCGGGTGGTTCTGGTGAGGTCTTTGATCCAGATCATCGAGGCGTGCAGGTGGAGACTGGCGAGGTAGCTGTCGGGAGTCTTGTCGTATCGGGTGTCTCACCGTCCCAGTTCCGGCCTCCTGGTACGTCACGCTCTGGGGCGGGTGAGGCACGTGGAGCCGACGTGAGCCGACCGGTGCACTGATGTCCGGGCGGGGACTCATGGGACATGGCCCGGCACCCGGCTCAGGTTCCGGGGAGGATACGGCGCGTCTCGTAGGCCCACATCGCGATCTCGACCCGGTTGCGGGCGCCGAGTTTGGCCATCAGGCTCGCCAGATGCGTCTTCACCGTGCTGAGGCTGATGTGCAGAGCGTCGGCGATCTCGGTGTTGGTCAGCCCGCGGGCGACGGCGAGGAGCACCTGCTCCTCGCGGGCGGTGACGGGGGAGACCGGCTGGGCCGCGGGCCGGCCGGCGGGCAGGTCCGCGAACGCCTGGAGCAGACGGACGGTGACGCTGGGCGCGATGAGCGCCTCACCGTCGGACGCCGACCGTACGGCCTGGGCCAGAAGGTCCGGTCCCGTGTCCTTGAGGAGGAATCCGCGGGCGCCGGCACGCAGTGAGCCGTAGACGTACTCGTCGAGGTCGAACGTGGTGATGACGACCACGGCCAGCGGGTCGGCGACGCCCGGGCCGGCGATCAGCCGGGTGGCCTCGAGCCCGTCGAGCACGGGCATGCGGATGTCGAACAGGCAGACGTCGGGGCGCAGTTCGCGGGCCAGACGTACCGCTTCGTGTCCGTCGTCGGCCTCGCCGACCACCTCGATTCCGGGCTGGGCGTTCAGCATGATCCGCAACCCGGTGCGGATGATCGCCTGGTCGTCAGCGACGAGGACGCGAATGGACACCGCTCTCGCTCCTCGCTCTCGGCAGTTCGGCTTCGACATGCCAGCCCCGGTCGGTACCCGGGCCGGCTCGTAGTGTGCCGCCGAGCAGGGTCGCGCGCTCGCGCAGTCCGGTAAGTCCGTATCCGTCGCGACCCCGGCCTGTGCGCCGGCCGTTGTCGCGCACGCTCACCCGTACCGTGTGCCGTTCCGCGGCGACCCGGACGACGAGCTCGGTCGCGTCGACCGCATGGCGCAGCGCGTTGGTCACCGCCTCCTGCACGATCCGGTAGACGGCCGCGTCCACGGCCGGGGGCAGCGAGTCCAGTTCGCCGTCGAGCCCCAGGTCGACCTTGAGGCGATCACCCGGCGTGCGCACCAGGCGCTCCAGATCCGCGACGCCGGCAGGCGGCGCCAGCTCGGCGCCGACCCCGCGGTCGCGCAGCGCGGCGACCATGGCGCGCATTTCCTCCAGCGTGCGCGCCCCTTCCTCCTCGACCCCCTCCAGCGCCTCGACGGCGGCGGACGGGTCGGTGCCCGCGAGCACCCGGCCCGCCTGGGCGGTGATCACCATGGCCGACACGTGGTGGGCCACCGTGTCGTGCAGTTCCCGGGCGAGCTGCTCACGCTCGCGGGAGCGCACCTGCTCCAACTGCCGCTCGCGAGCGGTCACCCGGAACCGCACGGCAGCCCCGACCACGCCGGGCAGCAGCAGGAAGACGAAGCCCACGACCTTTTCGACGACCGGAGCCTCGTACGTGACGACACACAGCGCGCCGACCGCGAGGATCACCGCGCCGCCCAGCACGATCTCGCGTCCCGATCCCCACCGGGGCAGCGCGTACACCAGCACGAGCACGACCGCGCCGGTGTCCAGGCCGACGGGCTCGCGCGGTGCGGCGACGAGCGAGGCCACCTGGAGCAGCATCACCGAGCCGAACGCCAGCGTGACCATCGCCAGCGGGCGGGTCCGGCGCCACAGAGGCAGCAGGCACAGCCATACGGTGAAACCCACCGCCACCGGCCGCCACACGACGTTCTCGCGCAGGGTGGCCTCCAGCACCACACCGCCCAGGCCCGCGGCGAGCAGCGCCCAGTCCCGCCGCACCCGGGCGGGCGCGTCGGGCGGCCGGGGTTCGGTCCACAGGGTTCGCAGGTCGTCTCGCAGCACGGTTCTCAGCGTAGGGACCGCGCCGTGCCGCGCATCGGCCGAAAGGACGGGGCGTCACTCCGACTTGGGGCCGACGGATCCGCGGCCCGCGAGCCGATGCCGAAGAGCGCCGTGGCGACGAGCCTCGGCATCGGCGGCCGTACAAGGACGGCCGACGAGGTGGTTGGAGGACCCGATGCTCTCGAAAGCCCTGTTGCGCCTGGGCGCAAGCGCCGCCCGCCATCCCTGGCGGGTGATCGCGGCATGGCTGGTCGCCGCCACGCTCGCCGTCCTCGCCGCCGTCGCCTTCGGCGGGCGGAATGCGGATTCGATGACCGCTCCGGGACTGGACTCCCAGCGGGCCGCGGAACTGATCGAGCGGGCCGGCACCGGCCAGGAGGGGATGACCGCCCAAGTGGTCGTCACCCCCCTCGACGGCGCTGCGAGGTTCTTCGACCACGGCAGCGCGCGCACCGCTCTCACGCGGCTGCAGACCGAGGTGAAACGGCTGCCGCACGTGCTCGGCACGAGCGACCCGGCGGGGGCACTCGACGCAGGCGGGGACACCGCCGTGCGCGGCGGCCTCGTCTCGGCCGACGGGCGGATCGCGGTCGTCCGGGTGCAGTACCCCGACCAGAGCCGGCTGTCGGCCGAAGACCTCGACGCCCTCGTCGATCTCGGCGACCGGCTGCGCGCCGAACTGCCCCTGCGCATCGAGATGGGCGGAAACCTCTTCTACGCCTTCTCCGACCCCGACGGCGGCGTGAGCGAGTTGATCGGCCTCCTCGCCGCGGCCGCGATCCTGTTCCTGGCGTTCGGTTCGCTCGTCGCCGCCGCGCTGCCGATCGGCATGGCGGTCTTCGGACTGACCGTCGGTGTCGCCACGATGACGGTACTGGCGGGGGTCACGGACGTCCCCACCTTCGCACCGGTCCTGGGCAGCATGGTCGGGCTCGGAGTGGGCATCGACTACGCGCTGTTCGTGCTCGCCAGGCACCGGGAGTACCTCGCGCGCGGGCTCGATCCGCACGAGGCGGCCGGACGAGCGGTGGCCACGGCGGGGCGGCCGGTGGTCTTCGCCGGCGGAACCGTCGTCGTATCGATCCTCGGCATGGCGGTCGCGAACGTGCCGTTCATGACGGTGGGCGGACTTGCCGTCTCGATCGTCGTCCTGACCATGGTGCTCGCGTCGGTGACGCTGCTGCCGGCCTTCCTCGGCGCCGCCGGCCCACGCCTGGCCCGGGCCGGCCGGATCGGCCGGGCTCTGCAGACCAGGAAGCTGGGCCGACTCGCACGGCGGCGGGACCCGGCGGCAGGCGCCGCCCACGCCGCCGGGTGGCGTCGCTGGATCGGGCACGTCAGCCGGCACCCGGTGCCGTACGCGGTCGGCGCGGCGGGGCTGCTGCTGACGGCGACGCTGCCCGTGCTCGGCCTGCGTGTCGGCCTGCCCGACGACGGCTCACTGCCGCAGAGCCGGACCGAGCGCCGCGCGTACGACCTCGTCGCCGAGGGATTCGGCCCGGGCACCAACGGTCCCCTCGTCATCGCCGCGGACCCCGCCGGTGATCCGGGAGTGCTGGACCGACTCGTCGCAACGGTCGCGGCGGATCCGGGCATCGCATCCGTCGCGCCGACGCACATCGATCGGGCCACCGGCATCGCGACCCTCGTGGTGTTCCCGACCACCAGCCCTCAGGACAAGGCCACTGCCGACACCATCGCCCGGCTGCGCACCGACGTGCTGCCCACGGCGATCGGGCACGGCCCGGCCAGGGCCCACGTCGGCGGCGCCGCCGCGAGCCTGTCCGATGTGGGCCAACGCACCAGCCAACGCCTGCCGGTGTTCGTCGCCACCGTGCTGGCGATGTCGTTCCTGCTGCTGATGCTGGTCTTCCGCTCGATACTCGTACCGCTCAAGGCGGTACTGCTGAATCTGCTGAGCATCGGCGCGGCCTACGGCATCATGGTCGCGGTCTTCCAGTGGGGCTGGGCAGGCGCACTCATCGGGCTGGAAGCGACGGTTCCGATCGTGTCGTTCATCCCGATGTTCCTCTTCGCCATCCTGTTCGGCCTGTCGATGGACTACGAGGTGTTCCTCCTCTCCCGCGTACGCGAGGAGTACCTGCGCACCGGCGACAACGGCACGGCGATCGTTGAGGGCGTCTCGGGCACCGCCCGGATCATCACCTCGGCCGCCCTCATCATGGTGGCGGTCTTCCTGTCCTTCGCCGTCGCCGAGGACCCCTCCACCAAAATGTTCGGGCTCGGCCTGGCCACCGCGATCTTCATCGACGCCACGGTCGTACGCATGGTGCTGGTACCGGCGACCATGACACTCCTCGGCCGGACCAACTGGTGGCTGCCGAAGTGGCTGGACTGGATGCTTCCCCGCGGCCCGGTCGGCACCGACGACACCGACGCGGAATCCACGGGTGAGGCCCCGCGTCCACGGCTGGTTGACCGTTGACTCAACTCCTGCCCGCCCTTGGCGTCCGGCACCTCAGCGCGTCACCTGGGGCATATCGAGTCGTGATCATCGGGTGGTCCTGGTGAGGTCCTTGATCCAGATCATCGAGGCGCGCAGGTGGAGACCGGCGAGGTAGCTGTCGGGAGTCTTGTCGTATCGGGTGGCGATGCCTCGCCATGCTTTGAGCTTGTTGATCAGGCGTTCGACGGTGTTCCGCTCCTTGTGGAGATCGGCGTCGTGGCTGACGGGTCGGCCACCTCTGGAGCCCTTCTTCTTCCGGTTGGCGGCCTGGTCCTTCTTCTCCGGGATGACCGCCTTGATACGGCGTTTGCGCAGGTGGGCGCGGTTTCCGCGGGACGAGTACGCCTTGTCCCCGGCGACCGCGTCCGGCCGGATGCGGGGTCGGCCGACGGGCCCGCGTACCCGTACCTTCTTCAGGACGGGGATGAACTGCGGGCTGTCCGCTGCCTGGCCTGTGGTCAGGATGAACGCCAGCGGGCGGCACTTGCGGTCGGCGGCGAGGTGGACCTTGCTGGTCTGCCCGCCTCTGGAACGTCCGAGGAGGCCGGCCTTCAGCCGGAGTTTCCGCCGACGCCGGATGCGTCGTCGTTCATCCAGCGCGGGATCACATTCGGTCTCTTGCCCGTTTTGCTCTTCGAGGCCGCCCCCTTTGACCTGGCCTTCTCCTCCTCGGCCGCGGCTTTCTCCAGGGCGGTGACGACGTCCTCGTCGAGGTGCATCCCGGCCGCGTCGTGGTGGGCTCGGGCGGTGGTGGAGTCGATGCTGACCAGGGACAGGTCCACCTCACCTCGCTTCGCGGCTTCCGTGATCAGGCCCTCCAGCAGGGCCTCGAAGACGCCGGCGTCACGCCACTGCCGGAAGCGGTTGTGGACGGTCGACCAGGCGCCGAACTCCGTCGGCATCTCCCGCCACTGCCCGCCCGTCTTGAACCGCCAGATCACGCCCTCGAACTGCTGCCGCAGTCGCTCGAGGTACGGGCCGTACTCGCCGATCGGCAGGTACGGCTCGATGAACTCCCAATCCGGATCGGTCAGTTGCACTCGCGTCACGTAAGACCGTCTATCGGACCGGACCGTGCCACGAAGGCACATCCCGCAAATTGATCACGACGCGATACGCGCCCTAGGCCTCAGTCTTTTGAACCACACGTCAAGTTGAGCGGGCACCGACCTCCAGCCGGCCCTGCTCGATCCCGTCGCCCGTGGCCCGCCAAGGCTCCGTGCCACTCTCTCTGCGGTGACGGGCCTAGTGCTTCTCATGCACCCCCAGGCCGGGATCGCACCGGCCGCACGGGGCGCATGGGCTTCACCTGCACCTACTCGATGTCCCCCGTCCCCATACCGGTCCAACGAACCGTCCACCAGGCCCGTCACCAGCACCCAGGATCAGAAACAGCCTCTGACCTTGTTCTTTATGGTCTGACCTGGTCACGTTCGGCGATGGTCTCGGGTCGCTTGACGGTTTTGCCCACGTCGTAGCGGGTGGCGGGGTGCCGGTTCTTCGAGCCGAGTGGCCTGCCAGGGCCGGGCCGGTTGGGTTTGGGCGCACGTGCCGGGCAGGGCAAGTTGGGGCGGAGGTTCCTGAACCCCCGGCGGACCCGGGCGGGAGTGAGCCGACCGGGCTCGGCCGACTTCTCCCAGGGGCGACGGAGGTCCGCGGCCAGCGGCCGGGCGAGGCGGAGTTGGGTATGGGCCGCGATGACCAGCCAGGTCCACCGGTCCGCCGCCTCGGGGGTGCGGAGCTTCGGGCGGGTCCAGCCGAGCGTCTGCTTGATCATCCGGAAGGTGTGCTCCAGGTCGAATCTGCGCAGGAACGCCTGCCAGCGCAGGTCGACGCCCTCGCCCGACATGCCGGTGGCTGACGACCATAGCCAGACAGGGAGCGGATCGTGGCCGCCTGGCAGGCGGTCGACTTCCAGGCGGATCAACGTGCCCTCGATGACGGGGAGTTCGCTGGTATGGTCGATCCACGCGGAGCGGGTGGTCAGCCGGGGGTGAATGCGGTCCAGGCCATCACGCGAGCGGTGCCACAGCGGTCGGTGACCTGCAGGGTCGCGGCATCGGGCGCGCCCCAGGTGTCGGGCTTGGCGAAGCGGAACTCCTTGCCGTGCTTCGGCGGGCGCCCGCCCTGCGGCGGCGAGATCCAGGGAACCGGGACGGGTTTGCGCATCACGCGGTCCGTGCGCATCCGCCCGAGGACCTCCACCGGCAGTCCTTCCAGCAGATAGGCCATGCGCGGAGCGTCGTAGCCGGCGTCGAAGACGACCAGGATGTCGCGGTCACCCGCGTGCCAACGGCCCATGTCGATGAGGTCCTCGACCACCCGGCGGACCTGGGCCGCGGTGACCTCGGCGACATCATCGGCCGGCCCCAGCCGCAACGCGTCCAGGATCTGGCACCACGAGGTCCGGCCCGACTCCAACGCGGCAACGAACGAGTAGGGCCAGCCGGGGACGAATTGGTCCGACGAGCGTCCGCAGCGGCCGTAGACGTGGCAGAACAAGCGGTCGGCACTGCACGGAGCGTCCGGCCGCAGCCAGTGGGTGACGTCCACCGCCAGGACCAGACGCCCGTCGGCGGCCTCGGGCTGCGGCAATCCGGCCAATACCTGCCGCAGTCGCGGCACATCGACGTTCCCGCTGTTCAGCGCGTCGTACATCGCGCCGTGCCCACGCCGGTGCTCGGCCGTCAGCGTGAGGTCCACCGGCGTGGTCACCGGGCCGTCCGCGCACAGCAACGCGTCGGTCAGCTCGAACAGCGTGTCACCGCGCCGGGTCAGGCACGAGTAGAAGTCGTCCCGGATTCCTAATGCTGTTTGTCAAGCCACCAGAGTGATCGGTGGCGCGGGCTCGTAACGCCGCCCGTCGCGCAGAAGAGCCCACAGAACGTTGACGCGGCGGCGGGCAAGAGCGAGGACCGCCTGCGTGTGACGCTTGCCCTCGGCACGCTTGCGTTCGTAAAAGCGCCTGGAGTCCTGGCAGTACCGGATGCTGAACAACGCCGAGGTGTAGAAGACACGTTGGAGGCGGCGGTTGTATCGCTGAGGACGCTTCAGGCTGCCGCTGATCCTGCCAGAGTCTCGGGGCACCGGGGCGACACCGCCGAAGCTGGCAAGTCGGTCCGGTGTGCCGAAGACGGCCATGTCGCCGCCGGTCGCGGCTAGGAACTCGGCGCCGAGGATGACGCTCAGGCCGGGCATGCTGGTGATCACTTCGAAGGCGTGGTGTTCGCGAAACCGGGCCTCGATGCGCTTGTCGAGCTCGGCCACCTGCTCGTTGAGGGCCATCACCTCCTTCGCGAGCGTGTGCATCATCTGGGCGGCCAGCTTCTCCCCGGGCAGGCTGGTGTGTTGGCGCTCTGCGGCGTGGACCGCCGCCTCGGCGAGCCGGTCGGCACGGGTGACCCCGCGGTTACGCAGCCAGGTCTCCAGCCGTCTGGCGCCAATCCGGCGCAAGGCGGCCGGGGTCTGGTAGCCCGTCAGCAAGACGAGCGGGCCAGTGTTGTTGAGGTCCAGAGCTCGTTCCAAGGCCGGGAAGATGCTGCTGATCTGGGCGCGGAGGCGGTTGATGGCTCGTGTGCGGTCGGCGACCAGGTCCATGCGCCGGCCGGTGAGGATCCTGAGGTCGGTGACGGTCTCGTCGCTGGTCCGTAAGGGGTGCAGGTCACGGCGGACGCGGACCTGGTCGGCGATGACTGCGGCATCCTTGGCGTCGGTCTTGCCTTCGCCGCGGTAGCTCTCGGAGGCGCGGTGGATCGCCCGGCCAGAGATGTAACGCACCGGCTGATCGTGGTTGAGGAGGATCGCGATGGTCAGGGCAGCGCCGCCGTCGGCCAGGTCGATGCCCCAGGTCACCTCTTCACCCAAGGTCAGGACGTCGGCGAGGAGTTTGAGGAGTTCGGGTTCGTCGTTGGCGACGCGTCTCGACAGCAGTCGACGACCGCTCTCGTCGATCGCGACGCAATGGTGATGGGTCTTGCCTGCGTCGATGCCGGCCCAGATCGCAGCCATGTGGTGCCTCCGTGCGGTGTTCTGCTGATGCCTCTCACAGACGACCTCGCTGTCGATTCCCTACTCAGCGATCATTCGCAATTCCTAATTGGCAGCCGAGTCGTCGTGGGGCGTCGGGCGGCCAATCCGGGGTAGCCACAAGCGGCAGAAGCGTGAAAGCCACACCCGCGCCCCTGGGTGGGTGAACCATACGAAGGGCTCACCACGTCCCGCAGAACAACGTAGGGAAGTGTGAGGCGAAGTCGAACGCGTCCCGCCGGGCATCGTGGTGCAGCAAACTCACCTCTGCGGCCTTCGTATGAACCTGATTCCGTGGCGGAACACATGATCACGCGAAGGCCGTCCGCCTGCCCGGCGAGTCCCCGGACGAGCGAGCGCGTGCGATGCGACGTTCGAGGCCAGAGGTTGAAAGACAAGCTGAGCGAGCCCGCCGGACGATCAGTCGCCGAAGTAGGCCTTGGCAACGGCGTAGCTGTCCTCGTAGAGGTGGTAACGGGTGATCCGCCCGTCCCGGACCGTGGTGTGCAGGGCGAACGCGGTTTCGATGTCCCGGCCCGTCTTCTTGACCTCGGAGACCATGCGCCCGATGAGCACCACATCGTCGCCCTCGGCGATGACCTGGCGGAGGTCGAACTCCTTGGCTTGCACATGGATCTGCAGCAGCTCGAAGAACGTCCGCATGCCCTCCGCCGAGTCGACCTCCGGTACCCACGGAATGCCCGGCGGGTGCGGGATTGAGAACGACACCGAGTCGGCGAACAGCGCCGCCGCCTCCGCACTCTTCCCCTCGGCGAGCAGCGGGAACAAGCGTTGCACAGTCTGCGTCGGTGACTCTGCTGTCATGCGTGTCGACCTTACAGGCCGGATATGCGGTGCAAGCCCATCAAGCCCTGATTCAAGAGCACCCTCTAGGCCGTGCCGACATGTGTCGAAGCCGCAAGTCAACCGAGGCGGGGCCGTGCCCGCCTGCCCTGTGGGTGCACGGCCCCGTCGGAGGGCTTCAGCTGAGCTGCTCGGCGAGTCCGACGACGATGCCCTCGGGGCCGCGGACGTAGCAGAGCCGATAGATGTTCTCGTACTGCACGATCTCGCCGACGAGTTCGGCACCGTGGGCCCGCAGGCGGGCAACGACGTCCTCGATGTCGTCGACGGCAAACATGATTCGACGAAGGCCGAGCGTGTTCGCCGGCGCGTCTTTCAGCTCGGGGGTGATGGCCTTCGGCCTGTGGAACTTCGCCAGCTCTACTCGCCCGTGGCCGTCCGGGACCCGCAGCATGGCGATGTCCTGCCGGACGTCATCGAGCCCGATGACACGCTCCGCCCCGCGCCATTCGAGTGGCCCCTTACCCTCGAGCTCCATGCCGAGTTCGACGAAGAATGCAATGACAGCCTCAAGGTCGTCGACGACGATGAGGACGTTGTCCATCCGCTGGATCGTCATGTTGGGCCTCCTTCGTGCGGCACGGCCACGGTAGCCGCTTCTGCCCCTGAGACGGAGCTGAGAAGCCGCCCTCGACGTCCTCGGCCACATTCCCTTCGAGAACCGCAGGGCTGTCAGGATCATGGAGTCTCAGCGAGCGGCCTGCACCACTCAAACCTCGATGGCACGCGCTCAAGGTGCAGTGTCATAGAACAATCAGACTTCGATGAGACTGCTCAGACATCGATGGGGCAGGACAGCCGGAGGTTAAAGAACAAGCTGACACAACGTACGGCACGCGCCGCGGCCCGTCCTCTCCCCGCTGGGAGGACGGGCCGCGGTCGTCAGGCCGGCTCAGCAGCCGGTCTTCCCGTTGAAGTCCCAGAACGCGGCCCTGGTCGCCTCGCCGGCGTCCCCGTCGACGGCGAGGTTGTAGTCGCCGACCGAGTTCAGGTAGCGCTGCAGCGCACTGATCGTGTCGGGTCCGACCTTTCCGTCGACTTCGCCCGCGTCAAGGCCCAGGAGGTTGAAATACCGCTGCGCCGCGGTCCAGCTGCTGGTGCCCAGCTTCCCGTCGATCTCGCCGGGGTCGTAACCCGCGTCGCGCAGCCAGCACTGCCAGTTCTTGGCCCGCTGCTCGTCCAGGCCGAGGTTCTCTTCAGCGAGCACGGAGACGTCCTGGGCACTCACCGCGGCCGTGGCAGCCGGCTGAGTCGCCGCGAAGCCGGTGCCCGCGGCCGCCACGCCTCCGGCGGCGATCCCGGCGGCGGTGGCGACACCGACGAGGGTCCTGGTGATGGTGCGCATGTCGTTTTCCTTTCCTGTGGCATCCGGGGATCCGATGAATCGAGCGTGCGGGGCCGGGAGCAGGTGTCGCCACCATCGCCGCAGAAGTGACGTCCGCACGGGACGTCCCACGCGCTGACCTGCCCGGACGGGGCCCATGGAGTCGGTGCGACGGGACGGCTGGGACGCCCTCGGGTCCGGTCCCGTGTCTGCGGGCGCACCATGCGATCCGGGAACGATCGAGGAACGGGGACCGCGAACGCGAGTGAGGGTGACATGTCGCGTTGGAAAGAACTGCCCGCCGAACTGAATCCGCGCGTCCGCCAGTTGGTGGTGCGGCTGCGCCGGTTGAAGGACCACAGCGGGCTGAGCATGCGCCAGTTGGAGACGAAGACCGGGTATAGCGCGAAGTCGTGGGAGCGGTATCTGGGGGGCAGGTCGCTGCCGCCCCCGGAGGCCGTCGAGGCGATGGCCCGGATCTGCGGCGACGATCCGACCAGGCTGCTCGCGCTGCGGGAGGTCGCCATAGAGGCCTGGCGACCACCGGCAACACCACGAACAGCACCAACAACCAAACGGCGTCCGCCGCAGGGCGTGCTGGTGGCGGGGGCCCTGGTCCTGGCCGTCTTCGCGACGGTCCTGCTGGCCGTACAGCTCGACGGCGGGGCGGCTGCCTCGCCGTCGCGGTCGAAGCCCACGTACACCTGCCGCCTGGAGCGGAACGACGGCCGCTGGTACGCGGGCAACAGCCGCACCGCGGACGCCGTCCTGACATCCGGCCAGGCCGGTCCGAAGGTGGCCGAGGCGCAGTGCCTGCTGCGCCGGGCGGGCATCTCGCCGGGAGACGTGGACGGCATCTACGGTCCGCTGACGGAAGCCGCGGTCAAACGCCTCCAGCAGCGGGCCGGCCTGGTCGTCGACGGCATCGTCGGCCCGCACACGTGGGGAGCGCTACGGGCATGACGCGCACGACACCGACACCGACACCGACACCAACACCGGCACCGCCGTCCCCGGAGCGCGCGCGGCTGGCTGCCGCGCTGCGAGACCTGAAGACCCGCACAGGCCTGAGCCTGGCGGGCCTCGCGGCGCGGACCTCGTTCAGCAAGTCGTCCTGGGAGCGCTATCTCAACGGCAGGACCCTGCCGCCGTGCCCGGCGGTGCGGGAGCTGTGCCACCTCGCCGGCGAACCGGAGGGGCGGTGCCTGGCACTGTGGGAGATCGCGGAGTCCCCTGCTCCGGAACCAGGGCCGAGTCCGGGTCCGGGTCCGGGTCCGGTCGCGGAGGAGGACGCGGGGCCTGGTCGCGGGGGTACGGCGGTCGCGCTCGCGTGGGTGTGTGCCGTGGTGGTGGTCGTCGGGAGCGTGGCGGCGACTCTGCTCCTGCTGCCCGGCCAGAGCGACGCATCACGGTCGTCCACGTCGTCGCCCCCGTCGACCGCCTTCGGGCCCCGCTGCCATGAAGCCGCCTGTGACGGCCGGAACCCGATGCACATGAAATGCAGCGTCGCACCGCAGACGCTCGCCTCGCACCGCACGGCCACCGGAGCCCGGCTGGAACTGCGCCACAACACGGAGTGCGGGGCGAGTTGGGCCCGAATGTGGGCCACGCGCGTCGGCGACCGGCTGGAGATCACGGCGGGCGGCCGTACACATTCCGCGAAGGTCGCGGACGACATCGACGCGCGGGCCTACGTCTACACCCCCATGACCGCGGCCGACTCCGGAACCGTCGTCCGGGCCTGCTTCCTCCCGGCGGAGGGCGGCGGGCGGGAGTGCGTCGAGGGCCGGCCGGAGTCGTGGAGGTAGTCGGTGTGGTGGGCTCTGCATCCTCGGACGTCGCAGCGGTGCCGCAGCCGGTGACGGTGGCCAGGAGCAGGGCAGCACTGACGAATGCATGGCGGCGTAGCGACACATGGGCTCCATGCTCGAGTTCTGATGGCGACTCATCGTCCCAAGCAGGCCTCCCTGTTGGGCACGGTGCGCTTACGGCTCACTGCGTCACTGTCAGGTGCGCACCCGGCTCCCCCACGCCCCCGGCTGCCTGCGCTGTACCCGTTCTCCACTCCGATCTCAGCCCTCATCTTCGGTGAACCGGGGGTCGCCAACGGCAAGGCTGTCATCGAACTGCGCAAGGACCTCCGGCTGCCCGCCGCGTTGTCGGCCGTGCAGATCGCCCACGAGCAGGCGTCGGCGGAGTTCTGAGCATGGCCTCCACACGATGGTCGCGACGCCGTGCGCGCAGTGCGGTCCGCCGCGACCTGACCCGTTTCGAGGTCCGGCTGCGCAGTTCCTGCCCCGGCATCGGCTTCACCGCCCGGATCACGGCCACCGTCCTCACCGAGCCGCCCTATCCGGGCACTACCGAGGAGATCGCAAGGGCTGTGCGCACCGCACTCAGACGCGCGGCGGGCGAGGTCTCCACGGACTGTGATCCGGCCGACCTCGCCTCGGCCCGGGACGTCTTGGGCCAGCACCTTGCGCGACAGCGCCAGCTGCCGACCGACCCTCCCGTCGAGTTCACGGCCGAGCTGACCCTGGATCTGCTGCCGGACGACCGGACGGCCGTGGCCACGCTGCTGGCAGCGCAACGTCAGCAGGCCGTCACAGACATGGTGCGCCGACAGAAGACCGATGCGCTCGCCGCCGAACTGGCCGACCCTGCAGCCCTGTTGGTGCGCTGGGTGGAGCGGGAAGGCGTCGACTGGTCCAAGCTCTCCGACCTCGCCGACAACGTGACCAGGGTCGCGGAGGTGTTCGCCCAGCACCGTCCCGAGGACGAGCGCACCGTAGAGCACGGAGCCGTCGAAGTGCTGCGCGAATTCCTCACCAGTTTCCCCGAGCACGCCCAGAAGCGAATGCTGTACGCCCTCCTGGCCGCCGGTATGGATACGACCCAGCGACCGCAGCACGCCGCGAAAGCGCTGGCCCTGCTCAACGGGCACGCGGTGGTGGATCCGGAGGGTGAGTCGTGAGGCAGATGTCGGGCATCCGCCTGCGGCTCGCGGACGCGGTGATCCGGTGAGAACGTCAGTGTGGCGATGGCTGCTCTCGCCATGGACGAGTTGGCGTGCGTGGCAGCTCGCGCGGGCCACCGACGCACGGGAGTTGGCCATGGTGGTCGCGGCCCGCGCCGCCGTCGCCGCCGAGTACGGCGACGTGGCCATGCACTCGTCCAACTCGCCCGCAACGCCGATGCGTACGTGAAGTTGTTGAACCTGGCCGACACTGGTGTGGAGACCTGGAGACCACAGGATCAAAAGGGAAGATTCCCTTCTGGCTTCACTTCCGCCCTTGCCTCGCTCCACGACAGGGGGTAAGGCTGACCTATTGCTATCGATCGGTGTTCCGTGTGAGTATGCGACGGACGCCAACGCGTTCGGTGACGAGACTACGGGGGTAGTGCGATGTCCGGGTATTCACTCCTTGAAGCCTGTAGGGCGATCTGCCCCTCCTGATCCGTTGTTGCGACGTATGCATTTCCGCCCCGCTGAATGCCGCAGTCGGTATCGAGCGCTGGGCATCATGTGATACGCACCGTTCGCGAAACTGATATCGAGGACTTTCATGCTGCCCAGAGGCAACCCGGCGGTGCCCCATGACCGTGAAGAAATGAACCTCTACGCACTCTTAGATAAAAGCCTGAAACTGCACCACGATCGCATAGCCGTAACCGACGATGACGGATCTCACCGCTATGCCCGACTGGGGCAGCGAGTAAACGAGATAGCGAGTGCCTTATTTGAGGCCGGGTGTCAGTCGCGCACCCGTGTATGTCTGGCCGTCGGTCATCGATTAGACCTGGTGGCTTCGGTGCTCGCGGTGCTGCGGCTCGGCGCGACATATGTGCCGATAGACACCAGGAATCCCGTCGACCGGATCAGGTACATTGTCGACGACAGCGAAGCCACGATGGTTATCTGCTCGGCCGAGTACGTGGAGACAGTCGGTCAGCTGGGCCTCGTCGAGCTGCGGTTGGACGGGCTGAGCCGCCCCGGCGAGACCGTGCCGACGGTGGTCGTCCCCTCGTCTGAGCTGGCCTACATCCTCTACACCTCAGGGTCGACCGGAAGACCCAAGGGCGTCGGCATCACCCACGGAAACCTCCTGAACTACGTCCGGTGGGCGAGTGACAGGTACTTGCAGTCCCCGGACGACAGAATCGCGCTGTATACGACCCTGGCGTTCGATTTCACGGTGACCTGCTTATTTCCGCCCCTGATCGCCGGCGCTTCGATTGGTATCTACGATGGTGTCGCCGACCCTATGGCGATCCAGCGAATCCTGGCGGACGAAGACGTCAACGTCGTCAAGATAACTCCGTCGTACCTCTACCTCTTGTCCCATCTGCTCAACGGTCACCGGCACATTAGGCGACTGATTGTCGGCGGCGAGGATCTGACGGCCGAGCTCGCGGCGAAGGTCCACGCTCAGTTGATGGGGAGCGCCGAGATCGTCAACGAGTACGGTCCCACGGAAGCCACCGTTGGCTGCATTACCCACACCTTCGATCCCGCCGTGGACCGGGACGGCTCAGTGCCGATCGGTGAGCCGATACCGGGAATGCGGGCATACGTCGTCAACAAGTACGGCGACCCGGTGGCCGATGGCGAGGAAGGTGAGATCCTCCTCTCCGGGAAAAGCGTCGCCCCCGGGTATCTACGCCCAGAATCTCACGCCTTCACTGATAATCCATTTGACCCGGGAACGGTCGTGTACCGGACCGGAGACATTGCCCGGCGGGGCACCGACGGCAACCTCCTGTTCATCGGGAGAAAAGACGACCAGGTTAAGATCCGCGGAAACAGGGTCGAGCTGTCGGAGGTCTCCGCAGCGATCCTGAACCATCCGATGGTGGCCTCGGCGTACGTCACGGCCGTCCGCGAGCACGGATCCCGCGCGCTGGCCGCTGTGGTCACGGGCGACCCCGGCCTCACCGAGGCCCTACTCCAGAAGCACCTCGCGCAACAGCTGCCTGGGTACGCAGTGCCCACCAGCCTTAAGGTCATCGACGCACTACCGCTGACCTTCAATCAGAAAGTAGACCGTGACGCCGTACTGACCATCTTTCGTAACGGGGAGGCCACACGATGACCACATGGACCACGGACGCATACCAGCATGCCATCGACACCATCACGCCGATCTGGGCGGAGCTGCTGAACACAGAAACCGGCCTCGTCACCGAGTCCACGCACTTCTTCGAGTCCGGCGGACACTCGCTCACCGCGATGCTGCTGGTCACCAGGGTGTCAGGAGAGCTGGGCAAGTCGGTTCCCCTCTTCGCGCTGGTGGAGAACCCCACGCTCTCCGCGTTCGTCAGCTATGTGCTGAAGGCTGATGAGGAGGCGGTGGTCGAGGAGGCGAAGGCACCGGACGGCTCCATGACCCAGACGGAACGGCTGCTGCGCTACAACGAGCCCGAGCGCCAAGAGTCCCGGAACCAGCGGTTCGAACGCTACTACGCCACCGCCATGGCCAGTGACGCCCACGCGGAGTTCTGCCGGCAGGTCTACGGCCGGAACCTCGGTCAGCACGGCATGGCGGATTTCACGCAGATCGACCGGATGCTCGCCCTGCTCGCCCCGAAGGAGGGTGACACCGTCCTGGACCTCGGCTGTGGATACGGACTGATCTCCCAGTACATCGCGGAGCAGACCGGAGCGAACGTCGTCGGCGTCGATCTGTCGGCCAGCGCTATCGCCTATGCCGATATGTTGGCCGAGTCGGACAGCCGACTGCGCTTTCACACCATGGACGTCCGCGACCTGCGCTTCCCGCCCCGCACCTTCACGCACATCATCTCCATCGACACCATCTATTACGCCCCGTCGCTGAAGTCGCTGCTACGCAGGTTCCAGGAGATCGGCACCGACGCCGTACGGCTTGGGATCGTCCGGACGTTCCCGATGCGAACCTTCACTGCGGAGACATGGAGCCCCGACCTCACAGAGCTGGCGACGCTGCTCAAAGAGATGTTCGGCGGCTACGAGTCCGTCGACCTGAGCCGGGAAGAGAACGAGCACTGGCGGAAGAAGGTCACCGTGCTCGAATCGCTCCGGGAGAGGTTCCTCGAGGAGCGCAACGAGGAGCTGTTCCAGTTCCGGTACAGCGAGGCGGAGTACGAGGCCGGAATCGAGCAGCTCCGGTACATGTTCGTGTCGAGGAACTCGTGACCGGCGGACGGGCCCAGGTGCTGCAACCCGCGCGGGTCTCGGACCATCCGCCCGCGCGGGGCATCTCCTACAACCAGGAGCAGATTTGCCTGCTCAGCGCCTTCTACCCGCGCAATCAGGCGTACAACGCGCAGGCGACGATCCACATCAGGGGCGAGCTGGACTTGGTCTGCCTGGAGCGGGCCGTGACGCACGTCATCGACCGGCACGAGATGCTACGCACCACGATCAGCCTGGGCAGCTCCGGCTACCTGGCGACCGTCCACGAGCCCTTTCCCTTCGACATCCCGTTCCACGACCTGTCCGGGCTGCCGGAACCGGAGCGGCAGCAGGCGCTCGAGGAGCTGCGCCTCGCGCGACAGCACCAGGTCTTCGACCCCGCGACGCTCCCGCTGCTGAGCATCGACGCGGTGCGGCTCGCGCCCGGTGCGTGGACGCTGATCCAGGTCGAGCACCACGCCGTCCACGACGGCTGGTCGTTCGGCCGGTTCTGGGAGGAGGTGCAGGCCGCCTATAACGCCCTGGCGGCCGGTCTGCGGCCCGACCTGCCGCCGGTGCCAGCGCAGTACCAGCAGTTCGTCAGCTGGCAGCGCGGCCGGATGGAGGGGGAGTACGGCCGGGAGGCGGTCGACTTCTGGGCCGACTATCTGGACGGCGCCGGGGAGGTGACGGTCGGCGGTCCGCCGACCCGGGTGGACAGCCTGGACGGCCACAACCTCGAGGCCACGCTGCCCGCGGAATCCTTCGGTCGGATCCGCGACACCGCCCGGCGCCTGGCTGTCTCGCCGTTTGTACTGATGCTCGGCGTCTACGCGCAGATGCTGGCCGAGAAGAGCGGCGAGACCGACTTCTGCGTCGGCACCGCGGTCAACGCCAGGACCGAGACCGACCTGGAGCCGATGCTCGGCATGGTGGTGAACACCATGCCGGTGCGGGTCAGGGTCCCCGAGGGAGGGCCACCGGCTGACGTCTTCCGCGGCGTCCAGAGGTCGCTGTTCCGGGCGCTGCGCTACAACGACGTGCCCCTGTCGCTGATGGTCCGCCAGCTGAAAACCGCGCAGCGGCCGGGCCGTAATCCGGTCTTCCAGCACTGCTTCAGCTTTCACGACTCGCAGGTGCCACGACTGGAGTTGGGGAACTGCGCGGCCGAGATCCGCGAGGGGCAGAACCACACCGCGAAGTTCGACATGAACGTCGTGGTGATCCCGCCGAGTCCCACGCGGGACGCCGGGCACGCGCGGATGTTCTGGCAGTTCTCGCGGAGCGTCTTCTCGCGCGCGGAGGCGGTCGCTCTCGTCCGCGACTATGAGCAGTTGCTGGAGAGGGTTCTTCGTGAGCCATAGCACAGCGGACACAACGACGCCGCCGAGCCGGGCGACGAAGTACGTGCCCGCCGTGGTCATGGGGCTGGGCGGCTTCTTCGCCACCTTCGATCTGACCGCGGTCGCGCTCATCCTCACCGACCTCGGCCGGGAATTCGACGTGGATGTCGCCGGCTCGGTGTGGATCATGAACGGCTACAGCCTGGCGCTGACCGTCATGCTCCTCATTGCAGGTGTGCTGTCCGACCGTTACGGTCACCGGCTCTCGGTCATGGTCGGCTCCGCGCTCCTCCTGGTCGCATCTGTGGTCTGCGCGTTCGCCCCGCACTACGGCGTCCTGATCGGCGGGCGGGTCGTTCAGGGGATCGGCGGGGCGTTTATCGTCTGCGGCGGCCTGGCGTTGGTCGGCCGGATCTACACGGAGAAGGCCGCGCGGGTACGCGCCTTCGCCCTCATCGGCACGATCCAGGGCATGGCGCTGGTGGCAGGTCCCGGGCTCGGCGGCGTCATCGCGAGCGTGCTCGGCTGGCAGTGGATCTTCCTGATCAACATTCCGGTCTGCGCGGTCATCATCGCGGGCTGCCTGGTGGCGAGGGAAGCGCCCGGTGTCCGCAAGAACAACCCGCTTGACCTGCCCGGCCTGGCCGCCTTCAGCGTGTTCCTGTTCCTGGCGACCTGGTTGCTGATGTACGGCCCGGTCATCGGCGGTACAACGGTGAGCAAACCGCTGGTCGTCGCGGTGCTGATCGCAGTCTTCGCCCTGTTCGTGTGGACCGAACGAAAGGCCCGGCACCCGGCCGTCGACCTCGGCCTCTTCCGGATGCGGGTGTTCGCGGGCCTGGCGCTGGTGCCGCTGTGTCTCGCGGTCAGCTACTGGTCGCTGATGGTCTATCTGCCGATGTTCCTGGAGTCCTCGATGGACCTGGGCACCGAGAAGCTCTCGTACCTCATGCTCTTCTTCACCGTGCCGATGTTCGCGGTCCCCTACCTGGTCACGCCGGTGGCCACGAGGGCGAAGCAGAGCACCTTTTACTCCGGCGGCCTGACTGTGGTGGCCGCCGGGTGCCTGATCATCGGCGTCGGCGCCCAGAAGACCGCGCTGGCCGTGGTGATCGCGGGAATGACCGTCGCCGGTATCGGCGCGGCCACCGTGCAGAACCAGGTGACTGGCGCGCTCATCGCGAGTGCGCCGCCGGACCGGGCCGGTTCCGTCGCCGCGATCATGACGATCCTGCGACAGGGCGGTTTCGCCGTCGGCAGTGCCTTGCTGTCCAACGCCACCAGCGGGTACTCGGGGCTGTTCGGGATCTGCGTGCTGGTGGCCGGGGCCGGCGCGGTGTGCACGTTCCTGCTCATCCGTTCGGACGAATCGAGACGTGACCGAGGAATGGAGTGACCGGTGGAACGGAATCGGGATGACAGCCGAGCCGCCATCGCACAGACGGTGGAGGCGATCTGGCGTGAGGTCCTTAACAGGGACGCCGCCGACCCGCAAGACAACTTCTTCGACCTCGGGGGAAATTCGCTGGGCGTGGTGAAGTTCCTCGCCCAGATCGAGGACTCCTTAGGCCTCGATGTCCTCATGCCGGAGGAGCTCTACCAGACGCCGACCCTGTCGGCGGTCGTGTCGACGATCGAGTCCCGCGTCCGCCGTGCCGACAGCAGCTTCCCAGGCGGGACGATCGCCGAGGTGTTCGCGGAGCGCGCCGCCGAGGCCCCGGAGGCGATCGCACTGCGTTTCCGTGACCGCGCCGTGACGTACCGGGAGCTCGACCGCGCCGCCAACGACCTCGCCTGGCGGCTGCACCGGGAGGGGGTCAAGCCCGGCACGGTCGTCGCCACGGCAATGGCGCGCACGCCCGAGTTCGTCGCCGCACTGCTGGGCATCCTCAAGGCCGGCGGCGCCTATCTGCCGATCGACCCGGGGTGGCCGGCCGCCCGGCTGGCCACGATGACCGACCTGGCCTCCGTTCCGGTCGTCGTCACGGACGAGGCGACCGACGCGCCGCTGCCGGACCACGTCACCCGCATGCGCGTCGGCGCCACGGACGCCGCGGGCCGGGACGACGGCCCGGACGTCGAAGTGGCTGCCGCGGGCGCCGCCATCGTCAACTTCACCTCCGGGTCGACAGGCGAGCCAAAGGGAGTGCTGACCCCGCACCACGGCGTCACCAGCCTGCTGTTCCCGGCGGCCTACACGGAGCTCTCAGCCGACACCGTGCTGCTCCAGCACATGTCCCCGAGCTTCGACGCGATGACGATCGAGCTGTGGGGAGCGCTGCTGCACGGTGGCACCTGCGTCCTGTTCGACGGCATGTTCCCCAGCGTCAGCCGACTCCGTGCGGCCATCTACGACAACGGCGTCAACACG
Organism: Streptomyces sp. DG2A-72; assembly: GCF_030499575.1. Classification (NCBI taxonomy): domain Bacteria; kingdom Bacillati; phylum Actinomycetota; class Actinomycetes; order Kitasatosporales; family Streptomycetaceae; genus Streptomyces; species Streptomyces sp. DG2A-72. Next base: position 671,900 of record NZ_JASTLC010000001.1, read on the forward strand.
CTGGTACTGACCACCGCGCTGTTCAACGTCATCGTCGACAGCGCACCGGACCTGCTGGACCCACTGGTCGCGCTGATCCTCGGCGGCGAGGCGCAGTCCCCGCGGCACATCCGCGCGGCGCATGAGCGGCTGCCGAAGCTGCCGATCATCAACGCCTACGGCCCCACCGAGACGACGGTCATCGCGACCTGCTTCCCGGTTGCCGAGCTCGCGGCGGACGCCTCCTCGGTGCCGATCGGCCGCCCCATCGCCCACCGTGAGGTGTCGATCCTCGGGCCGGACCTCACCCCGGTGGCGCCGGGCGAGACCGGCGAGATCTGTGTGTCGGGCCCAGGCCTGTCGATCGGCTACGTCGGCCGCCCCGATCTGACAGACGAACGGTTTATCACGATCCGGACCGAGGACGGCAGACCCCGGCGGATCTACCGCACGGGGGACCTCGCCCGCGTCAACCCGGCCGGCGAGATGGAGTTCCTGGGACGTGCCGACCGCCAGGTGAAGCTCAACGGGCAGCGCATCGAGCTCGAGGAGATCGAGCGCGCCCTGGAGGCGCACCCCGGCGTCCTCCAGGCGGTCGCGCTGGTGCACGGCGAAGGAGTGACCCGGACCCTGCAGGCAGTGCTGGTCGCGCCGGACGGGGTGCCGGACGACCTGCGGAGGGTCCTGTCCCGTTCACTTCCCGACTACATGATCCCCATGGGCGTGCGCGCGATCGACACGCTGCCGCTCACCACGAACGGCAAGGTCGACCGGGCCGCCCTGACCGAGCTGCTCGACCAGGTCTGAGTACCCGTCCGTTGTTCCGCCGACTGTGAAGAGAGGTTCAGGTGCCAGCGAAGCCCTTGCCGGTGCTGGTCGACTACGCCCGCCGCAACTCACCGTTCTACGCTGATCTCTACCGTGACCTGCCCGAGGTGATCACCGACCTCACCCAGCTCCCCGTCGTGGATCAGGAGGCCTTCTGGGACGCGAACACCTTCCCGGGCAACCGGCTGCTTACCAGGCCGTTGACAAACGGAATCGTGTACAAGTCCGGCGGCACCACCGGCGCGCCGAAGTTCTCCCCGTGGGACGAGGAGGAGAACACCGATGCCGTCGTCGCGTTCGGCACCGGGCTGGTGCGGGCAGGGGTGCGCCCCGGCCACCGAGTAGCCAATCTGTTCTTCGCCGGCGAGTTGTACAGCGGCTTTGCCTTTATGAACGACGTGTTGACGCACGCCCCCATCGAGAATCTGCGGCTGCCGATCGCCGGTGCGGCGCCGGTGGAGTTCGTCGCCTCCGTGTTCAAGGAGTTCGGCGTCAATGTCACCTGCGGTATGGCGTCGACGCTGGTCCGGCTGGCCGACCTGTTGATCGAGCGCGGTGAGGTCGCCGACTCGGTCGAACGGCTGCTCTTCGCCGGCGAGCCGCTCTTCGACGATGTCCGCTCGGTGCTTGCTCAGGCATTCCCCAAGGCCACCGTGGGGTCGCTCGGATACGCCGCGGTCGACGGCGGCCCGCTCGGCGCACCCGTCCCCGGCGACGACGTGCGGGTACACGAGTCACTCGCGCCCTACAGCCTCATCGAGCTGCTCGACGAGGCAACCGGCGAGCCGATCACCCGGGCCGGCATGCCGGGCCGGGTGATCGCGACCAACACGTCCCGGACGCTGATGCCTGTCATCCGCTACCCGGTCGGTGACCGTGCCGAGTGGACCGATGTGGAGCGGAAGCAGTTCCGCTTGCTGGGCCGCTCCGAGGACGCCGTGAAGGTCGGCCCGGACGTGCTGCGCCCCGGCGAGGTCCGCAACGTCATCGCCCGGGCCGACCGGGACGGGGTGGTGACCGGAATGCAGCTGGTCGCGCGTCGCTGGGAGGGCAGGGATGGACTGGTGCTGCGGCTGGCTGCGCAGGAGCAGGCCCCGGACGGTCTGGACCAGGCGGTTATCGACGCCGTGTACGCGGCCAGTCCGCCGTATCCCCGCGCGGTCCGCCGGGGCACCATCCACCCGATCACAGTGGAGTGGGTGCGCCCCGCCGAGCTGACGACGAACCCCCGCACCGGCAAGCTGATCGAGGTCGTGGACGAGCGGCCCAGCCCCTGACCCTGGCTGGTCAGGTCGATGCGTGGCGGGCCACCGGCGCCTCCACAAGCAGCCTGTCGTGAACAGGGCATATCCCACCGCCCTGTTCACGGCGTTCATCTGCGACTTCTGCTGTTGACGGTCGAGGCGGTGGCGCACACCTCGGGGAGAGCTCGCGGAGCCGAAGTGTCTGTGCGGTCTTGATCCAGCGGGCCGGGCCGCCGCTGCCGATGCCCAGGGCCACCCAGCTCAAGCCGACCGCAGCAGAGGCGGGGGAACGATCTTGATCGGGTTGGGGAACGATCTTGGAGGGCTCGGGAACGCGCTGGTCAGACCCACTCGTGAACAGCCCTGCCTGGCCGAAGGCTTCGTCATGCGGCCAGGCAGCGGCGTGCTGAGACACTTTCGGGTTGGAACAGGTTGACAGACTCCATAACGCCCTAGTCCACCCAGTACAGCGTCTTCGGGTCGTCGTCATGGGGGCCTTTGCCCAGCGCCTTGCGGGCGATGTCGAGTTGCCGGGCGCACGCCTTCTTCGCGCCGGTCTTCGACAGGGCGCGGGCGGTGCGAGCCGCCAGCATGGCGTGCATCCGTGGAGTCGCCTTCCGCCTCACCTGCTCTTGCGCCGTCTGAAGGAGCGATACCGCCCTGCCCGCGTGCCCGGGGGTGGAGTAGCACTGGATCGCGGCGAACGAGAGCGCATAGGCCCCGCTGATCGGATCGCCGGCCTCGGCGGAGGCGCGGAGGGAGCCGTCGAAGAAGCGTTGTGCGACGCCGGGGCGGCTCTGGTCGAAGGCCGCCCACGCGACCTGCCGCGCCGCCTCGGACGCCATCGCATGCAAGTAGTCCACGGTCCGGCCGTCGTAGCGGCGCGATGAGATCAGTTTGACGATCAAGGACAGTTCACTGCGGGCCAGTTGGTACACCTCGCCGCTGCCGAGCTCGTCATCGAGGTGCCGGAAATGGTCAAGGCGATCGTCGACATGGGCTAACAGCGCCGGACCGCTGGGGAGAGCGGCGGACGGGCCGTCTGTCCGGATCGGCTCCAGGGCCTTGGACCAGCTGCTCGCCGAGACGGAGAGCGTGCTCGCCCAGCTCGCCGAAGAGGTCGTAGACACCCCCGACCAAGGCCTCCTCGAACGGGCCGCACAGGCACCTCTCGGCTACACCCTGGCCGCTCACCAACTCGGCGCCCGCCACTGGTCGCTTCAACCGCTGGTCCGCTTCTCCGCACGCCGCGTCCGGACCATCAGCCAACGCCTGCCCGATCGCGCCATCCGTGCCGGCATCGTCCGCACCGGTCTGAGCGTCCAAGGAGGCATCGACGCCCTCACGGCCGCCGACCGCATCGCCACCGCTCTCGAGGAACGCCCCGCACTCCTCGATCGCGACAACTGGCACGAATTGCAGGAACTTGTCCTGACCGCAGCCACCACGGTCTTGGAACTTCAGCGGGGCGCCCGCAAGAAAAAGGTTCCCGTCGCCGCCATCGCCCCCGCCGCAGCCGACTGGATTGCTGGCCTTCCACCGACGGACATCCACGACCGGCACAAGAGCGCGCTGCACACGGCCGGTATCACGAAGACCACCGTCGTGCTCGACACTCCTTGAACTACGCCGCGGCACCTCACACGAAGGCCGACTCACCACCCTTCCCGCCATGGTCAAGTACGGTGTCGACACGCCCGCTGCGTGCTACGCCTCCAGCATGGGCATCCACGACCGCGCTGCCGCCATTGCCCTGGCCGCTCATTGCCCCTATCCCGAACCCGCCTTCGGCGCCTTCCCCGACTGGCTCAGCCACCTCAGCACCGACGAGCTCACCGCGATCACCGCACCAGACATTGCGGCTCTCCTCATACGCAGCGCCGAACGCCGAAGCCCACGCGCAGCCCACCTGGAGGCCGGCGTGCCGACCTACCCGGGCGAGGTGGGCGAGTCCCTGCCCGGCGTGAATATCAGCGGGTACAGCACCTTCCGGGACACTCGGTTCGGCGGCACCTTCGAGGGCCAGACGCAGGTCGGTCTCGGTGTGCGCGCCCGACTGCCGTTCCGCGTGCTCCAGTTGGCCGACCGGGTCGTGGTCGACGTGGCCCACAGCTGGACGAGCTAGCCCTCGCCCGGCCCGGCATGGACGCCACAGTCCTTGTGTCCCTCGCCGCCCAGCTCAAACCAGCTGCAGGTTCAGCAAGCCAGCTCGAAGGTGTACGCGCATCCAGGCAGCGGCCTCGACAACTACTTCGATGGCACACGCCTGACCTTCGGTGTCGGTCGGGGCCGTCCTCGCCGGGGTGCACCGTCTCGCCGAACGGGGGCTCGGTCCAGGACCCAGGTAACCCGGTTCATCCTTGTCGAGGATGCCCGCCCAGGCGTTCACGTCTCCGTATGTCGTCGTCCAGGTGTGCCAGCAGGCGGCGAGGCCAGCGCCGTGAGCTCAGTCGCATCTTCGAGCGGCACATGGTCGACCTATAGTTGCCCTCATGAGCCGTTGGGAGGAGTTGACTGGGGGGACGTCCGGACAGGACTACGCTGAACGGTTCGCGGCCCTGGCCGGTAGCGGGAAGGATGTGCACGGTGAGGCGCGGTTCTGCGCAGCACTCGTGCCTGCCGGAGCGCGGGTGCTGGACGCCGGGTGCGGTACCGGACGGGTCATGATCCGGCTTGCGGAGCTCGGCTACGACTGCGTCGGAGTGGATCTTGATGCGTCGATGCTGGCAGTGGCGCAGAAACAGGCGCCGGAACTGCCCTGGTTCCAAGTCGATTTGACCGGGTTCGACCCGGACTTGCTCGGCATTTCACCGTACTTCGATCTCGTGATCGCCGCAGGCAACGTTTTCCCGTTGCTCGCCGCTGGCACCGAGGCCACGGCGGTCGAGCGCCTGGCCGCGGCCCTGCGTCCGGGCGGTTTGATCGTCGCCGGTTTCGGCCTGGACGAAGCCCACCTGCCCGTGCCACCCAGCATCACCCTGTCGGAATACGACGACTACTGCGCCGCAGCCGGCCTCACCTTCGTCGACCGCTTCGCCACCTGGGACGCCGACTCTTACGATGGCGGCGGCTATGCCGTCAGCGTCCACCGCCGGTGAGGTTCTGCGGGGCATCTTGGTGGCCTTCGCGGTGCGGGGGTTCTTCGGCAAGCTCGGCCGACACGTCCACACGGTCGTCACTGGGCTCCTGATGTTGCCGCTGTAAGTTGCCGTCCGGCAGCCGCTCCGCCATCGCCTGGATCGACTTGCGGCGCCCGTCCAGCATCAGCCCCCGCAGATAGCAGTCGCCCTTCGCCCGCTGATCCTTGCGCGGCACCGATGCGAACACGTCGGCCACGAAGAACGCCAACGCCGCCCGCATGCGGTTCACTTCATGTGCGTCCACACCCCCAACATGCTCTTGATCAGCACTTATCGGAAGACCTAACGGAGTTCTAATAAGATCCGGACCGGGACCTCCTGGCGCGACCGGCCGGAACGCTACGGGCCATGGCAGACGGTCTACATCCGCTTCCGCCGCTACGCCCTGGACGGCGTGTTCACCCGGGCCCTCCAGCAGATCAGGGGGATCCACCGGCCGGACGAACCGGACGATCACGCCCTCGGCCGATCCCGAGGCGGACTCCGTTTGAAGACGGACCCTAATGCCGCCGGTGCTGGGCAGCCAGCGCCCGAGTTGAACGGCCGCTTTCTGGATGGCGGTGTTCTGCTCAGTGCCGCCTTTGACCGTCTTGTCCAGGGCTCGCGGCGCCACGGTCAGCCCGCTGTCCTGAAGCCTCAGGACATCGCTTTGGAGGGCGAAGAGCAGGCCGGGCCGCACGACGGCAGCGAGAGCGGCAGCGTTGAGTCCCATCGCGACGCGCACGGCCTCGTTCGCGTCCAGCCACCCCATCAGCCCGGTGCGCAGGGTGGCCGGCAGCGCTGCCCGGATGGACGGCTGGAGGGCCATGCCCGCGGCGGGCACCGCTACGGGCAGCGGGCACACGGTGGCGTACTGCTGTTCGTAGCCCTGCACCGCGCGGGTACACACGGGTGCGGTGAATGCCGAGTTGAACAAGCCGCGTTCCTCCCTGCTGAGTTCACGCCCGGCCATCAGCGGCTCCCGTCGACTCCAGTAAAGCCGCCAGCCGCGCGGCGAACTCCAATGACAGCGCCTGGTTGACCAACCTCGACCAGCAGGTCACCGGCTATGAGCGGGTCTTCGGCCCGGTCCGTACGGCTGCTTCCGTGCGGACCCGTGGCGCCGTCGCCGATGCCGCGGACATGGCGGCGAGGGCGGGCTCACCGTCCGGCATCTTCAGCGGCAGCAGTTCGCGAACCGCTCGACCGCGGGCGAGCTGGCCGCGACCGACGCGGCACGGGCGTGCGCGGCACTTCCAGGAGGGGCAGCAACCGGCAGTGGAGGCACCGCAGTTGACGTGAGCCGAGCCTGCGGTGTGCTGAAGTCCTGGGACCGCACGATGAACAGCGACAGCCGGGGTGCGCTGCTCTTCGACCGGTTCTGGCACAAGCTGCGCGCCGCCGTGCCGTCCACGCAGCTCTGGAAGGTCCCGTTCTCACCGGCAGACCCGGTCGGCACCCCGAACACGCTCAACACCGACGCACCGGGCTTCACCACGGCCCTCGCCGACGCCGTGGCGGAGCTGCGCGCGGCGGGCATCCCGCTGGACGCGCGGCTCGGGGACCACCAGTACGTCGTGCGAAAGGGGCAGCGCCTGGCCGTGGGCGGTGGCACCGAGTCCCTGGGCGTGTTGAACAAGATCGAGCCCGTCTGGGACACGGCGAAGGGCGGCTACCGGGACGTCTCCTTCGGCTCCAGCCACATCCAGGCCGTGGGCTGGGACGGCAGCCGCTGTCCGGTGGCCCGCACGCTCCTGACGTACTCCCAGTCCTCGAACCCGAACTCGCCCCACTTCAGCGACCAGACCCGGTTGTTCTCGGGCGAGAAGTGGGTGACCGCGCGGTTCTGCGAGAAGGACATCCTGTCCTCGCCCGCCCTGCGGGTGATGCGGGTGACCGAACACCGGTGACGGCGATGTGGGTCCGTCCCACAGGGGACGGGCCCACAACACGTCCGCTCACACCGGCCGCGTACGTCCCTCCCAGTACGGATCCCGCAACCTCCGCTTGTACAGCTTCCCGTTGGGATCCCGCGGCATCTCCGCGACGAAGTCGACGCTCTTGGGCCGCTTGTAGCCCGCGAGGTGCTCGGCGCAGTGATCGAGGATCGCGGCGGCGAGATCGGGACCGGGTTCATGGCCGGGGGCCGGTTCGACGACGGCCTTGACCTCCTCGCCCCAGTCGTCTTGCGGGATGCCGAAGGCGGCGGCGTCGGCGACGGCGGGGTGGGCGAGCAGCGCGGACTCGATCTCGGCGGGGTAGATGTTGACCCCACCCGAGATGATCATGTCGATCTTGCGGTCGCGGAGGAAGAGATATCCGTCCTCGTCGAGGAGGCCGAGGTCGCCGACGGTGAAGAAGTCGCCGATGCGGTTCCTGCGGGTCTTGCTCTCGTCCTTGTGGTAGGCGAAGCCGCCCGTGGTCATCTTCATGTAGACGGTGCCGAGTTCGCCCGGCGGCAGCCTGGTGCCGTCGTCGTCGAAGATCGCGAGTTCGCTGATGGGCCAGGCCTTGCCGACCGTGCCGGGCTTCTTGAGCCAGTCCTCGGCCGTCGCGAAGGCGCCGCCCCCCTCGCTGGCGGCGTAGTACTCCTCGACACAGTCCCCCCACCAGTCGATCATGGCCCGTTTGACGTGGTCGGGGCAGGGGGCGGCGCCGTGGATGGCGTGCCGCATGGACGACACGTCGTACGACCGCCTTGTGTGGTCCGGCAATGCGAGCAGCCGGTGGAACTGTGTCGGGACCATATGGGTGTGTGTGCACCGGTGGGTGTCGATCAGGCGGAGCATCCCCTCGGGCGTCCACTTGTCCATCAGGACGAGACGGTGACCGATGTGCAGGGACGCGCCCGCGAATTGGAGTACGGCGGTGTGGTAGAGCGGCGAGCAGACGAGGTGCACGTTGTCGTCGAACGGCTGGATGCCGAAGATGCCGAGGAAGCCGCCGAGGTAGGACTCTTCCGGGAGCTTGCCGGGCAGGGGGCGGCGGATGCCGCGGGGGCGGCCGGTGGTGCCCGACGTGTAGTTCATGACCCAGCCGAGGGTGCGGTCAGCAGGTGCGGACTCCGGTTGTCCGTCGAGGAGTTCGGCGTACGGCCGGAAGCTCTCCACCGTCCCGACGGCGTACCGGTGGGAGGGCGGCAGGCCCGCCTCGTCGGCGGCCTGACGCGCGGGGCCGGCGAACCGTTCGTGGGCGAGGAGCACCTTGGCGCCGGAGTCGGCGACGATCCAGGCGATCTCGGGGCCGACGAAGTGGTGGTTGATGGGGACGAGGTAGAACCCGGCCTGGGTGGCGGCCAGATACGCGGTGAAGAACTCGGGACCGTTCGGCAGGACGACCGCGAAGGCGTCGCCGCGTTCCAGTCCGGCCGCGCGCAGGCCGTGCACCAGTTGGTTGGCCGCGGTGTGGAGGCGGCCCGCGGTCCAGGGGTCGCCGTCCGGCGCGATGAGCACTGTACGGCTGGGGTCTTCGGCGGCCTGGGCCCAGAATCCGGTGGTCACGACTGTCCGCTCCTTCCGGCGATGCGGTTGATGCGGTCGACGGCCCGCTCGAAGCCTCGGGTGAGGTCGTCGAAGACGGCCTGGACGCTGCGTTCGCTGGTCATCCGGCCGACGATCTGCCCGACGGGCGTGCCCAGCAGCGGTTCGACCTCGTGCTTCTGAATGCGTGAGACGGCGTCCGCGACGAGCAGCCCCTGCAACGGCATGGGCAGGGTGCCGGGCCCGTCCGGGTCGTCCCAGGCGTCGGTCCAGTCCGTGCGCAACTGGCGCGCGGGCTTCCCGGTCAGGGCACGGGAACGGACGGTGTCACCGGAACCGGCGGCGAGCAGTTTGCGGGTGAGGGCGGCCGAGTGGAGGTCGGCCTCTGTGGTGGTCAGCCATATGGAGCCCAGCCACACGCCCTGCGCCCCGAGCGCCAGAGCGGCCGCCACCTGCTGTCCGCTGCCGATGCCGCCCGCGGCCAGCACCGGCAGCGGGTCGACGGCCTCGACGACCTCGGGTGTGAGGACCATGGAGGCGATCTCGCCGGTGTGGCCGCCCGCCTCGTAGCCCTGCGCCACGACGATGTCGATGCCCCCCTCCTGGTGCTTCCTGGCATGCCGGGCGCTGCCCGCGAGCGCGGCGACGAGGACGTCCCGGTCGTGGGCGCGGGCCACCACGTCGGCGGGCGGGGAACCGAGGGCGTTGGCGAGCAGCTTGATCGGATAGTCGAAGGCGACATCGAGTTGAGCGCGGGCGACCTGCTCCATCCATCCGGTGATGCGCCAGCCGGACGCCTCGCCCTCGGCCGGCTCCGGCACCCCGTACTTGGCGAGGGTGTCCCGCACGAACTGCCGGTGCGTGTCCGGAATCATCGCCTCGACGTCGGCCTCGGTGACACCCTCGACCTTCTTGGCGGGCATGACGACGTCGAGGCCGTACGGCATACCGTCGACGTGTGCCTCGATCCAGTCGAGGTCGCGTTTGAGGTCGTCGGGGGCCGTGTAGCGGACCGCGCCGAGCACTCCGAAGCCGCCGGCCCGGCTGATGGCCGCGGCAACGGCGGGGAACGGCGTGAAGCCGAAAATGGCGTGCTCGACTCCCAGTTTCTTGCTCAGCTCCGTCTGCATGGGCGCAGGATGCCGCAGTCCTCCGGACGACGGAAGGCCTTTTCTGACGTTCCGTCAGATCTTTTCCGGCCGACGCCCGTTGACACCCGACACGCCTGACATGAAAGTTTCACTGCGCAAGGGCAATCCGGAAAGATACTTTCAGATGGCTCAGCGGGAGGTTCGTCGATGACCGAAGAGGCAGTGCCGGGCAGACGGGGCGGACTGACCCGCCGTCAACTGGCCCGACGGACACTGGCCGTGGGCGGGTCGCTGGCCATCGCCCCGTTTCCCGCCGGACCCGCCGAAGCCGCCGTACCCCATGGCCGCCACCCCACCCTGCGGCACGGCTCCCCCGAACGCGCCGGTCTGCTCCCCGCCCACCTGCGTCAACTCGTCACCGACGCGGAGACCTTCCTCGGCCCCTCCCCCAAGTACCCCTGGTACGCGGGCGCCGTGCTGCTCGCCGGGCGTGGCGGCACGGTGGCCCTGCACGAGCCGATCGGCATGGCGGTGCGCTACTCGGCGTACGACGAGAAGACGGACACCGGCGTCGAGTTCCCTGCCGGGCAGCAGCTCGCCATGGCCGAGGACACCGTCTTCGACCTGGCCTCCGTCTCCAAGCTGTTCACCTCGATCCTCGCCGTGCAGCAGATCGAACGGGGCGCCCTGGAACTGGAGGCGAAGGTCGCCTCGTACCTCCCGGAGTTCGGCGCCGCGGGCAAGCAGGACATCACGATCCGCCAACTCCTCACCCACACCTCGGGGTTCCGCTCCTGGATCCCGCTCTACAGCGCACCGACATACGAGGAGAAGCTCCAACTCATCTGGAACGAGGCGCCCCTCAACCCGCCGGGCAGCACCTACCTCTACTCGGACCTCAACCTGATCTCACTCCAGCTGGTCCTGGAGCACGTCACCGGCCGCACCCTCGACACCCTGCTCCGCGAGGAGATCACCGCCCCGCTCGGCATGCGCCGCACCCGCTACAACCCGCCCGCCTCCTGGAAGCCGAAGATCGCGGCGACGGAGGACGCGCGCAAACCCTGGTCGGGGCTGGAGCGAGGCCTGGTGTGGGGCGAGGTGCACGACGAAAACGCCTTCAGCCTCGGCGGAGTCGCGGGCCACGCCGGGGTGTTCTCGAACGCGTGGGATCTCGCGGTCCTCGGTCGGACGCTGCTGGGCGGCGGCGCCTACGGCCGGGCCCGCATCCTCGAACCGGAGTCGGTGGAGCTGATGTTCACCGACTTCAACACCGCCTTCCCCGGCGACGAGCACGGCCTCGGCTTCGAGCTCTACCAGCACTGGTACATGGGCGCGATGGCCACTCCACGCACCGCGGGCCACACCGGTTTCACCGGCACCTCGCTGGTCCTGGATCCGACGACCGACTCCTTCCTCGTCGTACTCGGCAACTCCGTGCATCCCGTGCGCAGTTGGCGATCCGGCTCCGCACCCCGGGTCGCCGCCGCGAACAACATGGCGCGCGCGGTGCCGATCCGCCCGGTGCGCGGACGTACCGCCTGGTTCTCGGGCATGGCGAACAACCCGTCCGCGACACTCGCACTCCCCGCCCTCGACACCACCACAGGCGCCGCACGACTCGGCTGCGTCCTGTGGTGGGACACCGAACCCCGTTCGGACGTCCTCGTCCTGGAATCCACGACCGACGGCGGAGCCACCTGGCAGCCCCTCCCCTTCACCACGACGCGCCACGCCGAGGAGCCGCAGGAGCACCCGGCGGGTTCCGTGACCGGCTGGTCGGGCCGCGTCTGGCACCGCCTCATGGCCGACCTCCCGCCCGCGCGGCAGCTCTCTCTCCGCTGGCGCTACACCACCGACCGGCGGTACGTCGGCCGGGGGGCGTACGTCGACGGAGTGTGCGTGCGGACAGCCCAGGACGTCCTCTTCGACGACGCCCGCCCGGCGGACTCGGCCCGCATCGAGGCGACGGGCTGGACCAGGTCCGCCGACTGACGCCGGCTCAGCCCGGCACGTCCAGGCGCTGCGTCCCCACGACCGACAGCAGCCGCAGCGCCTCCTCGGACGGCGAGCCGGGCGTGGCGGTGTAGATGACGACCCGCTGGTCCAGGTCGGTGATGTCCAGGACATCGCAGTTGACGGTGACGGGGCCGACCAGCGGGTGGTCGAAGGTCTTGACCAGGGTGGGCCGGGCGATCACACAGTGCTCGGCCCAGAGCCGGGCGAACTCCTCGCTTCCGTCGAGGAGTTCCTCGACCAGCCCGGTCACTTCGGGGTCGTCCGGGTAGCGGGCCGCGGCGGCGCGCAGATCGTTGGCCGCGGACGCGGCGAACTCGTCCGCGTCCGAAATGCCGTACAACGACCGTCCGTCATGGTTCGGGCCGAGGAAACCACGCCGGATCAGGTTCCGGTCGCGCCGGGACAGCGCGGAGAAGTCCTCCATCAGGGCGGCCGCCAGGTCGTTCCAGGCGATGACCTCGTACGTCGCCGAGATCACGAACGCCGCGGCCTGCGGTAGCCGGTGCAGCAGGTCGACGATGCTCTGCCGCACCTCCCGCGAGGGACCGGGCCGTGGCGCGGGCAGGGTTCCGGCGAGGTGGTGGAGGTGGTCGCGCTCGGGGTCCGAGAGGCGCAGGGCGCGGGCGATCTGGGCCAGCACCTCGCGGGAGGGGTGCGGGCCGCGGGCCTGCTCCAGCCGCGTGTAGTACTCGGTCGAGATGTACGCCAGCTGCGCCACCTCCTCGCGGCGCAGCCCCGGGGTCCGGCGGCGCGTTCCGGCGGGCAGGCCCACGTCGGCGGGGGTGATGCGCTCGCGCCTGCCGCGCAGGAAATCGGCCAGTTGTCGTCGGTCCACGCCTTCAGTGTGCGGGGGAACCGGGAGCCGCATCCAGGTACCGCCGGTGCCTGGATGCGCTCGGCAGCCGGACGCAGGCTCGACGGTATGACCACCACACAGACCAGCACCATCACGACATCCGGCCTGCTCACCGACAAGGTCGCCTTCATCACCGGCGCCGGTCGCGGCATCGGCGCCGCCGCGGCCCGGCTGTTCGCCCGGGAAGGCGCCCGGGTGCTCCTGGCGGCGCGCACGGAGGCGGAGCTCAAGGCGGTGACCGAGGAGATCCGGGCCGCCGGCGGCACCGCAGACCACGTCCGGTGCGACCTGGCCGACCCTGCGAGCGTCCGGGCCGCGGTCGATCGGGCCGTCGAGCTGTACGGCAGGCTCGACGTGGCCTTCAACAACGGGGCGACGATCCAGCAACCCGGCCCGTTGGACCAGCTGGCGGAGGCCGACTTCGACCACGTCTTCGCGGTCAACCTCAAGGGTCCCTGGCTGGCCATGAACGCGGAGATCGCCGCCATCCGGGCCACCGCCAAGACCGGGGCGATCGTCAACACATCCAGCGTCGGCAGCCTGCGGGCCAACCCGATACTGCCCGCGTATGGCGCGGCGAAGCGGGCCGTCAACAGCCTGACCGCGTCGGCGGCCGCCACCTATGGTCCGGAAGGCATTCGCGTCAACGCCATCGCGCCCGGCACGACGCTGACCGCGATGATCGACGCGTGGGAGACGAACACCCCTGGCGTCGTCGACCAGCTCAACGCGCAGACCCCGCTGGGCCGCTCCGCCGACCCGGACGAGATCGCGCAGGCCGCGGCGTGGCTGCTGAGCGACCGGGCCTCCTACGTCACGGGCGCGGTACTGCCGGTGGACGGCGGCATGCTGGCCTGAACCGGTCAGCCGACCGGGCTCTCCAGCACCGCCATCGCCGCGTTGTGCCCGGGCACCCCGCTCACCCCTCCCCCGCGCACCGCGCCCGCCCCGCACAGCAGCACATTGGCGTGCGGGGTCTCCACGCCCCAGCGGCCGGTGCCGTCCTGGGCGTACGGCCAGGCGAGTTCGCGGTGGAAGATGTTGCCGCCGGGCAACCGCAGGTCCCGCTCCAGGTCGAGCGGGGTCTTCGCCTCGATGCAGGGCCGCCCTTCCTCGTCCGTCGCCAGACAGTCGGCGAGCGGTTCGGCCAGGTGGGCGTCCAGCTGGGCCAGCGTCGACTTCAGCAGTTCGTCGCGTACGGCTTCGTTGTCCCCTGCGAACAGCCGGGCCGGCGTGTGCAGGCCGAACAGGGTGAGCGTCTGGTAGCCGCGGTCGACGAGTTCCGGCCCGAGGATGGTCGGGTCGGTGAGCGAGTGGCAGTAGATCTCGGAGGGCGGGGCGGCGGGCAGCTCACCGGCGGCGGCCTGGGCATGCGCGGCGGCCAGTTGCTCGTAGCCCTCGGCGATGTGGAAGGTGCCGGAGAACGCCTCCCGCGGATCGACGGAGCTGTCGCGGAGCTTCGGCAGCCTCTTGAGCAGCATGTTCACCTTGAGCTGGGCGCCCTCGGCGGGGGCGGGCGGCTGGTCGCCGGTGAGGGCGGCGAGCGCTTGAGGTGAGGCGTTCACCAGGACGTGCCGGGCGACGGCGACGCCTTCGCCGTCGGCCGTCCGGTAGGTGATCTCGGCGGTACGGCCGTCCGTGGCGATCCGTTCCACCTCGTGGCCGGTGGCGAGGACGGCGCCCGCGTGCCGTGCCGCGGCGGCCAGGGCGTCGGTGAGGGCACCCATGCCGCCGACGGGTACGTCCCAGGCGCCCGTGCCGCCGCCGATCACGTGGTAGAGGAAGCAGCGGTTCTGCCGCAGCGAGGCGTCGTGGGCGTCGGCGAAGGTCCCGATCAGGGCGTCGGTGAGGACGACGCCCCGGACCAGGTCGTCGGTGAAGCGGTCCTCGATCGCGACACCGACGGGTTCCTCGAAGAGGGTGCGCCAGGCCTCCTCGTCGTCGACGCGGCGGCGCAGTTCGTCGCGGGTGGGCAGCGGTCCGGTGAGGGTCGGGAAGACCCGCTCGGCGACGCGGCCGGTCATGCCGTAGAACCGCTGCCAGGCCTGGTACTCGGTCTCGCCGCCGGTGAGCCGGGCAAAGGCCTCCCGGGTGCGCCGCTCGCCGCCGCCGACGAGGAGTCCCGTGGGCCGGCCGTCCCGCTCCACGGGCGTGTACGACGAGATGGTGCGCCCGCGTACCCGGAAGTCCAGCCCCAGATCCCGCACGATCTTCTTCGGCAACAGGCTGACCAGGTACGAATAGCGCGACAGCCGGGCGTCGACGCCCGCGAACGGGCGGGTGGACACGGCGGCGCCCCCGGTGTGGTCCAGCCGCTCCAGCACCAGCACGGAGCGTCCGGCGCGGGCCAGGTAGGCGGCGGCGACGAGCCCGTTGTGGCCGCCGCCGACGATGACGGCGTCGTAGGTGCGGTGCGTGCCGGGTCCTTCGTGTGCGGTCATGGTTCTTGTTAACACGTGGTGATCGAGGTCAGCCAGGGGAACCTCGAGGCCCGCCGCTCACCCCCAGAACTGCTTCATGACGTCCGAGAACCGGTCCACGAGATAGGCGCGGTGCACGGGGTCGTTGGCATCGAGCCGTTTCTTCGGATACCGGTGTTCGAGGAAATATGCGATGCCCATCTTGCGCAGTTCCTCACGGGTGAACCCGGCGGTGGAGATGTGGGCGATCCGCTTGCCGCTCGCCGCCGCCTGCGCGTTGATGTGGGCGGGCACCACGAAGTGATGTGGGGCGATCAGCAGGATCGCCTCCTTGGCGTACTGGAGAGCCACCGCGAGGAGAACTTCCCACCATCGGCCCCAGTCGAGTTCGGGCCCCTGCACCCCGGGCAGCCGCAGGCTGTGCAGATCGAGGTTCAGCAGGGTCGCATGCTGCGGCATCCTGCTGGTCAGGTCGTCCCCGAGCTGGTTGCGGATCTCCTCCATGGTGAGCACCCAGCCGTTGAAGTTCGCCCGCCCGTGGATGTCCCACGCGCTCACTTTGACCGGCTCCCCGTACCGGTTCTTGTAATCCCTCTGCGGCAAGTCCAGCCTCTTGCCGCAGAACCATTCGGCCACCAGTGTCGGTTCGGGCTCGGTTCCCGCCAGTATGTATTCCATCATGTGAGAAGGATCGCTGAGGTCGCCCGACTCATAGGCGTCGGAGAGCCAGACCATGGGCTCGGCGTGGTCGGCAACGAATCTCTGAGACCGCCGCTCCTGCCGTACGTACAGCTTGGGCTGCCCTTTGTAGTGGCTGCGCAGCGTTCGCCGGAAATCCAAACCGTTGTGCAACGCACCCTGGAATTCCATGCTTTTCATCTGCCGGTCGTCCTGTGTCCTGGCCAAGTCGAAGGCCTTGCGCCGCACCTCCTCCAGGAACTCGTCCGTGGGCGGCCAGGTCGACGACTCCCAGCCCTGCGGCCATCTGTTCAGTCTGGGACTCGGCGCGGGTGGCGGGGTCGACGGGCCGAGGTCGACGGTCTCCAGGGGCAGCAGGTCCGCGGACAGCCCCGAGGCCTCCTCGTCCCACTCCGCCCGCGTGGCCCCCAGCACTTCGAAAAACTGCTCGTACTGCCCGCAGTTGCGGGCCACGAAGACCGGGCCCCGATGGTTGCGGGGTGTGGTCGTGGCGAGTTCGAACAGGGTCTCCCGGGTGCTTCTGATACGGCCGATCCGCTCCACCCGCACCTGGTCGTGATAGCCGAGCAGACTCCGGTAGACGCGTTCTTTGAACGGCTTGTTGAAACAGGCCTGGCATGCGGTGAGGATCGCTTCGAAGCTCGGCGAGATCCGCTGTTCCTCCTCCAGGAGTTTGGTCAGCACCTGGGAGAAGACCTGG